>NZ_VSZO01000012.1:300000-598663 GCF_008312935.1 Roseiconus lacunae | reverse complement strand
TTCTCTCGAACCACTATCATTTGATCCTTCGGACGCAGCCACAACTCGTCGCCGATTGGGATGATCGCGAAATTGCTTTGCGATGGCTGATGATTTGCCCGGCACGCATGGTTGATGGTAAGCCGGCTGAACCGACCGAGGCCGAACTAAACGCGATTCGCAACAATCCTGAAAGGCTTGCCGAGGTTCGCCACCGTCTCTCCGATCCGAGTTGGTGGATGCGGCTTCTCAACCAACGAATCGCCCAGCGGGCCAACCGCGAAGACGAGGAATCGGGTAAGTTCTGGCAAGACCGGTTTCGAGCGATCCGAATCGAAGACGAAGCGTCGCTGCTCGCCTGCGCGGCCTATGTTGATTTGAATCAAGTTCGCGCCGGAATAGCCGAGTCGGTCGAGGAAAGCAAGTTTTCGTCCATCCAAACTCGCATCGAATCGGAATTCGGATCAACGGCTGAGTCACCACTGGAATCATCGCAAGCGAACGTCACAAGCGGCGATGGAAATCAAAAACACAAACCTTCAATACGCCGTGACGAGTTTCTTGCCAGACTGACGATTGACGAGCGGCGGGACGATCTCGGAGCTTGTGAAAGCGACTCGCCTCATCGGCTCACCGATAAGGGGTTTTTGCCGCTCACGCTGCCCCAGTACATCGAATTACTGGAGTGGACCATCGAGCAAACGTCACCAAAGCGAAAGAAAACCTGTGGTCGAGCCCCCACGGCACTGAGTCAGACTGGACTGAGCCGGCGGGCGTGGACGAAACTGGTCGACAGTTTTGACGAGGTGTTCACCCATGTGGCGGCGCGGATCGAAACACTCGAATCCTGCCGCAGCAGAATCACCGGTCGCCGCTTTCGCATCACCAACGAAGCAAGGCAGTTAATCGCAGCGGCGGCGTAGAAACTATCTCTCAACGGACTGCAAGCTTTAATTTCGACCGATGAGGCTGGTCGGTTCAGCCGATTTTCAATGGGCGATTGTTGTTATTGGTATTGGCAACGCTAATCCGGTTGATCGCTATCGGTGTTGTGATAGGGCGTGTCAGCATTTTGCCTGCCGTGCATCTAAACCCCGGTGTCACTTTTTGAAAGCCTTACCGGAGGCTGGCTCCACGAAATGGTGCGATCGGATGAAATGACGTGTCCCTTTGCTGTCTGACGGTCGCTTCGCCAGGCTCACGGATTGAGGATTGTTGCGGGAGCCGCCAAGGCTTCTTGCATATCAGAGGGATTAACGGGAAGGTCAGGTGGATTCCGACACCTTAGAATGACGCTCTACCGAAATCCTTGCTTTGATGTCAGCTGCGACTCATGTGCCCTATCCCCGTTCCTGCTCCGATTGCTCTGTCCCCGTTTTTGGGGGGCGTGGTGGTGATGTTAAGAGACTGCGTGATTCTTGTTCGTTGAGTGTCACATTGGGGTGACACCGTTCCCGGGGTTGCCTGAAGCTACTACAATCGTCCGTTCGGCTCGAGATGCTTTCAATGGGTTTCCCATTGCTGTGTCCCCGAGCGGTGCTGAGGTTGACTGTGCTGTGCTTCTGGGCAGTGCTGTGTCCCCTTAGGTCTATGAGTTTTCTGCGATTCGCTCCGAGAGAAATATGTCGATGTTGAATTACCGATTTCGTGACTTCGTCTCCGTTTTGACGCTGTCGTTTGTGGCGCTGACTCACTCGCTGGAGGCGCAAGAGTATGGTCTGTCCGAAGGCTTGAAGTCGCGTGCTGTCGTCACGGGGCTGTGCAATCCTTCGAGCGTGACGTTCAGTCCCGACGGGCGACTGACCGTTTGTGACTCTGGAAATGGCCGGGTCTTGGTCGTCAAGGATGGCAAAGCGGAAACGCTGGTCGATGGATTCGAAACTGAATACTGGAAGGTCGATGCCGAAACGGGGACCAAACGTTTCTTGCTCGGTCCGCTTTCTTCGGTTTGGGTCAATGATTCGACCATCGCGATCGCCAATTCGGGGGCGAAAGACGGTGCCGAGACGGTGATGTTTTTTGACGGGGCGGGGAAAGCGGCCGATGGAAAGCCAACCAATGCTGTGTCCCCCACGTCCGATGATGCGGCGGACAAAGGTGAAGGAAACTTATGCGGATTTAGCTTGTCAGAGGACGGCAAAACGATTTATGTCGCCGGTCAAGGTGCGGATGCTAAGTCGTGGGTGTTGGCGGTAGACGTCGAGTCGAAAAAGTTGACGCCTGTCTTTTCTGCCGACGAGCAAGGCATCGAAATCAACTCGCCGATGGCCACGATGCCCTGGGGATCGGATAGCGTTCTCGCCCTTTACTCCGGAGCCGGAGGAAAAGAAGACGGCCTGATCGTGCAGTGGGATGTGCGCAGTAAGAAAGCGGTTCGCCAGTGGACGTTACCGGGATTGGCTGACCCGATGGGCATGGCGCGTGTCCCTAACAGCGATTCCATCGTGGTTGTCGACAACCATTGGACGCTGACGGAAGTTTTGCCAAAGGGCAAGCTCGCTCACGTGGCGTTGCCAAAGGCAGGCGGGCCTGCGAAAGTAGAGGTCCTGGCCAACGAACTGCTCGGCCCGGTCTCCTGTGCGTTTGGTCCCAACGGGGATTTGTACATCGCACAGCTCGGAGAAGCGTTTGATGGTGACAAAGGCGAAGTGATCGCGGTATCGGGAATCAAACCCTAGCCCCAGTCGCGCGTGCACTGTCATCGACAAACCCGATGGCAGTCAATGAGTTTCCCCCGATGATAGGAAGTGAACCGACGTGAGAACGTGGACAATCCTGCTGGCAGTCATGGCGTGCGTTTTTCTGGGTGGGCCGGCAATGGCGCACCCACATCATTCGATGTCAAATCCAGGTGGTTTTGCTGCAGGATTCGCGCATCCCTGGCTTGGCATTGATCATTTACTGGCCATGGTCGCGGTCGGAGTGTTGGCGGTTCGAATCGGTGGAAGTGCTCTGTGGGGAGTTCCAGTCACGTTCCTGGCGTTCCTCGCCGTTGGGGGAGTCATTGGCCTGGAAGGCTTCGAAACACGATTGATCGAGGCTGGTATTGCCTTGTCAGTCATCGTGCTCGGTGTCGCTTTGGCGTCCGGTAAGAAGTACCCGTTAGGCGTGACCCTTGTCGGTGTCGCGGCGATGGCATTGTTCCACGGGCATGTTCACGGGGCAGAGCTGCCCGCGATGGCAGCTCCTGGAACGTACGCTGTTGGGCTGCTTGTCGCTACTGCCCTGCTGCATCTACTGGGCGTTGCCGCGGGAATGTATCTGACCGGTAGCGTAAAACGAACTGCCGCGTTGCGATTTTCCGGCGCGGTCATTGCGATCGCCGGGGCAGCGTTTTTGTTTCAAGCCTAGAGTTTCGCCGTCATCTGCGATAGCGGCTAGCCGAACGGCGTTCGTCGCAGTTGAACTGTATTGAACGCGGAGAAAGCCTAGCGGCTTCGAAGCCGTCATTGATCAGCTTCTTGATCGTTTGCTCAGTGCGGATCAAGACTACTGAGCAAATTGCAATCGCGGGTCATCTAAACCGAGACGCTTCATCTTCTTGTAGAGCGTCGTTCGGTTGATATCGAGCGACTCAGCCGTCGCGGCTCGATTCCAGTTGTTCCGCCGCAAGCTATGCAAAATGATTTCGCGTTCCGGCCCTTCGAGCGCCTCACGCAAGCTCTTGTTTTGCAGGTCGACGGGCGTCACAGAAAGGTTGGGGGGGGCCATCGGGGACTCGTTCATCGATGGTGACATCGGATCCGCGATCTTGCCTAATACCTCCGGTGGCAAGTCCTCCAATGTCAGTTGGTTTCCTCGAGAAAGCAGCACCGCGCGTTCGACGACGTTTTGCAATTGGCGAACGTTTCCGGGCCACTGATACGATTGCATTTGAGCCATCGCATCGGGAGTGAACGCATCGACTTCGCGTCCGCAGGTTTCAGCGGCTTCGCGTAAGAAGTAATCGACCAGCAACGGGATATCGCCGACGCGTTCGCGGAGTGACGGCAGGACAATGTTGACGACATTGATTCGATAGTACAAATCTTGGCGGAATGAGCCTTCCGAAACCGCTTTGGAGAGGTCTTCGTTGGTCGCCAAGATGACTCGGGTGTCGACCGATTGTGTTTTGGTACCGCCGAGTTGTTCGAATTGGAATTCTTGTAGGACCCGCAGCAGTTTGACTTGCATCGCTGCCGTGGCGGTCCCGATTTCGTCGAGAAACAATGTGCCTTGATCGGCAAGCTGAAACTTTCCAACCTTGTCCGTCGCGGCCCCGGTGAAGGCTCCTCTGACATGGCCGAACAATTCGCTTTCGAGCAGGTTGTCGGGTAATGCACCGCACGCGACTTCGACGAATGGTTTACCACGGCGTGAGCTACGTTCATGGATCGCCCGCGCGATCATACTTTTTCCGGTTCCGTTTTCGCCGGTGATCAAGATCGATGCTCTCGCGTCGGCGACGCTATCGATCACGTCGAAAATCTTCATCATCCGATAGTCATGGCTGATGATTCCTTCGAGTCCCGTACGGCGATCAAGTCGTTCGCGGAGTTGTTCATTCTCGCGTTCGATGTCGCGCTGAGAAACGGCACGACTGATGGCGAGGTTAAGTTCGTCGTCGATCAGCGGTTTGGTCAACAAGTCAAACGCGCCAGCCTTGATCGCTTCGAGTGCCGTGTCTGGCGTCCCATAACCGGTCATGACCAAGACGGTGGTTTCGGGATGATGATTCCGCGCATGCCCGATGAGGACAAACCCATCTTCTTCACGAAGCCGAAGGTCAGTGATCATCAGATCGTAGCGGCGTTGTTGCAGCGATGCTTTCGCGCCGTCTACACAATCGGCGACATCGACACTGTGACCGAGTTGACGCAGCCAATCTGCCATCGACTGAACTAAGTGCCAGTCGTCGTCTACAAGCAGGATGGAGGCCGATTGAGTCATGTTGCTCGGTGTCATCGAAGTCAAAACGGACGAGATGCGAGGATGAAAATCCTCAACAATTCCTAGGTCATCGTTAAGACTCGGGCAACGAAGTGTGGTCGGAAATACTCATTTAGATCGTGAGCATTTATCAAGGTTCCACTGCAGCGTCTGCTGACAAACCACGCTTACTGCCATTATTTCGGGGGGTGAGGCTGGGGGTGTCCCGACGAACGCGCCATACTTCTTGTCCGGCGAAAATGCGTCATACCAAGGCGGAGTTCGCCAACGCGGATTAATGACAATCCCGTTCGGAACACACTTAAGGCGTAGGCTGGGAAAATGATGTCTCTGAAAACGCTGGTCGTCGACGACCATGAAGCCGCCCGAGTCGGCTTGACGCAACTAATGGAAGGGACTTCGGTCTCGATCGCCAAGACGGTGGAAGACGGCGAGTCTGCTCTTCGCTGTATCAACGAAGAAGAATTTGATGTTGTCTTGATTGACGTTCAAATGAAAAAGATGGATGGTCTCTCGTTGCTTGAAGAGATTCGCGGCGATCATCCCGATCTACCCGTCGTTCTTTTCAGCGCGTATGACTACTCCGTTTATATGGCACGGGCGGTGGCAAACGGTGCCCAGGACTACGTCTTAAAAACCGATGAGTTGGAAGTCATCGAACGTGTGATTCAACACGTGTCGACGAATCGAACGAGTTGTCCCGGAGGTCGTTTGGATAGCTTGCGTTCGAAACTTTGTGGCAGTGACGGGGCTGGTAAGGCACACGAGGACTTCCCTTTAACCGGTCGTGAGTCGCAGGTTTTGCGGCATATCGCATTTGGGTTGAGTAATCGCGAGATCGCAAAGTCACTCGCAATCAGTGTAGAAACCGTCAAAGAGCACGTGCAAAATATTCTCCGCAAGACCGGGGCGAGTGACCGAACAGATGTTGCCGTTCGCGCGGTTCGCAAAGGCTTGGTCTAAGCAGACACCGGCTTGGTCTAAGCAGGTGCCGTGTCTGAATCGCTCACGCTTCGGTTGACGGCTTCGCCGTTGGCCGCTTCACGTTTTCGGAGCTGAATTAGCGCGGGGATCGAAGCGAGCTGTGGAAGCAGAGTGACAAAAGCGATCCCGAGGACGAGTAGGTGTGCGGTGACAAACGCGAACGGTTCGCCTGCGTAACGTCGAACGGGACTTTCGCCACTGATGAAAGTTATCAGCACCATGCCGAAAGTGCACAGGCCGATCAATACATTGGCCCATTGCCAAGTCCATCGGCCGCGCAAAACGGCCGCACTGATCAGCATTGCCGGTAGGTGCGGAAACAACGTGAGCTTCAACGAGTCGATCGCAATTTCCGGGACCGAGACAGGAAATGAAAACTCAAAACATGCGAAAATCGCGACGGCTGCGATGAAGCCGATGATGATCGATCCATGACCGAACGCGGAGATCATCGCGGCTTGCTCGATCCGCACTTCCTGGCGACACCACCGCCGGACTTTCTTGTAGATCGGTTCGGGCAATCCGGCGATCGGTTCTCGGTTCTGGAAACGTTTTAGGTCCGCGGCAAGTTCCCTTGCGTCGCGATATCGGCTTTCCGGCTCGATCGCCAAGCACGTTTTGCAAATCGTTTGTAAGTCGAGAGGGATGTCGCTGCCCTTCTCGAAACCTCGATGTTCGCCTCGGTGGATTCGTTGCATCAAGACGATTGTCGAGGTGGATTCAAACGGGTGACGTCCGGTCAGCAGTTGATAGAGGATGACACCGAGTGCGAACACGTCGATCGTCGGACTGAGCTGATTACGCCCGCCATCAATTTGTTCGGGGGACATGTACAGCAGCGTTCCGAAAAGATTCGTCGAGGTCTGCGATACATCGAGATCTAAAAGGCGTGCGAGTCCGAAGTCGGCGACTTGGATTTTGCCCGGGAAGAATTCGGATGAGCTAGGGTCGTGTTCGTCAGTGGTGAAAAGTAGATTGGCCGGTTTGAGGTCCAGGTGCATCACACCAAGTGAATGGCAGTGCCCGACCGCTTCGGCGACGGCATGCATTAGTTCGACAACGTGGGCGACCGGTTGCGGACCGGGATGTTCTTGCATCCAGGTCGCCAAGTCGCCGCGATTGGCGAAACGGGTGACTAAGAAGAAATACTCCTGCCAACGTCCGACTTCGAGGATATCGACTAGGCCGGGGTGTTCACATTTTGCGGCAATCTTTGCTTCTTGAAAGCAGCGTTCGTCAAACGCTTGGACCCCATTCTTGCGCGGCCTTGGAATCTTGATGGCCACTTCACGGTCGATCACCGTATCGAGGGCGAGGTAGACGCTACTCATCCCACCGTGTCCGATCAAACGTTCGATTTGAAACCGACCAATTTGATCAAGTGACTTTAGTGGAGTTGAGAGTTGACGCTGTCTCGCATGGCCGGCATCGGATTCAACAATGGTGTCCGCACCGGTCCAAGAGGCCTGCTCGTCACCTAGACATGAATCGACGATTTGTCCAAAGCTGATCTGTCGATTTAGTGCTTCGGCGTGATGGGGAAACTGTTCGACGAGCTGACGTTGCTTGGCAGCTTGGTCATCCGATGGCGTCAGACGATAGTGGTTATAAAGCACCGCCAGCTCGGCATCGGCATTACCGCGAAGGACCGGGAATCGGTCGAGTACCATGTCGAATTCATGAGGGAGTCCACGTGACGCTCGATCGGCTTGAAATGCCAATGCTTGATCAAGAAAGGCGTCAGGCGTCGCACCGCTAGGTATTTCCGATGGACCCATCTTTGCTATGCCACATCAGTCGCGAGGTTGCGGCAGTAAGTCGGCCAGTTCTTGAGGCCAGTGCATTTTTAACCGATGCAACCTCATGCGACAGGCATCGGCGCTCATACCGATCGCCTCGGCGATGTCAGGCCACGACCAACCTTGCATTCGCATCTCGACGAGCCGAAAGTCCTCGTTGCCGATCCGTGAGCGAAGGAATTCTCTTAAGTCACCTTCCTGGACATTCTCGGTCGGTTGTGGAACGTCACTTGGCAATTGTCGATGCTCGTCGGCGATCCCCGTTTCACGTCGGACATCGCGTTTTCCGGCCGTGTGAAATCGAATTTGTCGCTGAACCTCTTCCCGCGAGGTTCGGATCAGTCGCGCCAACGCTTCTTGGGGTGATAGCTGGGCCTCACTGCCGGTCCGCGAGGCGGTCAGGAAGTCAAAGAAGACGCTTTGGGCGATGTCGATCGAATCGAGCTTCAGGCGGACACCTGCCTTAGCCATCCGGGCTCGGATTTCGAGCCGAATTTGAGCCTCGAACTCGCGGACGAATTCGGTTGTCGAATCTTCGCAACCCTCGATCGCGTTGCGAAGCAGGGTTTCAATTCGTTTGTTGTTCATCTTCCATTGCCTCAAGCAGACTCGTTCCGAAGACTGAACAGATTAAAACCAAGCGGGGTGTGTTGCACAATGGAAACATTTGTCGACATTGCGAAAACGAATGAATCCATTCAAAAACCTCGCACCGACTATGGTGCGAGGTCGAGAGACAATGGCGAAATGTCTGATTGACGACACTTTAGATGTCTGATCTGCCTGATCAGGCTGGCTAAGTGAACAGATGCTTCGACATCGACGCAATGTTGCCACGTATTGAATTGCTATCGTTCAAACAGTACCGAGCTTGGCGCGCCGAGGACGGGAGCTGATGGAAGCTGGGATACCGACGGCGCTGGGATTCGAAAGTAGTCAGCCGCGGAAATCGGTTCGACGACCGATCGAGCTTCGTCGGTTGCAGCCCCGGGCGTTGGCTCTGGGGACGGTGGAAGCGGAGCCTCGATCATTCCCGATGGGATCGATGCACAACCGGCGCCGCCACAGTTTCCTCGCTCGACCGGAGTCCAGGTGTACTCACAGGAGGGGCACTTGTACTTTTCGGTTTTGACGACACAGATGCGTCGCAGGCGGGCGCCGTTGTGAACGCACGACGTGCAGCCTTGGCCGTCGCAAGCATCACACGACGCGCACGCAGACCGCTTTGACTTCTGCCAAGGGAAGACGACTCTTGGAATGCAGATAACTTTCGATTCGACCTTGAAGCAGGTCTTTTCCTCGTCGACCTTTTCCGCCTTCAGTTCGCAGACATGATCGCAAACGGGGCAGTTGCAACTGGCACCGGTTTGGTCAAAAAAGTCTCCGGCTTCGGCCGCCGGTTGAGCCCCGAGCAGCAAGGCGAAGGCTACGGCCACCATCGTCGGTATTGCTAAGTTGAATCGATTGGACATGAGATCGTTCCGGTATCGGAGTATTGGTTTGTAAGGGGTGCGATTGACGATGGCTTGGTTTAAAAATCGATCATGTAGCGAAAACCGAGGATCGTGAAGTCACCCGCGACTCCTTGAGCCAGGGGAACGTTGGATCGACCTTGTCCGGCGTCTTCGATCTCACCGACGACGAGGTTCGTCTGTAGCTTGGAGTAGGCGGTCCAGTACCAATTGCTGCTCAGTGTGATTGCGTGGCCTTCGCCACCCATGATGTCGGAATCCGAGAGGTCCAAGTAATCGGCGCGAACCCCAACTGACAATGCACCCCAACCGGTTCCCGTTCCTCCGCAGCAACGGTCAACGATAAAGAAATTTTCAAAGGGTTTAACACGATCGATCGTTCCGGTGCGGCGTTTCAGCGGAACGTGTTCACCGGTCAGAAAGTAGTTGGCAAACAGGTATGCACCTTGAAAATGCAAGTCTTCGCCATTGAAGCCGCCCAGCGGGTTGCGCTGAACCCAGGTGTTGATGTACTCGCCGGTTAATTGAAACGCGCCGATATTGAGCATCGATTCGAAGGCGAGTTGTTGGTACGTTTCGGCACCGAGCAATCGCCCCGTATCCCACCAACGCGAGCTGCTGCGTGCGAGCGGACGTGTGCGGAACCGTGCCTCGTTGGAATTGTCATCGTTGTCGATCGTTCCATCGGCGTCAGTTGTGTTTGCCGATCCGGCAACAGCAAAGTGATAGTAACCGCGTCCACCACTGATTTCGTCATACCAAGGGCTGGTCGACAGGCGTCCGTACAGGCCAGCTTCGTCGTAGTCGCCACGGAAGCGTCCGTCTTGGGAGATGTTCTCTAACAAGAATGCACCGTATCGCCAGTGCACGGACTCGCTATCGTTGTAGCCGTACATGCAAGCGCCCAACCGGCGTGCATCTTCGTTGAACGTTTCAACGGCAAGGGGGCGTTCGATGAAGACGTTGTGACGGCTACTGTTAAGGTGGTCCAGGCCGATCGGGCGTTTTTGATTACCGATCAAGAACTGCTGGTTATAGGGCAGGTTTTTAAAACCGAGATAAACATCCTTCATCTCGGCGGAACTGGGATTGTTAAAATCGATTGAGATCCGATACAGCATGCTTCCGGGAACGTCGCCACTCCAGGTCAGTCGGATTCGGCGAAAGTCCCAGCGGTCTTGGGGATCCTGGTTCGGGTCACCCGTTTCGAGGTAGTTCACGCCAGGGTCTTCCTCGAGGAAGCTCCAGTTGTCGAGGTGGACTCGTCCATTGAGCTTCCCGATTGGCTTTTTCTTTTTCGCTTCCGAGTCCGCCTTCAAGTCATCTTGGTGCTTCGACCAGGACTCTTCAAGACTTTCGAAACGCTCAACCAGGGCGTCATAGTCTTCGCGAGAAACCGTCGAGTTTGCGTTACCAGCAGTCGTGTCAATTTCTGTGTCGATCGGTCCGGCTAGTGGTCCATCGTCTATATCGTCGCTCAGCAGCGCAATTCGATTGTCAGACGGCTGAGGCCCGAAGAGCTCGAAGGTTTCTTCGGCATTGGCGGCCGCGCCGGTCAAACAGGCTGACAGCGCAACAAGAAATGACAAGCGCTTAGCGCGCGCGCTCTTAGATCGGTTCATCGCATCCGTGCGGTTGGCAGCAAAAAAGGCTTGCCGAGGGTCGATCCGTCGACGCTCGATTGAGCAAACCTGCAATGGCTGTATTTGAGAAGTTGGTTTCGGGAACGCGAAATCAATCGTATTCCCTAACCTGCCATTCGGCCTGAGATCGAAAGGCTCTGCGTAGAACACATCAACAATCACTCGTTTGTTCGTCCGCCTCACCGACTGACCGAGACGATTCGAGCAATTGGAACACCCCGAATACTTTGACTGGTCGGAGCAACTTGAACGTGTGATCATCGCAACCGTTCAAATTTCCCTAGCCTGCCCCCCGTTGTTTGCCTATCATTAAAGAAGTGTTAAGGAAGCGTTTGGTTTTGGTGTTGTTGGGCGGGAGCCTAATTCCCTGGAGGCTGTAGCAATGATCGCTCGTAAATCACTCGAACATCATCTTTCGGCAATTGAAGATGCCATTTCCGGGCAATGCGATCAAATCGAGTCAATGATTCGCTTGGCGTACCACGGATTGTGCGAACGCTGCGTGGGCACCGCCGACAAGGTCATGGCGATGGAAGAGCGGATCAATGAGAACGAGGTATTGATCGAAGAGGAGTGCTTGACCGTCCTGGCATTGCAACAACCTGTCGCCAGTGACTTGCGTCGCACTGCGGCAGCCCTGAAGATCAATTCTGATTTGGAGCGGATCGCGGATCTCGCACTCAATCTTGCCGAACGGACCGAATCGCTCGCCAAATTTCCGCAACTGGATATCCCCGATCGGCTGACCAACATGGTGCTTTTCTCGATCGAGATGCTTCATGATGCCCGCGAGGCGTTTCTAAAGACCGATCGCACGTTGGCGGCTAAAGTACGTCGAGACGATAGCGAGCTCGATGACCTCAATCGCCAAGTGATCGTGGAGCTTACGGAGAAAATGGAAGCTAACCCCGAGTTGGTATCCGGCTATCTGCATCTTTTTTCGGCATCTCGAATTGTCGAGCGAATCGGCGATCATGCGACGAATATTGCCGAGGATATTGAATACGTTGTCGATGGAGAGATTCATCGACACCAAATACTCGACTTCGCCTCGAAACGGCGCCTTTCCAATAGCTGAGCGTCAGTAACGTCAGCCGACTGAATGCTCTTGCCGATTTGTGATTCGTCGGGAAGCTCTACTAGCCGGAGATGAACGCTAGGTACTGGACGAATCCGTCGGGAGAGTCGCTGCCCATGTGGCCTTGGGCAATGCCGGACAGTTCTTTGGCTGCCGCGACGGTGGCCGGCAAACCGACATCGCGTTTAGCGAGAAACGCTTGCACTTGGTCATAGAGTTGTTTCGCGGCGGCCTGCTCGGGAACACTTTGTCGGGCCAGCGAGCGGAGCGTTCCGAAAACGACGCTGTCACGTAGCGGAGTCCGCTTTTGATTTGCGGAGAGGATTGCTTCGACAATCAACCCAGCTACATCGACGGAATCTAAATCACGTCGAGCTTGAGGTGGAGTTGCCGCCTGATCGGTATTGGGCTTCTCCGCAGGTCGCCGCCGGCGACGTCGATCGGCGGCACGAAGGTTCGCCTTGATTTTTGACCGAGACATGAGGTTCAGACGAGGCACGTGCCGAATGGCGATGTGTAAAAGAAAAGTCGATCGAGACCGGTCTGAAAGACATCCGAGACCGGACCCCCACAATATCTAATTCGGAAAAGGATTTCAGTGACCGCCCGCTAATTTTCAATACTTTCCAAGTGGAATGCTTCTCGTGGGGGCCAGCAGTTTTTTCTGTGGCGGGGTTGGTGGGGGCGGTTGGGAGCTAGGGCGTTGGTTGGAAGCGTTGAAAGGGTGACGCTTTTAACGGTTCTTTCGCCTGAGATCGGTCGATCCGAATAGTCGCCTTGGGAATTGCGACACGAGGGTGTTGTCATGAGCTAGCTTCGTACAGCGTCCTCGTTCCCATCCACCGATTCTTGGGCTTTACCCTCCGCATGATCCACGTCCAGCACCTGACAAAACGTTACGAGGATCTGCAGCGCGGCCGGTTCACTGCGGTTGACGGGGTCTCCTTTACTGCGCGTCAAGGCGAGATCTTTGGCTTGCTGGGGCCGAACGGAGCCGGCAAGACGACGGTGCTTCGAATCCTCAGTACGGTGCTGGAGCCGAGTGAGGGAATCGTGACAGTCGCCGGGTACGACGTTGTCCGCGATTCCGCCGAAGTCCGACGCAATATCGGGTTCGTCAGTAACAATACGGCGATCTATGACCGCATGACGGCCTGGGAAATGGTCGAGTATTTCGGGCGGCTTCATGGCATGCACCGCGACGAGCTCTTGATGCGCATGGAACGTTTGTTTGAACAGTTGCGGATGAATGACTTTCGCGACGTGCCAGGAGGCAAGATGTCGACCGGGATGAAGCAAAAGGTGTCGATCGCTCGGGCGATGATTCATGACCCGCCGGTGCTGATCTTTGATGAAGCTACGTTGGGTTTGGATGTCTTGGTCGCGCGCAATCTGTTGGGCGTGATCCGATCACTTCGCGACGCCGGGAAGTGTCTGATCTTTTCAACTCACATCATGAGCGAAGTCGAAAGACTGTGTGACAAAATCGCCATCATGTACCGAGGAAAGATCCTCGATACCGGGTCGTTGGAAGAACTTCGGCAACGCCATCGGGAAGACGATTTCGAAGAACTGTTCTTTGGATTGCTAAGCCAACACGAACGAGAACATGGTCGGCCATCGGAAGCTTTGGTCGACCGCGGTGAAGGAGATGTATTGGCATGAGTAAGCAGTCCGAACAACTTCGCCGCCGAGCGGCGATGGCCGATAAGGCTCGATGGAGTGCGATCTGGTTGATCTACATTCGCGAAATGCGAGACCAACTTCGAGATCGGCGAACCTTGTTCACGATCGCAGTGCTTCCGATCATGCTGTATCCGCTGGTCGGGATGCTGCTGTTACAGATCGCGCAATTTTCGCAACAACATCCGACCGCGGTTTGTGTCGTCGGTACCGAGCACCTCGTCGACGGACCGGCGTTGCTGGACGGCGAAGCGTTCGCGCCACACCTCGGTGAGACAGAACAACCGATCAACTTACTCGCCTACCGCTGGGATGAACTGACCGGGACGGCGAGTGCGAGCACGAAAGACGAATATGTCCGCTCCAAAGCGAGTGGATGGGTGACACAAGGTACGTTCGACTTAGTCGTCTTGTTTCCCCCGGAGTTTAAGAACGCCTCACTGAAGCAGGAACTAATCGGAACTGCGGGGCGAGACCGTCCCGTCGAGAACACTCAAATTGAGTTGCTATACAACGCCGGGCGAGACCAATCCGTCGTCGCACGTGGGCGGGTCGCATCGATCCTAACCGCGTGGCGAGGCGAATGGATCAAAGAACGGTTGTCCGGAGTTGGGATCGACCCAGACGTGCTGCTTCCGTTTGATTGGGCCGACCAGGACACATCGCCAAAGCAGACACGCGAAGCCGCTTTTTGGAGCAAGTTGTTGCCGTTCATCATGTTGGTATGGGCGATGACGGGTGCGTTCTATCCCGCGATCGATCTGGTCGCCGGTGAGAAAGAGCGAGGCACACTTGAGACGTTGCTTTGCAGCCCCGCACTGCGCTGCGAAATCGTCTGGGGAAAGCTCGGCGCAGTGGCAACCTTCAGCATGCTGACGGCGCTGTTAAACGCCGGAAGCATGTTGATGACCAGTTCACTTGTTTTCAAGCACATCGGAATCGCGGGAACTTCGCAGGTCTTCGGCGCTCCGCCATTGGTGCCGATGCTGTGGCTGTTTGTGGCCTTGATACCGCTGGCATGCTTGTTTAGCGCGCTAGCGTTGGCCGTCGCGGCGATGGCCCGCAGCAGCAAAGAAGGGCAGTACTATTTGATGCCACTGATGATGGTGACGTTGCCTTTGGTCATGTTGCCAATGATTCCCGGCACGACGCTGAATATCGGCACCAGTTTAATCCCGGTGACCGGGATGTTTCTGTTAGTACGCGCCTTGGTCGAAGGTCAGTATGCGACCGCATTGTTTTTCGTACCCATGGTCGCGACGGTGACCGGAGCCTGTTTGTGGGCCGCTGCCCGGTGGGCTCGACACCAATTCGAAAGCGAGTCCGTGTTGTTCGGAGGCAGTGAGCAATGGGAACTGGGGATGTGGGTGCGTCATCTCTGGCGCGATCGTCAACAAGCAGCCACTCCAGTCCAGGCCTACGCCTGTGGCGCGTTCATTCTGGTTTCACTGTTCTTTGCACGATTGAGTGTCGCCGTCGTGCCGACTGATTTCACCGGGATTGCCAAGATGATCATGTTGCCACAGGTCTTGATCTTGTTCCCCGCGCTGTTGATGGCGACGATGTTCACGACGTCGATTCGAGAAAGTCTTCGAATTCGGATGCCTCATTGGACGACATTGCCGATGGCGGTGCTATTCGGAGTCACGTTGCATCCGACTTATGTAATGTTGTCGAAGTTTATCAACCATCTTTATCCGATCAGCGAGCAAGCGGCGGCGGCCATGAAACCGTTTGCCGAACAAATTGGTTCGGCGCCGTGGGGGTCGGTGGTGCTCTTGATGGCACTATTGCCGGCCTTATGTGAGGAACTGGCGTTTCGCGGATTTATCTTTGGCGGTTTGGTTCGCGAACGCGGAAAGTTTCGCGCCGTCGTCGTGACCGCATTGATGTTCGGAATCTCTCATGGCGTTCTGCAACAATCCATCGCGGCATCCTTGATGGGAGTCGTTCTCGGTTGGATCACATTACGGACTGGCAGCATTCTTCCTTGCATTTTGATTCATGTGACCAACAACGCGTTGTCGGTCTCACTTGACCGGATTTCTGCGAGCAGTTGGGAAGGTGCAAGCCTGTTTGTCAGTCAAACGGATCTGGGGCCGGCCTATCAACCCTTCTGGACGCTGATCAGTATGGGGGTTGCGACCACTTGCTTGTTGTACTTTGGTACGATGAGACCTCACGCCGACGAGAGTGAATCAGAGCTCGTCATCGATCACCATGACTACGTTGATCCGACGAAGTCATTGGTAGCCGCCGCAAACTGAATCTTTTAAGTGGTGATCGGTACGGCACAGAATGGTTGCCAGTTGAGTGTCGCATTCGAATGTGGACCGAAGCGGAATTAAAACGACTGGCACGACGACGCGCTTGGGTACTGTTCCCATCGGTCATCGTCAGTTCGGCTGTCATGTTGGTCGTGATCGCGTGGATCGGTTCGATCCGTGTTCCGTTCCTCGCTGCGGCGAAATCGAGGATGGGAGATACCGCCGGCGAAATCGCTCTGCTCTTGCTGATGTCGTCTTCGATTCTGTTTTTTCTCGCGGGGCTGGTGTGGGCTGATTATCGTTCGCGACGATTTGCCGTACGTTGTCCAAGGTGCGATGCAGACCTGTCGATCTCGGTGACCAAGCTAATTGCGACCACTCGCTGTTGGCATTGTCAGACGAAAGTCGTCGAAGATCGGCGCCCGCATTCACTTGATGTGTATCGGCGTGGCCTGCGAATCAGTCAGCGCCGATGGTTGGTCTATTGGTTTTGGATCTGGCCGGTTCTTGGAGCCGCAGAATCGCTTTATGCATTCCTGGATCCGAGGGCGACCGTCGATTTCCAACCCATCTTGATTTTGCCAGGACTGATAGGGACGAGCGCCGCCGGCTGGGCATTTGTAAGGACTCGAGATCATCGATACCTTCACGCTTTGATTGCTTCGGCATTGATGTTAGGTTTAGGGGTAACGCTGTTCTTTTGGTATTCTTAGAGGGCGGGTTCAGAGTTCTACTCGTGAAGCCGACGCGTGTTTACTTTCGAAGTTCGGCTTCGTCCACTTTACGCACCCACTTCTTTCCTGAGGGTGATCGGTGTTCCGTCTAGACCAAGTGTTCGGGGAAGGCTCATCAGCCGACGGGCGTTAGCTCCGAAGGTTGAACGGACGCCGTGGTGAACGGCATACGGCTAAACCTATTGATTGAAATTAAGGAAACGTTCAATGCCCTGGACCTGTCCTTCGTGTGGAGGAGAAACCGATCTTGGCTACAACATCTGTTGGACCTGTCAGGCCCCACGTCCCAAGTCAGTCCCAGAGAACCCTTTGGATGGACTCGTCATCACGACCACGTCGACGATCACGACCCACTCTATCGATGAGTATTTCGGTCCGGTGTTTGGGGAAACCATTTTCGGAGCGAATGTGATTCGAGATTTTGTCGCGACGATCTCAGACATTGTCGGCGGACGGTCTGGTCAATACGAAAGCGTATTGGTGCGGGGGCGGAACACTGCGATGGCCGAGATGGCGAAACGTGCGAAGGAACTTGGCGCTAATGCCGTAATCGGGATGCGTTTTGATTACTCAACGATTGGGAACTCGATGTTGATGATCTGTTGCAATGGCACCGCGGTGAAGGCCACACCAACAAGCTGATCGGCGTTTTGGCCGATCGCTGCCTCGACGATGGTCGCCGGCGTTATTGATCGGTATCGGACTCTTCGTACGGTTCTATCTCTTCGACTTCAGTTTTGCCAAAGGAATATGTAATCAATTCAGAATCGACTTGAACTCGAATCTGGTTCTGGCTGGGTTGCAACATCACCGTTGTGCTAAGGTTGCTCGCCCTCGGCTGAACTTCTTGTTCGAGTTGTTCGTGAATGGTTTTTCCATCGCTCAAGCGTACCATCGCCAAGTCGAGTTTTGGTATCGAACGGTTGACGGTGAACAATGTTTGCAGGCGGCTCATCAACAGAACGGGAGAGTTGAAGGGTTGGTGAATGGTGATTCCCCAAGGCCGTTCTAGCTCTCGCTGCCATTGCAGATCACCCGATCTGAGGTCGACCGATATGAGCCGGTGGGCGGGGAAATGAAAGTCCGCTTGCTGGACGCGTGTGCTACCTCGGCTTTGCTCAATCGTTTTCGCCGCCAAGACAACAATCCGATCTCGCATCCAGATCGCATGCATCGATTGAAACGGGGTGAGTTCCCCGGTCTCATGTTCGCAGATCTGTTTCCCAGCTGGCAAATCCCAAATGACCAACCGGCCGGTGTTATCAAACAACACCATATAGCGATCTTGGAGTAGACGTCCCCCGCCGGATCCTTCTGTATAGATCCGTGGTTGTTTCACTTTGGCTTCGGTTTCCAGCACCACTGAGTCGTCGAAGGGATTGACCAACCGAACGGTGGCCGAAGATCGGTTTTCGCCGATCTCGTAAGCCAGCACGTATTTTCCACAGCTGGTCCAGATTTCACCGTATTCCCAATCACGCGTTTCAAGTTTACGGCCGTCGTGAAGGTCAAACAGCGTCACGCTGGAGATAACATTTGGCATCTGTGATACGACGGCGACGCGTCCTTCATCGGTCACCATGTGTCCGATCGGAGGAGCATCCGAATTGCGCCACATGGTGCTCTTGTCGGTGATGTTGATGGCGAGCAAATCGCCAGAGTGTAAGACGAGCAACCGGTCACCGAGCACAGGACCGATTCGCAGTTCACTATTCACATTCGCCGCGACTGAATGTGTGGGATATGAATAGATCGTGTCGCCGAAAGCGGTTGGTTTTGATTGACGTCGGTAGTTTGATCCATTTCCACCAAAGTCTCTCGTCCATAGTAAGGCATCGTTGCGACGCCCAGACTGGATTTCCATCATATCGATTGCAGAGATCCGCCCGGGACGCTCTGAAATCATGATGCCACCACTGATGGTTGCGGTTCGATCGCTGTTGCGTACCGATCGAAATTCGTCGGTGGGCATTGGGATGTAGCGGCCGTCCGGTGTTTGAAACATCACCGCATTAGGAAGATTGGCGATCGTCCAACCTTCGAATGATTGCCCGCCGGATAGCGTCGGCCGAACGACGTATTGACTTGGCGAAGGGCTTGAGATGCCCAGCGTATTGGGATGTTGCCAATCGACTGTAACCGTCTGCTCGGCGTCAATCGTTGGCTTGTCAGCGAGTTCGGCTGCCAGATCCGTTTTCAACTGATCACGCTGTCGGATGAACGCATCGTCTTGAGAATCTGAGAGCGAATCCAGAAGCGATTGCGCGTCGACGTACATTTTCCCTTGCTCATAAATCTTCGCCAACCGCAATCGATCTTCGGCCTCGATTGACGTTGAAACGTCATCGTCTTGGGGGGCATCCGCCGATTCCCGCAGCGCTTCAATGACACTTCGCGGACCATACAGCAAGCGTTCTGCCGCGAGTTCGTTTTCCTCTTCGATAAGTCGGTCGACGGCAGATCGGACGAGCGATTTGCGGCCGAGGGCACGAAGGTGTTGGGTCGTCGAAATCAGTTCCTTAGAGGACCCGAACGCTAACGTTTCCGATTTCGCATCGACAAGATTTTGAATCTGCTCACGTTGGTTGGACTCCTCCGCCAGAGCCGCTAATTCCGATGCACGGGCGGCCAGCCAACTGTCGAGGTTGCAATCACGTGCGGAGTCATTCATGACCGCAGAGTCCTTTTCGGTACTGTCGCCCAGGCTGATGGCGATCGACGAAAGCTCAAGGAGTCGCTGTGCGGCGACGGTGAGATCTTTGTGTCGCAGCGATGCCTCCAATCGCAACGCGAGAAATTCCAAGCGTTGTGTCGGGGTATCAATGATCTGTTCGAGATCCCTTTCCAAAGACTCCGGCGGCGACGGATTCTCACGGAGTTCGTCGAGCATCAATCCGATCGAAAGCAATAAGACGTCGTCGCTTTCCGGATCGATTTGGCGGGCTTGACGGAGCACGTTCAGGGCTTCGCCGCGTTGCTGTTGCTCAGCAAGCAACAGTGCTTTTTGAACGAGTGCATCCAGGTTGTTCGGGTCCTCCTCAAGTAGACGTTCGACGCGAGGTCCCAGTGTGGTTTGTCCATAAGCAACCGAGAGTGCGGTCGCGCCTTGCGCAATGATTTCACCATCGATTGCGACCAGGTTCCCGAGTGGGAAGCTAGTCTTGCGACGTTCGACGACCGAACCGTCATCGAGCGATAGCTTGATCAATTCATTGCCGCTTGTCGGAACAATGTAAAAACCATCGCCGAAGACGCCACGACCGATGATTTGATTTCCGGTCGAAAGTAATTTGGCATCTGTTTGCCACTGCAGTCGTCCTTCGTCGAGTCCGTAGCTGGTGACTTGACGTGGCCCGACAACCAGAAACTGATTTTCACGAACCCCGGCAACGTAAAACGAATCTTGACGCGGTTTGCTAAACGCTTGCTTGCCATCGACGAGCGAATAGCAAAACAAATTGTCGGTCGTCGCCGGTGTGACCAACAAACGATTGCCGTTGGCGATCGCCAGAGAACTGTGCCACCGCGGCGATTGCTCGGCCGAATTGGAATTACGTCGTGATCCGATCATCACCGGTGCACCGACGCGCCGTTCATAAGAATTTGCCCATCGAAGGGTGCGGTCGATCAGGTTGAACGCGATCGTCGCACCGGTACCCGTCGGGCAGATCAACACGCCTTCATGGTAAGTAATCAAACAGCCCGAAACACGTCGCGCCGGATCCAAACCAATCGCCGCACCCTCGACCGCGATCAGTTGCTGTTTCCAACGCATCTCGCCGGTCGACGGTGCGATACAGGCAAGGATAATGTCACCGGAGAGTTCGACCAAACAATACAGGTCGCCATCGAATGCCAGTGGTGGTCCCAGGAAGAACGCCTCATTCAATTCACTCTCGACGGTGCCGTTCTGTCCTAGACGCCAACGGATCTTCCCTTCGGTGGCCAGGTCCAACGCGACAAGCGTGTTGCGGGCGCTCTCAATTGGCTGAGCGCCTTGGACACCGATCAAGGGATTGATCGTGACTTGTCGCGATGGCATCAGATCGTCGAGGAGGAAGACATGTTTGCCATCACTGCTGATCTGGCCATACGGGATGTCATGAAACACCGTTCGAGCCAATCGTTCGCTCGTCTCATTGGATCCGATCGGATCGGCCAAGCCTCCATACGAATCCTCGGTAGCCGCTTCGTCATCGGCCCAAGGGTATTGCCAGACTCGTTTGCCGGTTCGATGATCGACGCCTCGTAAACGCTCGGTAGTTCGCATCAGTAATTGGTCGCCGACCAGTAGTGGCGACCAACTAGGCGGAGGCAGCTGACCGCTCGCCGCTAAGTCTTCGGACTTTTGATGAAGGGTTGATTCATCCAGCGGTGTCGCGGTGGTGACCAACATCCAGCGAGGCGTTGTCAGAGGCATTTGCCCCTCGGATGTTTCGTTGCGTGAAAGCGCACCGCCGAGCATTCGATAATCCGATGGCTTGACGATGGAATCGGTTGCGGAACCCTTGTAGTGCTCATCAATCCATTGACGCCAGTCACGGACCGTCTCGGAGTCGCCTTCGTCAACGGCGATCGAAAGGGATCGATTGGCAAGTTCACGCGGAAGAGATCGACCGCCAAGCCGACAAGCAACTGCGTGCAGTGCGATCACTTCTGGCCCTAGCAATTTGATTGCATGCCGACTGGTCACGACATCATCAAGCAACATGGATGCCGAAAGCGGATGTCCCCGGTAAAGCTCACGTTGCGCTAACAGCAACGACGCCTGATAGCCTGCGACCGTATGGAAGTACTTTTGGCGGACCTCGGCGAGCAGTTTCCAATCACGGTCCGCGGTGGCTTGTTCAAGTCCTCGCTTGGCCATCGCGCCATAGCGGAGCTCGTAAATCTGCATTGCTTGTTCGGGCAACTCGCGAAGCAGATCGGAACAGTGCCGCAGGATGCTTTTCTCCAGTCGCTGCCCTTGATGATCTTCGACGCCCAAAAAGAAATCTTGCCCAGCGATCGACGAGTCGTCCGTCGCGTCGGGGCTTCGTTCGAGCAAGTCACCGAGTACAACGATCGCATCGCTATATCGTTCTTCTTCGATCGCCATCTCGGCGTCACGAATCTGCTGCCGAAGTGATCGCGGTGGTTCGATAAATCGTGCCGAATTACGTTGGAAATTGGATCCAAATCGCTGTTGTTGGGCCTGTGACTTCGATGCCGATAGCAGCACGGAAAATAGCACCATGCTAACGAGAATCAGTGGCTGAGGACGAGCGATCAGGCAGCGGAGTTGCATCGGTCAATATTCCAGTCTATGCCGGCGATGTACTGAGGGTGGAATCAGCCCTTATTGTACCGGACATTCGAATCGACGAGATGTGCAAAAAAAAGCCCGGAGGCCGATAGGCGGACTCAGCGATCAGCTCGCGCGTTGCCCAACCAAGAATCTTGGGCGGGCGGACCGGCGAAAGTTACGGTGGGGGTAACCGACGCGCCGCTACCATTCGGCGATGGAAAAAGTTCACAAACCGCGCGCTTACTCGTACGGTCCCACTCTTAACTCGCGAACCTTGGTGCCAATGTCGGTTCTCGCAACTCAACGGAGGCCGACGCCATTCGGCGATTTCAACTTTCAGAGATTGATGAAACTCTAGTTTCGCGTTCGCTTAGCGATCGCATCTAGGATCGCTTGATAGACCACATCGGTCGACTGCATGGCATCAACCGATTCCACCAAACCGGCTTGCAAGTAGTAGTCGAGTACCGGTTTGGTTCGTCGATGAAAAATCTCCAACCGCGATTGAATTGCGTCGGACGTGTCATCGGCACGGTTCTCGATTTCGGCGCGACGGAGCAAACGGCTGACCAATTCTTTCGGATCAGCATGCAAATTGATCACCGCATCAAGAGGTACGCCTTTTTCCGCTAAATGGACATCAAGCATACGAGCCTGGTTCACCGTGCGGGGAAAACCGTCGAATAGAACCCCGGCATTGCAATCCGGTTTTTTAAGACGGTCGACGACGTACTGCATCACAAGGTCGTCGGGGGCGAGGTTTCCGCCGTCGATCAGATCAGCAATCATCTTGCCGATCGGCGAATCACTTTTCGTCGCCCGGAGCATTTCGCCCGTCGAGACGTGGGGAACGCCAAGCTCCGTCTGCAGACGTCTGCACTGTGTTCCTTTGCCCGCTCCAGGCGGACCGATGAAGACTACTCGCATCAGCCTGGATCCGTCTATCTCACTTCGCCGCACGTCCGATCTAAACGACCGGAGTAACACCGCCACCGGCACCTTCAAGAAGACCGCGATAGTTTCGCATCACCAGGTGGGCATCGATCTTTTGGACTAAGTCGAACGCAACACTGACTGCGATCAACAAACCGGTGCCTCCGTAGAAACCGGCAACCGCGTAAGGCACGCCAAGAGAACCGTAAACCACCGTTGGGACGATCGCGACGATCGAAAGGAAGGCTGCACCGACATAGGTGATGCGTAGCATTACCTTTTCCAAGTAGTCCGTTGTTCGCTTACCCGGTCGATAACCCGGGATGAACGTCCCACTTTCTTTCAGGTTGTCGGAGATCTCTTTTGGATTGAACGTAATCGCCGTCCAGAAGTAGCAAAAGAAGAAGATCAACGCGACATAGAGAAGGCTATAGACGAACGATGCGGGATCGTTCAGCGTCAACCCAATCAGGTTCAGGGCGTCGAACAAAAAGCTTCCCGGTTCGAACAGACCCGCGGCCGCCCCGATCGCAACGCCAGGGATCATCAACAAGCTACTGGCGAAGATGATCGGCATCACACCGGCTTGGTTAATACGCAGCGGCAAAAATTGGCGGCTGCCGCCGTAGACTTTTCGTCCGCGGGTGAATTTCGCCGACTGTGTCGGGATCTTTCGTTGGCCCAGCGTGATAAACACCACGCCGATCACCACCCCGATGAACAGCACAAAGAGCAAGATTAACGTCTCGATCCCAACCTGTCCGCGGGCCAGGCCGGTCAACTGAGTCTCCATGTTGCGGACCAGCTCGTACAACGCCTTGGGCATCTGAGCGAGGATCCCTGCCATGATCAACAAGCTGATTCCGTTACCGATGCCGTGCTCGTCAATCTGCTCGCCGAGCCACATCAGGAAAATACTTCCGCAGGTCATCACCGCAACCGCGGTCACTTGCCATGGGAAGTACAACGCCGTGCCGGTCGAGTTCAGGAAGTTCGGGTTGATGTTTCCGCCGCCGGGGCCCGAAGCGGTCAACATCACCGAAAGGTAGATCCAGCTCTGTACCAAGCAGATACCAACAGTGAGGTACCGAGTGTATTCGTTGATCTTCTTCTGCCCTGCTTGGCCTTCTTTCTTCAATTCCGCCAACGCCGGAACCGTAGTGCCAAGTAGCTGCAAGATGATCGACGCCGAAATGTACGGCATGATTCCCAGCCCAAAGATCGTCAGTTGCCGCAGATCACTCGCCGCGAACAAGCTGACACGCTGCAGGAAGTCGGCAGCGCCACCCCCGGCAGAATCGGTCGGCGTGTTGTCGACCATCGGAAGTGGGATGTGGAACCCGATACGGTAGATCGCCAGCAACCCAAGGGTCAGGAAAATCTTTTTCCGCAGCTCGGGAATGGTGAAGATGATTCGCAGTTTTTCAAGCATTCGCTCGACTCGTCAATGTTCGACAAAATGGTCTGCGGAAACTGTAGTGATTTCTGCCAACGACGGCGAGGTCAGTCCTAGAAAGTCCGAGGCGAAGCGATCGCGGTCGTGGATGACCGATTCTGCCAGCCTCGGCGAGCGAGACCTTAAAGCCGAACGTCTGTGCGACTACTTTCCGGCTTCTTTGAGTGCCGCGACGCGCTCTTCTGGAGTTCGTTTCGCGACGAGCTTGTTGACGGTTCCGCCGGCAGCAGTGATCTTTTCTTCGGCCGACTTGCTGAAACGGTGCGCCGACACGGTCAGTTTCTTTGACAATTCGCCGTCACCAAGGATCTTGACCTCATCGAAGGTGCCTTTGGCGACATCCTTCGCGGCCATTGCCTCGAGTGTGACCTCATCGCCATCTTCGAATCGATCGTTGAGGGTTCCGACATTAACGGCGAAGACCGTGGTCGCCCAGCGGTTATTGAAACCACGTTTGGGGACGCGGCGGAACATCGGCATCGCGCCGCCTTGGAAGTTCGGTTTGCGGCTGTAACCGCTACGGCTTTTGTGGCCTTTGTGACCGCGACCGGATGTCTTGCCGGTACCGCTACCGGGACCGCGGCCGATACGTTTTCGTTTGCGGTTCTTTTGAATTCCGCGATGGACATCGTTCAGGTTCATGACGAAACCCAGTGACTTTAAATGAGCTTGATGTGGGCGATGAATGCATTGCGGAGGCTCCTGGCGGAGCGACTCACGCGCCGCTGACTTTAGTGTGCCGAGAGTTCTTCGACACTGATGCCACGCAAGGCCGCGATCTCTTCACGAGTCCGAAGCTTGCTGAGCGCGTCAACGGTCGCTTTCACCAGCGTGACGGGATTATTGGTTCCGAAGGACTTCGTCAAAATGTCGTGGATTCCACAAGCTTCGCATACGGCGCGAACGGCTTGTCCGGCGATAATACCGGTACCGGCACCGGCGGGGATCAACGTGACTTTGGCGGCTCCAAATTGGCCCCACACCTGATGCGGGATACTGCCTTCGACCAACGGAACGTTGATCATGTCACGGGTCGCTTGTTTGGTTGCCTTTTGGACGCTCGGCGGGACCTCGTTCGCTTTGCCGTAGCCCCAACCGACACGACCTTGGCCGTCGCCGACGACCACCATGGCGGCGAAGCTGAACCGTCGACCACCTTTGACAACGGCGGCACAACGTTTGATCTTTACGACGCGATCGAGAAGGCCGTCATCTTTGGACTCCTCTGCAGGCTTGTTGCCGCGACGACGATTTTGATTATTTGCGTTACTAATGGTTCCAACCCTCAGTGGGCCGCCCGGGTTTAAGAGCGGCAATTGTTTCGTTGACTGTTAAAGAACCAACCCGCCTTCGCGAGCGGCGTCGGCGAATGCTTTCACTCGACCATGGTAGCGGTTGTGACCGCGGTCCAATTTCGCAGCCTTAATGCCAGCCGCACTCGCTTTCTCGGCAATTGTCTTTCCGATTTGTGCCGCCGCGTCGCAGTTACCGCCGGTACCGATCGATTCACGCACCGCCTTGTCGCGGGTGCTGGCACTGGCCAACGTCTTGCCGCTGCTGTCGTCGATCAGTTGAACCGAAAAGTGCTTGAGCGAGCGTTGCACGCACAAACGAGGGCGATCGGCGGAACCGCGGAGCACATTGCGGACGTGGTTTCGACGCCGCTTGCGCTGTTTTTGAAGTTTCTTGTTCTTGTCCATAACAGTCCCGTCGCAATGATCGCTTCGGTTGATATCGTTGTGTGATTCGTTGTTGACCTAGATTACTTGGTAGCAGCCTTACCAGGTTTAATCTTGACGTGTTCACCTTGGTAGCGAATCCCCTTACCCTTGTAGGGCTCGGGTTTACGCAACGCCCGAATTTCGGCGGCGAACTGCGTGACCTTCTGCTTGTCACAGCCTTGGATCACGATGTGAGTTTGATCGGGGCAATTGACGTTGAGGTCGCTGGGGATCTTGCGGCTCAGTTCGTTGGCAAACCCGACTCGCAATTGCAAGGTGTCGCCGGCGATGTTTGCCAAGTAACCGACGCCAACGATCTCGAGCTTTTTCTCGTAGCCCTGCGTGACGCCTTCGACCATGTTGTTGACCAACGCTCGGGTCAAACCGTGCAGTTCACGAGCGGTTCGGTCGTCCGAATCTCGCGATACGCTAACGACGTTGTCTTCCACCGCGACGTTGACTTCGGGGCGGTGGGTGAACGTCAGTTTGCCCTTGGGGCCTTCGACGTTGATTACCCGATCGGCTACCGCAACGGTCACGCCGCTAGGGATCTCAACTGGTTTTTTTCCGATACGACTCATTTCAGGTCACTTGCTGAAAACGCCTTTGGCGAACCAAGGCTTTGGTCTAGTGATTCAATTATTTTGTTTTACCACGCCCGACCCAATGCTGGGAGGGCCGGAGGTCGACACCGGGCCTTAAAAACTGCACGGGTGACCGAAATTAATGGGCTCTTGCGGCGAAGCGAACGGCAGCCGCAATGAGTGATTCGTTGGTGGTCCTAAGCGACTTCGCAAAGGATTTCGCCGCCGACTTTTTCGCGGCGAGCTTCACGATCGCTGATCACACCTTTGCTGGTGCTGATGATCGTGATCCCCAAACCGCCTAAGACTGGCTTGAGGTCTTTGCAGTGGCAATAAAGTCGGCGTCCGGGCTTGCTCATCCGTTTGATCGTTTGGATCACACGTTCGCCGTTGCTTCCGTACTTCAGTTCCAAACGCAACTGGTTCACAGGTTGGTGCTCGACTTCTTCCCAATCCCAGATAAAGCCTTCGCGTTTGAGAACATCGGCGATGCCTCGCTTGACGCGGCTAGCGGGGATATCCACATACGGGCGTTCAACACGAACGGCGTTGCGGATGCGGGTCAACATGTCTGCAATAGGGTCAGTCATCATGGCTTTTCGTCGCTCCGTTGCTCTACCAACTGGCCTTACGAACACCGGGGATCAAACCCAAGTTCGCATTCTCGCGGAAACAGATTCGGCAAATTCCAAACTTGCGATAGACCGCACGGGGTCGACCACAGAACTTGCAACGGTTCTCGCGTCGGGTACTGAACTTTGGCTTCCGGTTTGCCTTGGCGATCTTTGCTTTACTTGCCACGGGCGTCTTCTGGGGGTTTCAGCGTTTGAAAGGGTTTCAGTGTGAAACGGTTGGCTACAACAGTAAGTGTCTCAGTGGCCGTCACGCGGCGTCCTGTTTCTTTCCTGGGGCAGCTTTAAAGGGCATACCCATCATTTCCAACAGTGTTCGTGCTTCGTCATTCGTTTTGGCCGACGTGACGAACGTCAGGTTCATCCCTTGCGGGCGGGTGAACTTGTCGGGGTTCAACTCGGGGAACACCAATTGTTCGGTGAGGCCCAAGGTGTAGTTGCCGTTTCCGTCGAAGGCTTTGCGGCTGATCCCACGAAAGTCACGGACACGAGGCAGGACGATTGCGACCAATCGATCCATGAACTCGTACATGCGTTGACGTCGCATGGTGACCATGCATCCGATCGGCATCCCTTCGCGAAGCTTAAAGCCCGCGATCGATTTCCGTGCGGTCGTGATCACCGGTTTTTGGCCGGAGATCTGCGTCATCGCATCGACTGCGAAGTCCAGGATCTTTTTGTCGCCGATCGCTTGGCCGACGCCCATGTTGAGCGTGATCTTTTCCATACGCGGGACTTGGTGCGGATTGCTGTAACCGAATTGCTCGGTCAGCTTGCCGCGGATCGTGTCCTCGTAGGCCGCTTGAAGTCGGGGTTTATCAGACATTCTTCTGTTCTACTTGCCGCTATGACTTTTGGTAACGTTCACGTGCCGGGGCGATTCGGCCCAAGCTCTTACCGCTCTTTTTGGCGAATCGTTCCTTCGAGCCGTCTTCCAGATAGCGAACGCCGATGCGTGTCGGCTTGTTGTCGGAAGGATCGATAACCATCACGTTACTAGCGTGGATGGGCATCTCTTTGCTCAGGCGACCGCCTTGGGGGTTCTTCTGGCTGCGGCGAACGTGCTTTCGGACCAAGCCGGCACCTTCGACAACAACCTTGTTTTTCTTTCGATCGACGACCAGGACCTTACCGCGGTGACCTTTGTCACCTCCGGCGATCACCAGAACTTCGTCATCAACTTGGAGTAACATGGGGTGTGTATCCTTAGGGAAGCATCTCTTGACGGACAAACGAGTCCAGTGACGAACAATGCGTCAAACCACTTCGTTGGCCAGGGAGACGATCTTCATAAAGTTTTGTTCACGCAATTCGCGAGCGACGGCACCGAAGATCCGAGTCCCGCGAGGTCCTTTATCTTTGTCGATCAGGACGACCGCGTTGGAATCGAATTTGATGTAACTTCCGTCGGGGCGACGCGTCGGTGTCTTGGTACGGACGATGACGGCCCGGACAATGGACTTCTTCTTGATGTCGCTGCCGGGGATCACGCTTTTCACGCTGCAAACAATGATGTCGCCAACACTGGCAAAGCGTCGTCGGCTTCCGCCGAGCACCTTGATGCACATGACTTGACGGGCACCCGTGTTATCTGCGACATCGAGGCGAGTTTCTTGTTGGATCATGGTGAGTTATCACAATCTAAAATTGACTTATTCGCTTTCACTACCAGCGGCGGCCGCTTCGGCCTGCTCGGCTTCTTTACGAGCCGCACGCAAGGCAACCAGGTCCACTTCCGTGCTCTTCTCGATCACGCGGACCAATCGCCAACGTTTCAGCTTGCTCAGTGGCTCGCTTTCAATGATTTCAACTTTGTCGCCGACGCCGGATTCGTTATTTTCGTCGTGCACGTGGCAGACGGTGCGACGGCTGACGTATTTTTTGTACTTGGGGTGTTTCACCGACCGATGGATTTCGACGCGGCGCGTCTTGTCCATCTTGTCGCTGGTGACGATGCCCGAAACTACGCGTTTTGGCATTTTGCTTTGCTAACTTAGGCTGGTGTGGAGTTTGCTTCCGCGGCTTTGGATCGCTCGGTCTGAATCGTCTTGATCCGAGCAATCAAACGTCGGTTTTTTCGGATATCGCTGGGCGTACTCAAACGCTCCGACTGAGACTGGAAACGCAACTGGAACAGCTCACGAGCCGCTTCGGCAGCGGTCGCTTCGAGTTGCTCGTCGCTCATTTCTCTCAGTTCACTGTTGCTGGTCATGACCAGGCCCAATCGTCTTACGTTGGAATGAATCGATCTCGATGAGCCGGCCGCGTCGACCGCGGCCGGACGTCATCACGTTGCTTAAAACGTTCGTCGTTCGACGAAACGCACTTTGACCGGCAGTTTGCTCGCCAAACGAGCGAAACAAACCTTGGCCTGTTGTTCGGTTACACCGCCGAGCTCGTAAAGGATCGTGCCCGGTTTGACGACCGCGGCCCAGAAATCTGGTTCACCCTTACCTTTACCCATCCGAGTTTCCAGCGGCGTGCTGGTGACACTCTTGTCGGGAAAAATTCGGATGTAGAGCTTCCCTTCACCACGGACATATTGTTGGGCCGCGATCCGGCCCGCCTCGATCGTGGTCGCCTTGATCCACCCGGGTTCCAGAGACTGGATCCCGAAGTCACCAAAGACGACCCTATTGCCACGAGTCGCACTACCTTTTATGCGACCTCTTTGGCTTTTTCGATGCTTGACCCGTTTGGGCATCAACGCCATCGTTGTCGTCTCCGTAAGTACCTTGGTTAATCCAGACTTGAATGCCAATGTGCCCCTGTGGCGTCATGGCTTCAGCGGTCCCATAGTCAATTTTCGCTTGCAAGGTGCTCAACGGGATTGAGCCCAAGCTCTGTTTTTCGCGGCGTGCCATTTCGGCTCCGCCCAATCGGCCGGCCAGCTGGATCTTGATCCCTTTGGCGCCGGCATCCATGGTTTGTTCCAACGATCGCTTCATCGTTCGACGGAAGCTGGATCGTTTTTGCAGTTGCTGCGCGATGTCTTCGGCGACCAACTGTGCTTGCAGTTCGGGGCGCCCGACCTCTTCAACTTTCAAGTTGATGCGGCGTCCGATCAGGTTTTGCAATTCGGCCTGAAGGATCTCGATCTCTTGACCCTTCTTGCCGATGATCAAACCGGGGCGAGCGACAAACATCATCACACGGACTTCGTCGCGCGTCCGCTCGATTTCGATGCGATCGATTCCGGCGTTCTTGTATTGTGTTTTCTTAGGGTGGTTGGTGATGAAGTTCCGCAACTTGCGATCTTCGACCAACAGGTCCGCGAAGTCTTGCTTGGACGCGTACCACCGGCTCGACCAGCCGCGGGTTACACCGGTTCGAAACGCGATCGGGTTGACTTTTTGTCCCATCGTATTTTTCTCTTTTTCTTGTCCGTGACCGGTTGAGCTTAGACTTCCGCGATTTCGTCGATCGGCGTCACCGAAACGGTGATGTGACTACTGCGCTTCTTGATAATGTGAGCACTACCACGTGCCCGTGGCCGCATTCGGCGGAACATCGAACCGCCGTCGACACGTACGTCGGTCAGGACCAGTTCTTCAATCCGGTGTGGATTGCCCGACGTTTGGTCGGGGTCGAGTGCGTTGGCGACCGCACTGCGGATCACCTTTTCGAGCATTCGAGCACCACGTTGCGGCTGGAACTTGAGTAGGTCCAGAGCCTCGTCGGCGTACTGACCACGAACCAAGTCCGCTACCAGTCGAACCTTGCGGGGACTGATGCGTGCGTTGCGATGGCTTGCTTTAAATTCTGACATCGTTCGACCTTACTTTTTCTTGCCGCCGTGGCCTTTGAACGTCCGCGTCGGTGCGAACTCGCCCAACTTGTGACCCACCATGTCTTCGGTGACCAGCACGGGAACGTGCTTGCGGCCATCGTGCACGGCGAACGTCACGTTGATGAACTCGGGAACGATCGTGCAGGACCGTGCCCAGGTTTTGATCGGGGTTTTCTTCCCTTCTTCCGCCTGCTTCTGCACCTTGAAGTACAGCTTCGGATCGACGAAGGGGCCTTTCTTGCTACTGCGGCTCATCGTGTTTCAGTTACGTGTCGCGCTTGGATGGAATGTTTCAGCGTTTACTAACGCAGCTTCAATTGACCGTACCGCTTGCTCTTGCGGCGGCGAACGATCGAGCTGTTGCTGGGTTTGCGTTTTTGTCGTGTGGCACCACCCTTGGCGCTCTTGCCCTGCGGGCTCACCGGGTGACGTCCGCCCTTGGTTCGGCCTTCACCACCACCGTGCGGGTGGTCGATCGGGTTCATCGCAGTACCGCGAACGTGCGGACGGCGTCCCAACCAGCGTGCCCGGCCGGCTTTCCCGAGGACAATGTTCATGTGTTCGCTGTTGCCGACCTGGCCAATGGTCGCTCGGCAACGGCTCGGAATCCGGCGAACTTCACCGCTCGGCAATTGGATTTGTGCCCAGTCGGCTTCGCGTGCCATCAAGGTCGCACCTGTTCCGGCCGATCGACACAACACAGCACCACCGCCGATTCGCATTTCTAAGCAGCAGACGGTCGTTCCGAGTGGGATGTTCTTCAGTGGAAGGCAATTGCCAACCGTAGGAGGCGCGTCCGCTCCGTTTTGCACCTTGTCGCCTGCCTTCAGGCCGTTTGGTGCGATGACGTATGATTTCTCACCATCGGGATATTTCAGCAGCGCGATTCGAGCCGAACGGTTGGGGTCGTATTGGATCGAGTCAACCGTCGCGACGACGTCGTCTTTGACCCGTCGAAAGTCAATGATTCGATACTTCTGCTTGTGACCACCACCACGGTGTCGAGCCGTGATCTTACCTTGGTTGTTTCGGCCGCCGGTCTTTCGCTTCGGCTTCAGCAAGGACTTTTCGACCGTGTAGCCGGGGGTCAGCTCAGCAAAGTCGCTGACCGACGCGTTTCGGCGTCCGGCGCTGGTCGGCTTGTAGATGCGAATTCCCATCGCGGATGTCTTCGGGTTCTAGTTGAGTTGCTGTGTTGGTACTTCGATTCGGCTAGGTGTTCGGCCTAGAAGAAATCGATCTTGTCTTCTTCGTGCAGGTGCACAATGGCTCGGCGCCAATCCGAGGTGCGTCCGTACCCGGTACGGGTCCGTTTCATTTTGCCTTTGCGGTTCTGTGTGCAGACCTTCTCGACGCGGACCTCGAAAAGTTTTTCCACGGCAGCCTTGATTTCCGGCTTTGTGGCCATTTGGTGCACTTCGAACGCGTACTCGTTGTGCCGAGTCGCTCGATGGACGCCTTTTTCGGTCACGAGCGGACGCAACAGAATCTGATGCGGCTCGAGTTTGATTTTCGTTTCGGGCTGTGCCGGTGGTTGAATTCTTGCCATGGTTGTTGCTCTGGCTTGGAAGCCTGATGAATACCTGTTTATTCGGCGTCAGCTTTCGCGAACGAATCGTCCTTGATCTTGTCCAAGGCTTCCTTGGTGACCAGAACACGATTGGGGCGAAGCACCGACAGTGCGTTCAGTTGGCGAACCGGTTGGACTTCGACACCGGGGATGTTTCGGCCGCTCTTGTATACAGCCGAATCGAGGTCGGCCGTTGCGATCAACGTCGTCGTCCCACCAAGCCCGACCGCTTTCAGGACCGAAGCCATCTGCGACGTCTTGGGCGCGTCGAAGGCGAGGTTGTCGATCACAATCATCTCGCCGTCATCGATGCGACTGCGGATTGCCATGCGAGTCGCCCGGCGAAGCGCTTTTTTGGGGAGTCGGTAGCTGTAATCGCGAGGCTTGATCGTGCGTGCGACACCACCACCTCGGCGAACGTTGGTTCGCTTGGAACCGGCACGGGCGTGGCCGGTGCCTTTCTGGCGGTACATCTTTTTATTCGTGCCGCTGACCTGGCCGCGGGTTTTCGCGGAGTGGGTTCCCTGGCGTTGGTTGGCCTGGTACATCACAACAGCGTCGTGCAGAAGTTGCTTGCTGACTCGGTCAGCGATCTGCTCGGTGTCGATCTCGTACTGGCCGACCTCTTCGCCGGTTTGGTTGACAATCGGTAGCGTTGTCATCGGACTTATTTCACCTTGTTCGTTTGACGAATCGAAACCAAGCCGCCGTTTGGTCCGGGGACTGCACCCCGGATCAGCAGCAAATTGTCCTCGGGGACAATTTTGACGAGTTCCAGATTTCGCGTCGTGACTTTTGCGTTTCCATACTGGCCGGCCATGCGGCGACCTTTGAACACACGGCTCGGCGAAGCACTGCAGCCAGTGCCCCCGGCGTGACGGTGGACCTTTTTGACACCGTGCGAAGCTCGCTGCCCAGAGAAATTGTGCCGTTTCATGACACCGGCGTAACCGCGACCTTTGCTCGTTCCGGTGATGTCAACTCGGGTGACACCTTCGAATACGTCAACGGTCACTTGGTTGCCAACGCTTAAGTCAGATTCGCCACGGAACTCGCGAATGAATCGCTGTGGCTCGCACCCTGCCTTTTCGACTAGCTCAACACCAGCTTCAGTGCGTTTCTTTGCACGCTTGCTGTCAAGCTTGGCGACATGACCTCGCTCTGAGCGAGGGGCAAGGCGTCGCGGCTTGTCTTCGAAACCCAATTGAACGGCTGCGTATCCATCTCGTTCTAGTGAACGGATCTGGAGAACGTTGCAGGGACCAGCTTGAACCACGGTTACAGGGACGACGCTTCCGTCTTCCTTGTAGATTTGGGTCATGCCGATCTTGCGACCAAGTAATGATGGTGACATAGCTCTCGCACCACGGGGTTTACCGTGGAGACTCACTGGCTCGTATCGGGGTTTCGAACTTTCCGGCCCGAACCACAAGCTGCGTTGCTGCCACTTATGCGTATCGGGCAGCGGGTGCCTGGGTTATCGGACTCGGAATCCGTTCATATACGGAATACCGGATGTGTGTTTATGCTTTGACGTTTCCACTGGCTGCATGGCCTGCCGCCAGGTTCTTCTCTCAGTCGCTTTCTGTTGCTTGCGGCCGCAGATGGCCGTGGCGAACAAGACGCCCTAGCGGGCCGATGCCTTGATCTTGATGTCCACCCCTGCGGGGAGGCTCAGCTTGTTCAGGGCTTCGATTGTCTTTGCCGTGGCTTGGACAATGTCAATTAGCCGCTTGTGGGTCCGGATCTCGTATTGTTGACGAGCCTTCTTGTTCACAAACGGACTGGAAAGGACCGTGTATCGCTCAACGCGAGTTGGCAACGGGATAGGGCCGTGCACTTCGCTGTGAGTCCGCTTAACGGTGTCCACGATCTCCTGGGCACTTTGGTCCAGCACGGAGTGGTCGTATGCTTCCATACGAATGCGGATGACCTCGTTTGCTCCGGCTGACACGTTAGTACTTCCAGTAAATGAGTGGGCAGAAACGAACAAAAACTTGCTTGCAAAAGACTCGCAATGGAAGGCTGCGAAGGCGTTTGCGGGAACTCTCTGCTCGACCTCAGTCTTGCAGGGAGGCGAGAATGTAGAACTGGTCGTGCCAAGCGTCAACGGCTCTTCGCAAAATCCTCAAAAAAGATTCTCGGAGAAACTGCCCTGCTTGGCACGGCGGGGCAAGGATTGCCGGTTGCAAGGCAAAATCCGGCGGCAAAGACGGTTGCTCGCGGTCGGTATTTTGATTGCGTTGGCGGTCTATTGCCGGGAAAAGCCTATTAGTTGTACGTTGTCGGTCGCTTGGTGCGGTGACGTTAACGTTGGAGGCGGGTGTGAATCAAATTTTGGGTTTGTGGCGGGACACGTGGTGGGTCTGGATCCTTTTTGTCGTGATCACCGTCTTGCTGGCAATGCTGGTTGGCATCTTTTTTTACATGCTGTTGCTTTGTCTGCCGGTGCCATATCTGTATTTCGCTTTCAATCGCTACGGTTCCGACGGCCGGGAGAAGCCTGATCTCGGTTAGGTCGTCGCGGAAGCCGCTGCGGACCGCCGGGGTCTGCTGCGCAGCGGGGGGGGCTGAGGCGATTGCCGGTGGTTCTAGGTTCCCTTTCGTCGCACGAGGCGAACGCAGTGTGCCCGGCTGCGGTCATGCTGGCCGCGCTGTTCCCGAGGCTGGTTTTGCGCGTTCGAGGGTGGGGATTGCCGGTCTGTCGCCAGTCGTTGTGTACGAAAAAAGCCCGCCGGTGATTCCGGCGGGCTTTTTTGTGCTCGTGCTATTTCAGAGCGGCTGATGGGATTCGAACCCACGACAATCACGTTGGCAACGTGATGCTCTACCAACTGAGCTACAGCCGCATGCGTTTCGTTGAGGTGCTAGAGGTTAGCAACAGATAACCGATCGACAAGCCCCGCCAAGAACTTGATCAAAAATTCTTTGCCGGATTTTGGCCTCTGCCTCTCTTCCTGGTGGGGCGGTCCCATGCGTTCAGGGCGGCGGTCGGGATCGTTGAGCGGGGGCGGTGAGGCAGCAGGCGTTGGCATGACCAGTGTAGTGAGAGGCGATCGCCCGTGAGCCAGGTTGCGGCACGTGGGGAGGTGCGTTGTTGTCGTTTGGTTTTCAGGGGCGTCGCTTGCCCGGCGATTGTTCGGCGATACAAAAATGGGGTTGGGCAAGATCGGCAAACGGTTCGACTTGGCGATCAAATTCAAAATACGTCAACATTGGCTTGCCGATTTTTGCTTATCCGCGATAGATTACGGGCTTCGAAAACAGAAATCTTAATTCGCGGCAGCGGATGGCATCGTGCCCGGCCCCCGCGATTTCACTAGTCCATTCCCTAATTTCCCGCGAAGGTTAGCCACAGGATGTCCACGTCCATCGATTCACCCGAAACGGCCGAAAGCCCCACGTTGCAGTTGGATGTCAAAGTCAACACGATTCAGGCTTGCGTTCGAGAAGTAATTGTCACCGTTCCATCGGCGGAAGTACAGCGATACCTCAAAGAAGCTTATGACGAGCTGGTTCCTGAGGCTCAGGTCCCCGGTTTTCGCAGCGGACGTGCCCCGCGGCGATTGGTTGAAAAACAGTTCAAGGACCGAGTGGTTGAACAGGTGAAAGGCAAGCTGTTGATGGACAGCTTGACTCAGGTGACTGACAACGAAGAGTTTTCGGCGATCAGTGAGCCGGACTTCGATTACAGCTCGATCCCTGATCCGGGCGAAGGCGACTTCGCGTTTCAGTTCACGATCGAAGTGCGCCCCGATTTTGACACGCCTGAGTGGAAAGGATTGGAGCTAAAGAAGTCGGTTCAGAAGATCGATGATGATGCCGTCACTTCCGCACTCGATCGCGTCTTGCGGGACCGGGCTTCATGGGAAGCGACCGAAGAGCCGGCCGAGCTGGGCGATCGCTTGGTCGTCAACATCAGCTTCACCGAAGGCGGCAAGACGATCAGCAAGCTGGAAGAAGAACTGGTCACGTTGTCGAACAAGTTGTCGTTCACCGACGGTTTGTGCAACGAATTCGGAAAAGATGTTGCCGGTAAGAAGGAAGGCGAAAAAGTAACGACGTCTGTCGAGCTGCCGAGTGCCGCCGAAGATGAAGAGAAGCGAGAGATTGTCGCTGAAGTGACGATCGTCGAAGTGCAGAAACTCGAAAGTGTCGAAATCACCGACGAGTTGCTCGAAGAACTCGGCGATTTTGAAACCGAAGGTGAGCTGCGCGAATTCATCAAAGAGTCCTTGGAGCGTCAATCCGAGTACCATACGCAGCAGCAGATCCGTAGTGATGTCGCAAATCTGCTCAGCGATGCCGTTAACTTCGAGCTACCCGAAGATCTCGTTCGTCGTCAGACCCGTCGCGAAATCCAGCGTCGCATCTTGGAGTTGCAGCGAAGTGGTTTCGATCCGACGCAGGTGCAAGGCATTGCGAACGCGTTGCAGCAGAACGCGCGTGCGTCGACCGAGTCAGCGTTGCGTGAGCACTTTGTTCTCGAGCAGATTGCCGAAGAGCAAAACATCGATGCGACTCCCGAGGATTTCGACGCAGAGGTCATGTTGATCAGTCAACAAAACGGTACGAACCCACGGAAGACGCGTAGCCGGCTGGAAAAAAGCGGCCAGATGGATGCACTGCGAAATCAAATCGTTGAACGAAAGGTCATCGATTTGATCGTCGAGAATGCCAACGTCACCGAGGAAGAAATGACCGATCAAAATGATTCGGTCAACGAAAGCTATCCGGTAGATTTCAGCATCACGGGTCGCCGTGATGACGATTCGATCCCTGAAGCGAAGTACGAAGATAACTCGGCACCGGAAGCCAACGCCGAGAAGGACAAGGACTAAGAGGTTCGTTTGAATCGATGGCGTTTTTATCAACAAGTCCCGGTAACAACGCTCTCGGGGGCGCCGACATCGCCGCAGGCGCGATCTCTGGCGGTCCCGAGCGATTCAAATTGTCTGACGGTGAAACGTCGATCGGTCGGCATCCCGATTGCCACATTGTGGTCGATGCCGGGCCGGTCAGCCGGTTTCATGCCAAGGTGATCGGTGAAGGTCAGGCTTTCACCGTTCACGATCTAGGCAGTCGCAACGGGACTTACGTCAACGGTCAGCGACTGACTACGCCTCACGTGCTTCGTGAAGGCGATCGAATTCGGATCAGTGATATCGAATTCGTCTTTCATGGGAACTCGGTCCCACAATTCGCGTCGGGGCATTCAAGTGAGGTGACGTTCTCGGGGTCCCATTTTGGGATCGTGATGACCGACGAAGAGCCCGAGTCGTCACGTTCGATCGCACCGCGAGTGAAGTATGAAAAGTCCGCCGATGGGCTGAAGATGCGGGCCACCGCCGAAGCCAAGCTTGAGGCGTTGCTGAAGATCAACCGTAACCTGGGCAGTGCCTTGGCGGTCGATGATGTTTTACCAAAAATTCTCGACAGCTTGTTTGCCATCTTCCCGTCGGCAGATCGCGGCTTCATCGTCATGCAGACCGATGACGATCAATTGCAAACGCGTTGGGTCAAGACTCGACAGCGAAGCGATGAAACGCAAACGGTGCGAATCAGTCGCACAATCATTCGCCGTGTGATTTCAACCGGCGAATCAATTCTGTCCTTCGACGCGATGGAAGATAGCCGTTTCGATAGTAGTGAATCGATCGCTGACTTCTCGATCAAGAGCATGATTTGTGCGCCTTTGGGTGATGCAGATGGTCGAAAGTTCGGCGCGATCCAGATCGATTCTACCCAGGGCCGCGGCCAGTTTGTCGAAGAAGACATCGACCTGCTCAGTGGCGTTGCGACCCAGGCTGGAATCGTGATCACGAACGCCCAAATGCATGAGCAGGCGCTCAAGCAGCAAGAGGTCGAACAAGACTTGCGTTTGGCCACCGATGTCCAAAAAGCGTTCTTACCCCAAACACCGCCCAAAACGATCGGCTGGGAGTTCGATAGTTTTTATCGGGCGGCAAATCATATCGGCGGTGATTACTACGACTACATCCCATTGCCCGATGGACGCGTCGCCGTTGTCGTTGCCGATGTGGTCGGACACGGTGTCGCCGCGGCGATGTTCATGGCCAAGTTGTCCGCCGAAACTCGGTTCTGTTTGGCAAGTGAGTCAAACGTTTCCAAAGCGATCGAATGCTTAAACGATCGTATGAGCGAGTTGGAGGTCGAAAGTTTTGTGACTTTCTTGATGGTTGTCATCGATCCGAATGAAGCGTCGGTCACGATCGTAAACGCAGGACATATGCCTCCGATCGTTCGTCGCCAAGTTGACGGGGAGATCGTTGAGCCTGGCAAAGAACAATCGGGCTTGCCGATCGCAATCATGGGCGGGATGGAATACGAAGCGGTTTCGGTTCCGATCGAGCCAGGCGACTTTTTGTTGCTCTACACCGACGGGATCAACGAGGCGATGGATGCCAAGGACCAAGAGTTCGGCATCGAAGCGATCCGGGCACTGATTTCCAAAGCCGGAGAAACGACTTCGATCAAAGACCGGATCGTTGAGGCGGTGCTCCGGCATATCGGTGACGCGCCGCCGTTTGACGACATGTGTTTGGTGGCCATTCGCCGCACCGAACGGCCTCATGAAGGCGATGCAAGATCGGTTTCTACCGTTGATACGATTGGTGAAGACGACTTGAAAACGAGTGGCAGATGACCGGACATCGCGTAATTGCTCGATATCGTGGTCGAGTCCAAGGCGTCGGCTTTCGCGCCACCGTGTTGCATCACGGTTCCGGTTTGGACGTCCACGGGTTTGTGCGAAATGAACCAGACGGAAGTGTTCTCCTGGATGTCGATGGCAGTAAGGCTCACTTGAACGAGCTCCTCAATCGGATCGAATCTCGCCCGGCGGGCTCGATCGATGATTGTGACGTCACATGGCAGCCATCGCTCGGCCGCGATCACGGTTTCTCGATCGGCTGAACTTTTGCCTCGGTAGATTACGCCGGAGTTTGCATGATCCGGCGGCCCCATTTTCGCTTGGCAAAAACGCTAGTTCGATGTGATGGCGTGTCAGTTGGGAGGGATTGTCTCAATTGGCATCGAGGGGGCGAGTGGCCGCCCGGGGTGATCAAGCAGCGATCTTGCGAAGGCAAGGTCACCATAATCGTCACTCAGCGACTGGGAATGCGACTGCAATCGAGAAGCCAAATCTAGATCCTTGCTTCGAGATGTTCGGTGGAATCATAATGGGCCGCAGATGAGATGCCGCCAGCGCCGCCGCGTCCAACCATTGCCCGCCTTTCCGTTCGACTCGTAATGCAGAATTCGATGTCGCCTGCGGATAGTCACCCCCCCTGCCCTTTAGAGGTTCAAACATGCGACGACGTCATGCCCTTCAAACGCTCGGAACCTTGGGAGCACTGACCATGATCGGAGGCCGCGCCGGTGCGTTTGCCGCCGAGGACGCGACGGAGACGTCGACGCCATGGATTCGTAAGACCTTGAAGATCGGCATGATCAACGTCAAAGGGTCGTTGGAGGAAAAGTTTCGCGTCGCCAAGGAAGCCGGATTTGCCGGCGTCGAAGTGGCCGTCCCTGGCGTCAATGTGAACGATGTCAACGCCGCCGCGAAGGCTGCCGGGGTTGTCATCGATGGCAGTGTTGGCAATACGCACTGGCAAATTCGCCACAGCGACCCCGACGCATCGGTACGTGCCAAAGCACTCGAACATCTGAAGCAATCGATCGAAGAAACGGCGGCCGTCGGTGGCGATAGTTGCCTGTTGGTCGTCGGCCATGGAAAAGATGGGACCCAGGAGGAAGTGCGTAAGCGTTCGTCGGAAAACGTTCATGCCGCGATCGAGACGGCTGAAAAATGCAACGTCAATATCTTGATCGAAAACGTGTGGAATCACTTCTTGTACGATCACGGCGGTGATTCCAATCAGTCGGTAAAGCCGCTAGCCGACTATGTTGATTCTTTCAAATCCGAACGTGTGGGATTGCAGTTCGATCTCGGCAACCATTGGAAATACGGTGACGTCGCGGCGTGGGTGCGCGAGCTCGGTCCACGGATTATGAAGCTGGATATCAAGGGGTTTTCGCGAGCCGAGAACAAGTTCACAAAGATCGGCGAAGGCGATGTCGATTGGGCCGGCGTCGAAAAGGCGCTGCGTGACATCGGATTCAAAGGCTGGTGTGCGGCCGAGGTTGGCGGAGGCGATGCAAGCCGCTTGAAAGAGATCGCCGATAACATGGAAGCCGCTTTGCATTGCAACCAGAACGACGCTTGATGGATAACGCTCAACAATCGTCTGCGTCATGTCATGTTTCGGTAATGCCCGATGAAATTGTTCATTGGGTAGCCGGGTGTCAGCCAAAGGTCGTGATCGATGGCACGTTCGGCGGTGGTGGTCATAGTCGCCGTATGATCGATGCGATCGAATCGCTGGATCTGGTGATCGGACTAGATCGAGATCCGGCGGTCTTACGGCGAGCCGATGACGAAGGTGTGGATCGGTTGAGTGTGTTTCTAGCTAGCTATGAACAGGCCGCCAAAGCACTCGATGTCTGCGGCCACGACCGCTGCGATGCGATGGTGTTGGACTTAGGGTTGTCGAGCGACCAATTGGCCGATCGTGATCGCGGGTTTAGCTTTCAGTTCGACGCGCCGTTGGATTTGCGTTTCGATCCTGAGAATGGCGTGCCGGCGAGTGAATGGTTGGCACGTCAAAGTGAGAAGGAGATCGCCGACGCGATTTATCAATTCGGCGAAGAACGTTTCAGTCGTCGCATTGCCCGCGAAATCATCGCCGCCGCGAAACGTCGCGAGCCTGTCCGGACGGTACAACAGCTCTGTGATATCTGTCGCCGCTGCGTACCTCGATCAAAGAAGCATGACATTCACCCGGCGACACGAACGTTTCAAGCGTTACGAATCGTCGTCAACGACGAGCTCGGAATTCTTGCACGTACGTTGCAAGCCGCCCCCGACTGGCTAGACGAAGGCGGGAGGATGGTTGTGATTAGCTTCCATTCCTTGGAAGATCGCCTCGTCAAGCAAGCGTTTCGTGACGACGATCGTTGGAACGTACTGACGAAGAAGCCGCTGCGCCCCAGTGATGCCGAAATCACGACGAACCCGCGGGCGCGAAGCGCTAAGCTACGGATCGCCGAACGAAGTGCACGGTAGTGGTTCGGCCGGATCCGAAATTTTGGTCGGACTGTAACTGTAGCTGCCGCGGTTTCCGGAATTCGAAAATCTGCACGAACGCCGCAGCCGCTCCCCCGGATGATTCTTGGTGCCCTCCAATCGCCTGGGGCGTGGCGTTCATAGGAATTCCAGATGGGTATTCCGTTCGCAAATGCCACGCCATTGCATCGGCAGCTACATCAATTGGTTCATTGGCTGGTCCTATGCAGTGAACATCCGACACCAACTCTCGCGGCGTGGTAGAATCTCACCTCGGCGGGAGTTATCGGAGCGTGCTTCGACGTTAGGGTGATGCTGATGGCAGATCCTGGACGCTACTGGGCAATTATCCGCTTGATCCGTGGGAGACCTACCCGGTGAGACATGGACGATAGGGGGCTGACTTAGGATTCGCAGTATGGCTTCGCTGAAATCCGCGGATTCAATTCAACTCAGCCTGGCGCGTCATCACGGCATCAGTAACGGTCGCAGGCATTCGTTGTCATTCGCCTTCAATCATCGGGGCTGGTAGGTGTTAGCCGAACATTGAACAACAGCTTTTAATCGAGACGAGACGCGATGATTGATGCGTTTCCAATAAGACAATCGAAATGAAGAACCTTGTTTGCTTACCGATCACGCTGATTCTGCTAGGCTCAAGTGCTTTCGGAGAAGAGCCCGCGCAAGCGTTCTTGGACGGTTTGCGCGAACGCGGGTACCACGATGTGGCGATGGCGTACCTGGACCAGATGGCCAACAGTCGTTTGGCATCGGCGGAACTAAAGTCGACGATTCCGTATGAGAAGAGTCTGCTGTTAATCGATCGCTCACGCAAACAACGAGATCCGAAGTTACGTGCCGAGCAACTCGATCAAGCACGTCAGTGGCTTGACGAATTCATCCGGACGCAAGCAAGTCATGCGAAGGTCAATTCTGCTCGCAGTCAACTAGGGACATTGATTGTCGAACGTGCGAGGATGCAATACGACGCCTCCGAAGTGAACAATGATCCGGAACTGAAAACAGAATCACTCCGGCTATACGATCAGTCGTTCGAGGTATTCGCGCAGTTACAATCAGCCGTAAAACGGCAGCTTGATGAAATCCCCAAGGTGCTCAACACGCGTGATCGCAAGGAAGCGCAGTTGATCGCCAAGCGTAAACAGCTTCGAGCGGATTTTCTGCAGACTGAGATGTATACCGCTGCGATCCGGGAAGAACTGGCAGAATTGCTTCCCGTCGGGTCAGCGGAGCAAAGGAAATGCTTGACCGAAGCGGCCGGCATGTACGACGGAATCTATAAGGACTATCGCACGTTATTGGCAGGACGCTACGCGCGACTTTATCAGGGGCGATGTTTCTTGCGTCTCGGGCGTACCAAAGAGGCGCTCGGCTACTTCGGTGAAATCCTTGATTTGTCCAATGAGCCGGAGGCTCTGATGACGCTCAAAGCCAAGGCATTGGTAATGGCTTTAGAGACGTGGCTTTCGCCGGAAGAGCGGAAGTACATCGAGGCGATCAAGCAAGCGAGTCGCTGGTTGGACGAGACACCGGACGACCGACAGCGCGAGAAGGAGTGGATTGCGATTCGTTTCCACTTGGCTCGCGCCTTAAAAATGCGGGCCGACGAAGCGAAACGAGATCGGCCAGCGAACCGCTTGTTGATAAGCCAGTCGCTCGAAGCCGCTCGCGAGGCACTGCAACTCGTCGCTGCCGAATCCGGTGAATTAAAGCAACCGGCCCAAGAGCTTCTTACGCAGCTCGGTGGGGCGGAGGCCAGCCCCCAAGAGCAAGAACCGGATACGTTTACTGCGGCACAAACAGTCGCCAAGGAGGCCATGGACCTGATCGCGCCAGCGTCTTCCAAAATCGCATCCTTAACGGCAAGCCTTCAAAATGTGCAAAACGATCAGGAGAAGAAATCTTTTCGAGACCAAATCGATGAGGCAAATCGCGAGCTAGTATCGGCAGAAGAAAGAGCGATTCACTATTACCAACTGGCACTGCAATTGGCGGATGAGCAGACGCCCCAATCGAACGTGAATTTAGTGCAATACTTTTTAAGCTATTTGTACTTTGTCAAAGGGGACTTTTACGACGCCGCGGTTGTTGCCGACTTCGTTGCCCGGCGGTTTCCCAACAGCCCTGGCGCAAGGCAGTGCGCGAAGATCTCCGTTGGCAGCTACTTGAAACTACTAGAGCAAGCGTCGGATTCGGGCACGGACTCGGAATTTGAAATCCAACGTCTCTATGCAGTCGGATCGTACATGCACGACACATGGCCCGACGACCCAAATACACCACAAACGCTAGCGACGCTTATCCCGCATTTGATCAACTCAGGTGCCGTGCTCCGCGCGGCGGAACTTGTGCGCAAATTGCCCGAATCGTCCGAAGTTCGCGGCGGATTAGAGCTGATCACAGGGCAATCGCTCTGGGGGAAATTCTTGGAATTGCAGCGTAGTGATGCAAAGGCGAAGACTTCGGCAGTGCCTTCGTCCGACGAAAGTCCTCAACAAGGCACTGCTTTCGATGGTGACATGAAGGCACGACTTGCCACGTTGAAAGGTGAGGCAAAGTCGATGATCTTAGCCGGCTATGAACGGCTTCCCGAAGAGCCAACGATCGACCAAGCTTCTGCAACCGCCATGTTATCGCTATCGCAAATCTACGTCGAAGATCAACAGTTCGATCGAGCGATCGAGATCCTAGAGGATCCAACACTAGGGCCATTGACCTTACTGAAAGCCGGCCATGCTGCCGTATCAAATCCTGTCTACGCCGAAGAAGCTTATCAAACTGCTTTACGATCCTATGTCGCATCATTGGGAGACGGTGGACAGGAAAATATGGGACGTGTCAATCAAGCAATTGAGTCGATGCGTGAAGTCGTCGGCAACGACGAAGCAGGAAAGCGGCGGATGCTGGGCGTCTATGTCACCTTGGCTCAAGACGTTCAGCGGCGAATGGAATCAGCGTCGTCGCAGGAAAAGAACGAACTGTCGACGATCTTCGAAGCGTTTCTGGCGGAGTTGAGCAACGGGGCAACGGAAGTCGGTGTGCTTCAATGGGTCGGCGATACCCTCGCAACGCTCGCCGATGGATTCGGCACGGACGATCGTCAACGGGCGTTGCGGCTTTATCAGAAAGCCGATGATTCGTTTCAAAGAGTGTTGTCACAGGGCTCGGTTGACCATGCTTTGAAGAACCAAGTGCAAGTCAGGTTGGCCGGGATTAAGTATCAACTAGGCGACTTTCAGGGCGCGCTGTCGCTCTACCAGACATCGCTGAAACGAGATCCAAAGGCGATCAACATTCAAACTGCGGCCGCTCGCTTTTTGCAGTCGTGGGGTAACGAAGATCCGAGCCGATTCGAGCAAGCGATCGAAGGCGTTGATCCGATATGGGGATGGGCCAAGATTGCGATTAGTACTGCCCAGTACGAACAGTTTCGTGAAACGTTCTATGAAGCTCGCTACGAGCTGGCGCGATGTCAAATCGCACTGGCGAAGTCATCGGCCGATAAAAGCCGGCAACGTTTACTTCGCGACGCCCGTCGCGTCTTGAATCAAACTGTCACCCTGTATCCCAATCTGGGAGCATGGAAGCCTAAGTATGACTCGTTGATTCGATCGCTAGGTCAATGAATTTGAAGTAGCGATGCCATTTTCGCGAGACACGGTGTATCCTGGCCAACGTAGCGTCGGCATGTATTGTCATACGTCGATTCTTTTTCTGTGAAAGAGTAAATGATGGGTAAGATAATCAAAGGTCAATTGATCCTGCTGCTGCTATCTCTGTTGGCCGGTCACGCCGTGGCTCAATCCGATCAGATCTATTCGACCAGCGGGGCACGATTGGAAGGGAACGTTGTCGGCGTCTCACCGGTTGCGGTGGAGATTGATGTTCGGGGATCGAAACGATCCGTAAGTGTCAATGAGATCAGCCGTGTCACGTTCGCCGAAGATCCACCCGGTCTGCAAGCAGGTCGAGCACGGGCGATCGCCGGTAAACACAAGGCGGCGTTGGTGGATCTGCAAATGGTCAACCCAGCGGAGATCGAACGTGAACTCGTTCGTCAAGATTTGATTTTTTATCTCGCGTTTGTTCGTGCAAAACTAGCGCTCACCACTGGGGGAGACAAGCGGGAAGCAGCCGCGGCGATGTTGGCATTTGTTCGGGCCGCACCACGCAGTCAACACTTTTTTTCGGCCGCAGAGCTGTTGGGGGATCTCTCGCTCGCGCAAGGTGATTATTCGCAAGCGGTGAAGTATTACGGAGCGGTCTCCAACAAGGCGCCTTGGCCATCCTATTCGTTGCGTGCAAAGCTGTCTGAAGCACGTGCCACGATTGCCGAAGGCAACTATCAACGCGCCCAACAGATTTATGATGCGGTACTCGCTGACAAATCGAATAGCGTTGAAGCCAAGCGGCAAAAGCTATTTGCCCAAATCGGTAAATCTCGGTGTGTCGCGGAGACTGGATCGGTTGAAGAAGCGATCGCCGAAATCGAAAACATCATTGACCAGAATGATTCTTCTGACGCCGAATTGTTCGGCCGAGCTTACAACGCGTTAGGGGAGTGCTACCGAAAAGCCGGTAAACCCAAGGAAGCACTGATGGCCTATCTGCACATCGAGATCTTGTTTTACGCGGATTCGGATATCCATGCGGAAGCTTTGCACAACCTTGTTGAACTATGGGACGAATTGAAGAATCCCGATCGTTCGGTTGCCGCGAAGAACTTGCTTAATGAACGCTACGCCGGCAGTGTATGGGCCAACCAGTGATGCTGATCGTAGCTTTAGGTGTTGACGAACCACGAGTCATTCACCGCTTCTTTTATGAAACCCAGGTCCGAATCGGCCCCAGAACCATTTCGCGAGCAGGTTGATTGAAGGTTCAGCAGCCGAAGCGATCCCTTAGAGTTTTGGCGGTGCCATGGCATTGGGGACGTTCTTGTAGGGAAGATCGTACTGCGGTCGAAGGTCGACTCCGAAACCGCGATCCAGTTCCCACTTTGCACGCGCCGCCCAGGGCGATCCGGGATGCTCTTCCTGGATTTCTGCGAACATGCTGCGAGCCCGATCGATATAGGGTTTCGCTTCTTCGGTTCTCACTTGCTTGACGGTGTGGATGTCCCAGTCATGAAGGACTCGATCCCCTCTGGTCTGCGGTGCGGTTTTTGGATTAGCCATGAATGCGTCCAGGGCGACTCCATATTCATATATCCGAGCCTGATAGGCGACCAATTGCGCGAGGACTAGATCGTAGTTGGCTTGCCAGCGTGGGTCTGCTTCCTGATCGCGGAGCTTTTTGCCTTCGATCAATGACTGTTCCGCTCGGGCCATGTACTGAAGTTGCTGCTTCGCCTTTGCTTGCTCCTGTCTCGCTTGCTGAACGAATTCTTGTGGATCGAGCGAAAAGTCCATTCGCATTTCGACGACGTTTTTCGATTTTTCTTGGTAGGGATTTAGATCTTGGATCACCTGCCAGATCAACGCTCGAAGGGGAAATTCTTTGCGGTCCGTCAGCACTTCCATGCGGGCACGTAGGTCGGGGCGATAAGGCCGCAACGCTTCCATGTCGTATTTGACTTTTGTCGCGCGAACTAAATCGGTTTCCACCGAAGGCAACATAAAGAAGATCGCATTGGTCTCACGTGCCAAGCGGGTTTGTTCGTAAGGTCCGAAACCACTGCTGAACGCATCATGGCGTCTGCGAAAACCGTTGGTTTGCAACTGTTCTGGAAACCCTGTCTCCGGGCCACGGTCGATTCGCAACCAGTGGACTCGATTCGTCTGTGGGTGTCGCCAGCGGATGAACGCATAGGGGTAACCGAACACAGATTCTCGACCGAGTACATAAACCTTGCAATTCGCGGCCTTCGCGACTTCGATGGCTTCTTCCAGGTAGGCATCGTTATTGATTCGCTCGCCGCTTTCATCGGTCACCAAAATCAAAGCCATCTGCCGTCCTCGCCGAGAGATGTCTCGGTAGGTATTGATTGTCCTGCCGACCGCGCTGCACATCATTTCCAGGCCCGATTCGTCGATCGGTACGGCATCGATGGCGGCTCGGATTTGATCCAAGTTGGGCGTCGGCTTATGTGCGGTGTGATCGACAAAACCTTGTCCATAGCTGGTTACGGCGGTCCACAGTGCGTTTCCCCGGCTACGGCCGTCGAGGCCGAGTTGTTGGTAGACGGATTCGATCCGATCCCGGATCTCTTTTTGGTCGTCTTTCATACTGTTGGACTGATCGAAACACCAGATTGCCAGAACGGGCCCCTCATCGAGCATCCAAAGTAGCTCTTGCGCTAATCGATCGAGCGCTTGTTGATAGTTGTCTACGATATCGCGCGCCTCTCCTTTCACTTTCGCGTCAGGAATCGCCTCAATGAGGGCCATCGAATCGGGGATCCCCATCGTCGGAGCTGCAATCTGTAAGTCAGACATTTCTGCTTTCGCGACAAGCGTCTGGTCAAGTACCGGCGTGGTCGCCGCACCGGCTGACATATTGGTGGGAGCCGGGGCTGCCGAAAATAGTGACGCGGTTTCGGGAGGAACGACCTGGATCTCCGGTTCCAGTTCGACCTCCACTGGAGGATCGTCTTCGACCGGTCGAGGCGGTAAAGCGATCAAATCAAACTCCTGGAATTTCTGTAGGTCGACGGTAATGACCGCCAGCACCAGGATGATCACCGTGTGGACGAGCACCGAAACGGAGCTACTCGTAACGAGCTGAAATTTCTTCGATGACTCTTGATCGGATTGATCTTCCGGAATTCGAGGCAGTGCCTTCGCTGTCGTTTCGTTCATAGGAGCGTGCCTTTTTCTCAGAAAGATTGACCCCGTTTAGTATAGCCGAAGCTCCCCCGCCGAGGACGACGTGCCTTTTCCCGAAGCTGACCCTCGTGAAGTCCTGCCCTTGTCGTCTCGGGATCACAAGCGGCAATTTTCGGGTTCCAGTCTTGCGCCGCGACAGCGCTCATCGAATTGTGACAAGGGAGATTTGATCGAACTGACGCGTCACGCCATAATAGACGTAGTGACTAAATTGTTAACCGTTGATTCTTGTTGTCTTGCCTGGGAGCCTATGCGATGTCACCGAGAGTGATTGGAATGCTGATTGCGCTTGCCGTTTTCATTGCCAGCCCCGGGGTGGCACAAGACCGTTCGGCCACAGACGGTGTTGCCGAAGACAATACGTTGAATAAGGAACAACGCACGCGTTGGTTGGGTATTTACCGCGACGAAGCGGCGGCGTACGAAATGTTTCGCAGTGACAGTCGCGAAGGGTCAGCAAATCAAGCAGAGTTGCTGCAACTGCAGCCCGCGCCAATCTTGACTTTCACCAATCCGGTACGCGTTCGCGACACTCACGGGGCCGCGTTTGTCTGGACCAATGACGGGCGTCCGGAAGTGATCGGCGCAATCTGGTCGGTCATCTCTCCTGTTGATTCGAACCAACGTCGACTATCGCACGAGTTTCATTCGCTTTCACTCGTCGGCATCGACACCAAACACGAGCCTCGCGTAAGTCGGCGCGGGGCTGTTCCAGATTGGACAACGACCGAAGCCGGTGTCACGCCCGCCGAGATTCCAAATGCACCGGTGCCCGCGCAAACCGAGCGGATGCGATTGACCCAAATGAGGCAATTCGCCCGTGGGTTTGAAGCAAAAATACCTACCGGCTTGAGCGACGGACAAGGATCGTTACGACTGCTCGCTCAACCGCTTTATCGTTATCAAAGCAAGCGTCACCACGTGATTGACGGCGCGGTGTTTGCCTTCGTGATGGGGACGGATCCAGAATTGGTATTGTTGATCGAAGCGATTGATCTAGACGACGGTCCGCAATGGCGCTTCGCCGCAGCTCGTTTGGCAAACCTGCCGTTGATTCTCGAGTACAAACGTGAGAAGGTTTGGGAGTGCGGACGCGCAAAGCCTTACGTTGGCAATCAACCACACTTTTTGTACTGGGGTGTGTCGGCTCGCGATCGGCTGGTTGAGTAATCGCAAAGCTGGTTCCATCCGACATCAACCATCGTCCGAATGCCGTACCACGATGGATGAGTCGCCTTCCGGTATACGGCGCAGTTCACTGCTCCAAGCCAAGGGTGCTTTGTGATGCTCGGCAGCTACGGCAAACGACAAAATTCGACCAATCCTGTCGTGTGAGGGGGACGTCGTAAGGGAAGTCGATGAACTGCTTTTACCAGTCTTATCGCTCTTTTCTTTGCTCCGATTGTCGCTCAACTCTCCGAGTCGTCAGCGGCTTCGTTGAGCGTTGTCGGCTCGGAGATCCGAACGACAATCGTTGATGCCGCTTCGAGAGATGAGAGCGGAATTCGGACTCGTAATCAGAAACGATCTCCTTCGCTCTGATTTTGTGACGGGGCGTGTGACGTTCGTTATGCTTTGCGCACGGCAAACGTCTCTGACGCCCATCGATTCATCGCCAGCGCTCCATTCTTCTTCCGCTCCAGTTCACTTGTCATGACCGAAATCAAAGTAATCGTCGCGCTGCTAACCGTGCTCGCCCCCGCGTTTGCCTGCGGCGGCGAACCGTTGCATTGTGATGTCGCGATTTATGGTGCGACGCCCGGCGGGATCTCTGCCGCACTCGCCGCCGCCGATGAAAACATCGATGTCCTGTTGATCGAGCCGACCAACCGCATCGGTGGACTGACTACACATGGTCTGTCGCACTCGGATTTCCACAGTTTTGAATCGCTCAGCGGTGCGTTTCTCGAGTTCAGCCAGCGTGTGCGAAGTCACTATGTGAAACACTACGGCGAACAATCTGATCAGGTTCGCGATTCATGGCAGGGAACACACGGCGAGCCATCGGTCAATCGGCTCGTCTTTCACGAAATGCTCGCCGAAAAGCCAACGATTCGAATCCTTAAGCGTCATCGTTTGACCTCCACAAAAATCGATGCTCAGGCGATCCAAGAACTAAGGTTTGAAACGTCCTCCGGAGAGGCAGTCGTCGTGCCAGAGATGGTGATCGATGCGACTTACGAAGGGGACTTACTGGCCGCCGCCGGGGTTCCATTCCGCGTCGGCCGCGAGGCCCGGTCAGAGTATGGCGAGTCGTTGGCCCCGCTGAAGGCCGATCGTCAGCTGCAAGGCTACAACTATCGCCTTTGCATGACCCAAGACGAACCCAATCGTATCGCCATCCCGGTCCCAGATGATTATCGACGCGAAGACTATGTTGCGGTCGTTCCGTTAATTAAAGCGGGAAAGTTTAAAGCCGCGTTCGGTTATCCCGGACGGCCCTTCATTTTGAAGGCACATCTGCCTGCCCTCCCCAATCGGAAACATGACATCAACGATGTATCCAAAGGATTGGTCAGGTTATCGCTGCCGGGACACAATGTTGACTATCCCGAAGGAGACTTGGCGACGCGTCGGAAAATCGAGCAAGAGCATCTCAATTGGCAACTCGGATTGATTCACTTTTTGCAAACTGATGCGGCGGTGCCAGAGCCGTTTCGAAGCGAAGCTGCGACCTGGGGGCTCTGTCGCGATGAGTTTCAAGAAAGCGGCTATCTACCACCTCAGATTTACGTGCGTGAAGCGAGGCGAATGGTCGGGCAGTATGTCTACACCGAAGCAGACACGGAGTACGCCCAAGGTGACTCGCGAGCTGAATTGCACCGCGATGCGATCGCGGTTGGCGAGTACAGTCATAACTGTCATGGGACGGGACACGAAGGGCCTCGGATCGGCGGAACGCATCGTGGCGAGTTCTACAAGGCTGTCGCTCCCTATCAAATTCCCTACGGAGTGATCGTCCCGAAGCAGTTACGTAACCTCCTTGTTCCCGTCGCATGCAGCGCCAGTCATGTGGGATTCTGTGCGTTGCGGCTCGAGCCGATTTGGATGTCATTGGGTACCGCGGCAGGTGAAGCTTCGGTGCTGTCTTTGCAACACGGAGTTGCTGTTCAGGAGGTCGGTGTTTCAGAACTGCAGGAACGGATTTGGAAAGGCGGCGGCGCGACGGTCTATGTCAGCGATGTTTCACCGGGGCAGCCAGACTTTATTGCCGTGCAGCGATTTGGTTCCGCCGGCGCATTGCATGGGTTAGAACCGGGGACCAAAAAAATGCGATCGCGTGGAAAACACCTCACCAGTCAATACTACGAGGCATACCGCGGGCATGAACTAAAACGCGAGGAACCGCTGTCCGATCAGTTGCGGCAACGGTGGACGCGGCTCGCCGAAGAGTTGGGACTTCAGGTTTCTAGCGGTGCAAAAACCAGAGGAGAATTCATCGCGGGGCTGCGACCAAACTGATTCAAGGTGCCCACGCAAATGGAAGCGGAGTCGAACGCATGTGAGGCAGATACGATCAATCGTCGTTCTACCTTCGCGAGCGTTCGCGACCGGGCACCTCTTGCGCCCGGTCCGTGAGGTTTCGGAGACGGCATTAGCGGAGGAATCCAACCATCAACGAATGTCAGCCCGTGGCCGCAAGCTGACCGCGTTAACCCCACGCGAGGCGAACTCGCGGAAGATAGGTAATTTGTGATCTCGACGCTGGTGGCAGTCGTCGGATTCGGCAGCGAAGTTCGCAACTATAAAGATAGCAAAGGCTTACGTCGCCGAAGACCAACTTGCCCGAGGCGAAAAATCGCGTCGAGTGGTCTCAATCGGTAGCTCTAGGTTACGCGGCCCACACGCTCGGTCAACTGCAGATTTAGGCATTTTAAATCCTCCGAATCGTCCTCCGAACGGTAACTCGTTAGGCGATGACGAGTTAAGGCGGGGGGCCCGTGGAGCGACTTTTTTTGCCAATTTTGGCGGTCACACAGAATTGGCTCAATTGGGTGGTGTTCATTAAGTCCGGATGAGCCGCTTTGGCGTAGATTGTCAAGTACCGCTTCGGCCGTCGGGGGCCCGTCACAATACCTTGCTATGGTTGGATTGGTTAAGATTGACTCGCCGTTCTGAAAAACGAATCAACCCAAAATTGCTGGTCGGAGGCACCAGGGGCGGGGAGATCGCCGCGGTTATCATCTCCACGCTCAGCGGGCGAGTTTTTGGCTTCCGTATTCGGCAGACCATTGACGGATGGTTTCATCAGCGGCCTCCTGAAATTCCAGCAGCTCCGCAATTTGCTCGCAAAATATTGGCTTGTAAAACACCAGAAGTGGGCAAACTGCGTTTCAGCCATTAAGGAACGAATCCCGTCTCCGTAACTACCGCTAGCAACGCAATCGTGCTATGTCCCCCGCTGAATTACCGTGCTATGTCCCCGTCTGAATCATGTCCCCGTCTGAATCGAATTCTGGAAGTGGAAGCCCTAACAGAGAGGGTCTGTCCCCCATGCCCGGTCATCGCAATCAACCTCAGTCGCTAGCAAGCAACCCTGCTCTGTCCCCGGATGGTGCTCTGTCCCCGGATGGTGCTCTGTCCCCGGATGGTGCTCTGTCCCCGGATGGTGCTCTGTCCCCGGATGGTGGCGAGTTGCCGCCGTCGGTCCTGTCGGGGATTGGAGTGGCCTGTTCAAGCCTAGTGCTCGCGGTGTTGGTCAATCGCGTTGCAGGCCAGACGAAAGTTGGCACTATCGTTGCCATCCTTATTGCTATCACCGGCCTACTGTTCAGTGTCGTCTATCTCGTGGCGCCAAGCCGACGATCGATGATGATCGACGCGTTCGAGCGGTTGACGTTTCCCTTGCGATGGATAGCGACTTTCATCGCCATGGCTGTGCTGTACTATTTGCTAGTCACACCGCTAGCAATTTGGTTTCGCTGGTCCGGTCGATCGATTCGGCGTCGCGGTGTGGACGCAGAGACCTTTTGGCGACAAACCAGCAGCGTTGAGCGCGGCGAGCTAAACGACGGTGAGTCTTACTTCCGGATGTTTTGAAAATGGCGAAGCGAGAACAAAAGTCGCAACTCGGTGATCAGACAGGCCACCGAACTGGTCAGTCCGGCGCTGAGCGGACAACAACCAGCACGGAACTGTCTCAGCAGCCGTCCGGCGGTGACGCCGAGCAAACGTTTTACGCCCAAGCGGACACCAGTGACCCGGGCTTGGTCCGCGAGTTCATCTGGTTCTTGCGCTACAATAAGAAGTGGTGGTTGCTACCAATTGTGGTGGTCTTGCTGCTTCTGGTCGCACTCGCATTCGTAACAACCTCGCCGGCGGCTCCCTTCATCTACACGCTGTTTTGAAATTAGTCCGGTGCTTGCTATTTCGCGATTTCGGTGAAGGAGCTTTCCCGCAGCACGGTGACCTTTATTTCGCCGGGGTACATCAATTCGCGCTCAAAAGCCTTGGCGATTTCATGGCAGATCACCGCGGCTTGTTCGTCGTTGGTTGACGTGCTGTCGACGATCACACGAAGTTCGCGTCCCGCGCTGATCGCGTAGGCTTCCCGGACGCCATCGAACCGTTGGGCGATCGCTTCGAGTTCTTCCATTCGTTTGATGTAACGTTCGAGCGATTCGCGTCGAGCCCCCGGGCGGGAGGCACTGCAGGCGTCGGCAGTGGCAACGATGACGGTGTAGGGGTGCTCGATCACAATTTCATCGTGATGCCCGAAAGCGGCGTGGACGACTTCGGCTGATTCGCCGTTTCGACGCAGGATGTCGGCACCGATTTTTGGGTGACCACCTTCGAGTTCGTGATCGGCGGCTTTTCCAATGTCGTGCAACAGCCCACAACGGCGGGCGACATCGCCATTCATTCCCAACATTTCGGCGATCATACCGGACAGAAATGCCACTTCGATACTGTGCCGCAACACGTTTTGGCTGTACGACGTCCGAAAGTAGAGTCGTCCCAACAATTCAATGACACGATCGTGTAAGCCGGGGACGTTGACTTCGTCGGCCGCTTCGCGTCCCTTTTGCATGATCAATTCGTTGATCTCGCGACGCGTTTCTTCAACGACTTCTTCGATTTTCGACGGATGGATTCGACCGTCCGCGATCAGGCTGGTCAGCGAACGGCGAGCGATTTCGCGACGGACGGGATCAAAACCACTGACGATCACCACGCCCGGGGTATCGTCGATGATCACGTCGATCCCGGTTGCCTTTTCAAAGGCGCGAATATTGCGTCCTTCGCGACCGATGATACGACCTTTCATGTCGTCGGTCGGGACATCAACGGTGCTGGTGGTTGAATCGGCGGTGAACGCTGACGAATAACGCTGCATGGCAGTCAACAGCATTTGACGGCTTTGCTCTTTTGCCGCTTCGTTGATTTCCTTTTTCTGTTTCAGCAAGACCTTGCCACGTTCGTGCTCAAGTTCTTCCTTGAGTGCGCTGAGCAATTCTTCCTTCGCTTCACTGCGTGTCAGTCCGGAGATCGCCTCGAGCAATCGCTTTTGTTGCTCTTCGAGCTTGTTGAGTTCCTCTCGCTTGCTGGAAAGCATCTTGAGACCCGAGTCGAGCCGTTGCTGGGCATTTTCCAACCCACGTTGATGTTTTCGTAAGTCCGCTTCTTGCACGTCGAGCTGCTCGCTGCGGCGGTCAAGTTTTTCTTCGCGGGCGAGTTGGCTGCGGCGAGCGTCGGCGATTTCTGTTTCGCCCTTGGACTTGATCTCCAAAGCCTCTTCTTTCGCTTCGAGCACGATCTGAGATTTCATCGATTCGGCTTGGCGATTGGCTTCGTTTAGGATCTCGTCGGCTCGCTCCGCTAATTTGATCTTGTAAACGGTGTATTTCCAACGCTGGTACCCCATCATCAGAACCGCGCCGGCCAGGACACCGGCGAGGGAATAGACGAAGAAGTTCTCGTCCAGTGAGGAAGCGAGCGGCGGCTCAAAGAAAAGTGCCATCAAGAGGGTCAAAGCGATGGGGCGTGTTCGGCGGGTGGAAAAGGGCGGTAGACTGGCCGCTGATGCGACGGATCCGTGTCGCGTAGACGATGAAGATCCTAACAAATTTTGCCCGTCAATGGGCAGTGCCCTACCCTTTCACGCATCCGAAAAGTCGTAACCCGATCCAAGTTCTCTGAGAATCGATCCAAGAAAGGGCCCAGAATCGTCTACGGCCGCCAGCCTCGCATCTTTCCTCACCAATCATCTCCATGCCGGATGCAACGCCAAGAATCAACGACACAACACCCAGCGATCCGGGCGGCTCGCTGGCAACGGAGCAATGGGAGCAGCTTCTGGTACAACTGGAAGGGCGGTTCCCAGCTTCCCGGTACGCCGATCTGGGCATCGTTGTTGGTTGTAGCGGCGGGGCGGATAGTGTCGCTTTGCTGCGGGCCCTCATGGAACTCAGGCAACGATCGAACCATCAACCCGCAGGTTTTGTGGTCGCTGCACATTTCAATCATCGGCTTCGAGGGGCGGCGAGCGATGCCGACCAGGCCTTTGTGAAGCAACTTGCGGGGCAACTGGGGGTCGCGTTTGATGCCGGCTTGGGAAGCGGCCGCCGGTCTGATGAACAGCACGCCAGGCAAGAGCGTTACCGATTCTTCAACGACGTGATGCGGCGCCGCGGGGCGAGGTATCTGCTGCTTGGCCATCACTTAGAAGACAACGTCGAAACGGTATTGTTCCGTTTGATGAGAGGCACGGGGCCGACGGGGCTGACCGGCATCGCCCCGTTTCGCGAACTGGCTTCGTCCGACGATGCCCGAGATTTCGTTATCGTCCGGCCGCTACTCGGAACCCGAAGATCGCTAATCCGGGAAGCTCTTCAGGCGAAAAATTATCCTTGGCGGGAGGATCAATCCAACCAGCAATCCGAGTACCGAAGGAATTGGATCCGGAACGAATTACTGCCCATGATGACGGGGACGTTTGCTGAGGCGATCCCATCGATCGGCCGAGCGATCGAAGGGCAGCGCGGATGGGGCAAGGTCATCGAAATATTGGTCGGGCGTTGGATCGACGTTGTCGTCGTTTCACATGCCCCGTTGGTGGTCCACCGGCTCGACCGACTCGCGCGGCAATCAGAGCCGATCGACCCGCTACTGTTGGACTCGTCAATCGTCGTTGAGTCATTGCGGAAGAGTTGGCAGCGGTCTGGTTTTCCACTCGGCATGATGAATCAAACGCAGTGGCGGCGATTGTTGGACCTGCTATACGGCGAGGGCCCCGATCGAATTCATCTGCCAGGGGAGATCGAGGCGGTTCGCAGTGAAAACGTCATTCGTTTTCGTCGACCCGACTCCGCGGCGTCGAGTGGTTAGACTACGTCACCGACAAACCTCGCCTAGCTATCGGTGCCGAGCCGATTCGAAAGCGAAACACCGTCCACCGAAAGCCGGCATGGTGCATAGACGTTTCGGGGCGGCAGCGATTTTATCCTTCCTTACCAATCTGCGATCGCATGCAAAGACAACTCTTTCACTTCCCCGCCCGGATTCAATCCGTGATCAGGACGGGGGTCACGCTATTGATGCTCGGGACGCTTTCCGTAAATGCAGACGCCGAGACCTATCGCGCCGACGTGGTGATCTACGGCGGCACGTCCGCCGCGGTGACGGCTGCGGTTCAAGTGAAACGCTCAGGATTCAGCGCATTGGTCGTTTGTCCGGACACGCATCTTGGGGGGCTATCCAGCGGCGGTTTGGGGTGGACGGATACCGGCAAGAAAGAAGTCATCGGTGGCCTGGCGCGGGAGTTTTATCAACGGGTCTTTTCGAAGTACCAGCAGCCAGAAAACTGGAATTGGCAAACGAAGGAAAGCTACGGCAATCGTGGTCAAGGCAACAAAGCGATCGATGGCGAAAACCGCACGCAATGGATCTTCGAGCCGCACATCGCGGAGCAAGTATTCGATGAGTTCGTTCGCGAATTCGACGTGCCGGTCTACCGAGATCAATGGCTTGATCGCGATCGAGGCGTCGTCTTGGATGGCGGGCGGATTCAATCGATCCGTATGTTGAGTGGAGATGTCTTCGAGGGAAGCGTGTTTTTAGATGTCACCTACGAAGGCGATTTGATGGCCGCCGCCGGTGTGCCTTACCACGTCGGTCGCGAGTCTCAAGATCACTACGGCGAGAACTGGGCGGGGGTACAAATCGGCGTCAATCATCACGCCCATCATTTTGCCGACCTGCCTCCGATCAGCCCCTATGTCGATCCGGACGATCCTAGCAGCGGTGTATTACCGCGCATCAGCTCCGAGCCTCCGGGCGAAAAGGGATCGGCCGATGATCGAGTTCAAGCGTACTGCTTTCGCATGTGCTTGACCGATCATCCCGATAATCGTGTCCCCTTCGAAAAGCCTGACGGTTATGACCCGGCCGAGTTCGAACTATTGGCGCGGATCTATCAAGCCGGTTGGCGCGATACGTTTCGCAAGTTCGATCCGATTCCCAATCGGAAGACCGATACCAACAACCATGGGCCGATGAGCACCGACAACATCGGCTTCAATTACGACTATCCGGAAGCCAGCTACGAACGGCGAAAGGAAATTATCGCGGAACATGAGCGGTACCAAAAAGGTTGGCTGTACTTTCATGTCAGCGATCGACGTGTGCCGGAGTCGATTCGTGAAGAGATGTCACGATGGGGTTTGGCGGCCGACGAATTCACTGATAACGGCCATTGGCCGCATCAAATCTATGTTCGCGAAGCACGGCGATTGATCGGCAAGTTCGTGATGACGGAAAACGAGCTTCAGAAACGGCGTCCGACGCCCAAGTCGGTGGGCATGGGGTCTTATTCGATCGATTCGCACAACACTCAACGCTATGTCACCCCCGAAGGACACGTGCAAAACGAAGGCGATATCGGGGTGTCGACTTACGGACCCTATGAAATTTCCTATGACAGTTTGGTGCCTAACAAGAAGGACTGCCGCAATTTGTTGGTTCCCGTTTGCGTGTCGAGTTCGCACATCGCTTTCGGGTCAATTCGGATGGAACCGGTCTTCATGATCCTGGGACAAAGCGCGGCGACCGCGGCCGTGATGGCGATCGAAGATGACCTGGCCGTCCAAGATATTTCCTATGATGCGCTGAAAACAAGATTGTTAGCCGACGGACAGGTCCTGCACGCGGCCAACGAAACTCAGGGGGCGCGTGTTTGGTTTCCGAAAGATTTCGCCGGAACTGTTCTCGATAATAGCGACGCGAAACTTGTCGGCCATTGGCAACACAGTGCGGCCAATCGACCGCACTTCTTAACCGGTTACCTGCACGATGGCAAAAGTGGCGACGGAAGCCGATCGGCATCCTTTTCGACTGAGCTTTCGTCCGGAAAGTATGACGTGCAGGTTGCTTATCCCCCCAACAATAACCGCGCATCGAACGTGCCTGTCAAGATTCAGCATGCTGGCGGAACAACGTCGGTCTCACTCGATCAACGCAAAACACCGGCGATCGAAAAGGCGTTTTCGTCGCTCGGAGTCTTTCAATTTGATCAACGTCAACCGGCGATGGTGACGATCAGCAACGAGGGCACCAATGGCTACGTGATCGTGGATGCGATTCGGTTTGTTCCGGTGGAAGATTAGCGATGCTGGTTTGAGGAGACGTTCAAATTCGTTTGACCGATCGGCGGCTTGGAGGCGGAGTTTTTCAATCGGACAACTTCGGTCATACTCTTGCTCGCAACCTGATTGACAAGATGACAACCCGAAACGCGATGGAGAGCGGTCGATGAAACGATTGATCGATGCGATTTCACGAGGCAGTTGCTTGCTGAACGTTGACGCCAATTCGATGGCTGATATCGTTCGCACCGGCATTGATTATCTGGTTCAAAGCGGGCGGTTGCCCGAAAACCAAAGCCAGATCGTTCTTGATGGAATCATCGAACGTGAGCGTCAGTTTCCCACCGCCATCGGTCATGCGTGTGCGATTCCGCATTACTATGACGATCGCATCAACGACCCGGCAGTTGTCTTCATTCGTTTGAAGCATGCGGTCAATATGGGCGCACCTGATGGCATCGCGACCCGCTATGTCTTTTTGATGGTCGGCCCAACCTCGCACGCTTCCGATCACCTCGACACGCTTTCTTCGATCGCTCGGATGATGAGCGACAACGTGTGTCATTTCGAGTTGACGTATTCGAGCACTCCGCAAGAAGTCCTCGACGCGATCGAGCGGCACTTGACGCGAACGGTGTTAGCCAAACCTGCCAAACCGCGTGAAGTCACCGAGGGATTGAAAACTTCGCCGCGGCTATTCTCCGGATTGAAGGCCGATTTCGTCCGGCGTTTGAAGCACTACAAGTCAGATTTCATCGATGGACTGCGGGCTAAAAGTATCGCATCGATCGTCTTCATGTACTTCGCGTGCGTCGCGCCGGCGGTCACGTTCGGCGGTCTCATGGGCAGCGAAACGGATGGCTTAATCGGGGCCGGACCGATGTTGCTTTCGACGGCGGTTTGCGGAGTCTTGTATTCGTTATTGGCCGGCGGCCCGCTGATCATCTTAGGAGGCATCGGCCCGCTGTTGATCTTTACGATTATTCTTTACCAGTTGTGCCAGGACATGAATTTGACCGAGCACTTCTTGGGGGTTTATGGTTGGGTCGGGATTTGGACGAGCGTGTTAACGGTGGTACTGGCGGTGACCAACGCCAGTAACTTGATGCGTTACTTCACGCGTTTCACCGATGAAATCTTCTCGGCGCTGATGTCGATGATCTTCATCTATAAGGCGATCGAGGCGCTGGTCGCCGGGTTCCGGACGGCGAGTGTCGAAGGGTTGACCAACGAAAAACCCCTGCTCGCGATTGTGTTGGCCGTCGGGACGTTCTACATCGCGATGACGCTCGCCGATTTTCGCCGCAGTAAGTACCTCTTCACATGGATGCGAGAGTTTCTCGCCGACTTTGGTCCATCGATCGCGCTTGGTGCGATGGTGGGCGCCGCTTGGTGGCTCGGTAGCGCCGCAACACTCGACACGCTGGAAGTTTCCGCGACAGCCAGCGAACGCAGCGGCATGTTCGTTGATTTATGGGGCGTGCCGTTGTGGGTGAAGGTTGCCGCGATCGGGCCGGCGGTCCTAGCGGCCGTCTTGGTATTCCTTTCGCAGAACATCACCGCACGTTTGGTCAACAGTCCACAGAATAAGCTCGGGAAAGGCGAGTCCTACCACTTGGATCTGTTGGTGGTCGGGCTATTGATCGGGATGTGTTCGCTGTTCGGTTGGCCGTGGATGGTCGCTGCAACGGTGCGTTCGTTGGCCCACGTGCGGGCGTTGTCTGATACCGAAGAAGTCGTCGGTAACAAAGGCGAAAGCCGAGAGCAGATCATTCATGTGCAAGAGAATCGTGTGACCGGGTTGGTCATTCATTTGTTGATCGGAGGGTCGCTGCTGGCGCTGCCGCTGTTGGAGTATGTCCCGATGGCGGCACTCTACGGCATTTTCTTGTACATGGGTTTTGTGTCGCTTCGTAACATTCAATTCGTCGAGCGACTCGGTTGGTTGTTCATGGATTCATCGCTTTATCCGGTCAATCACTACACCCGACGCGTGCCGACGCGCACGATTCATCTATTCACGCTGGTGCAATTTGTTTGTTTAGCGGTGCTTTGCGTGGTCAATGTGTTTCCCAGTCAGCCGGTCCGGATTCTGTTCCCGATCTTCATCGCGTTGCTGGTGCCGGTGCGGGCTTTATTGTCACGTTTTTTTGACAGCGACCACTTGGCGCATCTCGATGCCGATGAGGCACCCGACGAAGAAGAATTGCATTGGTGTTGAGAATGAATCTCCAACATTCAACCGAGGACGCGTTACCTTCGACCGTCAAATTCTCATCGTCGTTTGCCTATTTTTCCCTGCTTCGTGGCTGTCAACATGCGGCGTCCATCGGGTGCAGTTGAATCGGCCCGACGTTGATCCTCCGATGAATTCAGCGGGCGATTACGTTGGGACCGCGGCGCGCTGAACGCGATGGTTGTTACTGTCAAGAACATGAATTCGGCGACGTGAATCGACGACCAGTCCCCATGGATCAAAAAGTTGTCCTGGTTCGAGGCCTGGCGAGCCCCAGGTGGCAAGCGAGTTTCCACGAGCGTCAAACCGTTGAATGCGGGCGTTGCCGTATTCACACACGACAGCTTCACCATCGCCAAGGGTATCGACGCCGTAAGGATAGAACAGCTTCCCAGGCTGTTTACCGGAACCGCCCCAAATGTCGATCAGTTCTGGTCGTTCGCCGCTGAGATCGAACCGCTGGATGCGATGGTTTCCCGAGTCAGCGATCCACATCAGGTTGTTTTCAATGTGAAGACCCTGGGGCCTCAGGAACTGTTCCGGTTCGCGCCCCGTCGCTCCCCAGGAAAGCATGAACCGGCCATCGGGATCGAACTTCTGGATTCGATCCGCGTCGCCGTACTCGCCGATATAAATGCAGCCTGCTTTATCAACGGCGACGTCGGTCAAAAAGGCAAACTCGCCGGGGCCAAAGCCGCTCGTGCCTCCTATCTCCAGTTCTGGACGTCGCTCGCCACGCAACGTGTAGACCAACATTCGGTAGTAGTGCGTATCGGCGACCAGCAGCAAGTCTTCATCGGGTGACGCGCCGGGTTTGATGGTCATCCCGGTCGGTTTGCCATTGGTGATGTCAGGAGTTCGCCAGTCTCGAATCCATCGGCCGTCGGGGTCGAAGACTTGGATTCGACCCGTTTTGTCGACGATATAGAGTTGGTCTTGGCGATCGATCGTGATCGCACGCGGTGTGAGGAAGCGGCCGTTGCTTTGGCCACGGCGGCCCCAGACCAATTGGGGCGTTTCGGACCGAGACCGGCTGACACACCCGGGGACCGACATCACGGCCGCACCGGCCAACAGGCTAACGGCACAGCGTCTGACGGCGCCGCGACGGTTCAAGCGGTGATCGTGATCGGACGAGACGAACGGTTGCATGGGGGTATTGTAATGCGATCGTTCGTCGCTGTTGATAAGCCGAACCCGACGATTTGATCGAAATGAGACACCGGCGACAGGGTGTGTCACTTTAAGCATCCTTGCCGATCCAAAATTGATGCCTTTACAATACAAGTTTGTTCGGCACATCGGATCGGCGTCATTCGATTGACGCTTGTGATCGGTAGCGTGTGCCAGTGGGTGACCGGTCAGCACGTTTTACTCGTCGGTTTTCATGACCAAAGTCTTCGATCTTCGTCAAACCGACGATCCCCGTGATTTTATCCATCGGACGGTTCAGGCCCTGACCGAGGGGCAGGTGGTTGCCTTGCCCACCGACACGACCTACGGGTTGGCAGCCCACGCGCTTCACGAAGACGCGGTCGAGCGAATTGCCCAATTAAGGGGAATCGAAGGGGCTCCGTTGGCGATCTCTGTCCGAAGTCGCCAAGCCGCCGAAGATTTTTTTTGTGAACCTTCGCCCGTCGCGAGGCGCCTTTGTCACCGGTGTTGGCCGGGGCCATTGACCGTCGTGACGCCGTGTGATCACGAGCATTCGGCGCTCGGTCAGTTGCCCCCGAAGGTTCGCAAGCTAATTGTTGGGGATCAACAGACGGTGGGATTCCGCGTCGTCGACCACCGGGTGCTCGAAACGATTCATCGATTCGTCGCCGCACCGCTGGTTTTGACGGGGGCTCATCGGTTGGACTGCACCGATAAGGGGGGATATCCCAACTTTGAGTCCCAGGGGGTGTTGGAACAGTTCGGGAGTGACATTCCACTGCTGCTCGACGACGGTCCGACCCGCTATGGTGGAGTGTCGACGGTGGCTCGCGTGATCGGGAGTCATTGGGAAATATTGCGAGAAGGCGTCATCGAACGAGCCGCTATGAATCAGTTTGTCAAACCGGTTATTGTATTAGTCTGCACGGGAAACACCTGTCGAAGCCCGATGGCGGAAACGTTGCTGCGCGAATTGTTGCGTCAAAAGCTTGGCCGCGAGGACGCGGTTCGGGTGTTGTCGGCCGGAGTTGCCGCTTCGGTCGGAGCTTGTGCGGCACCGCAAGGCATCGAGGTGATGGGCGAGCGGAATCTCGATTTGACCGGCCATGCCAGTCAACCGCTTGGGGATGAAATCATGAACGTTGCCGATCTGGTGCTGACGATGACCCGTAATCATCGCGCCGCAATCTTGGCCGCGTGGCCGGAGATGCACGATCGCGTGTTTACGCTGCGTCATGACGGCGGCGATATCGCCGACCCGGTCGGGATGCCCGTCGATGCATACCGCCAATGTGCCGATCAAATGGAAAACGAGTTGACCGTGTGGCTGGACAAATTGGGAGACGACTTCTTTCCCAAGGCAGCCGACTCGAGCCATCCAACCGAATCCTCTGGCGGGGATAAGGAGTCTGCGTGATGCGAATTTCGTTAGGGAGTGATCACCGCGGGGTGCACATCAAAGCGCGATTGATTCAGTCGCTGCAAGCGAATTCCTTTGACGTGATCGACGAAGGAACCTTCGATGAAATTGCCGTCGACTATCCCGATTACGCCGAGTGTGTCGCTCGTCGTGTGAGCTGTGGTGAAGCCGATCGGGGGATCTTGATTTGCGGTACCGGGATCGGGATGGCGATCACCGCCAATAAGTTTTCCGGCGTCCGTGCCGCGCCTTGCTATGACGAGGTCATGGTTGAAATGAGTCGTCGGCACAACGATGTGAACATCCTTTGTCTGCCCGGCGATTTGATCGGTGAACGTTCGGTCGATGACTTGGTGCTGCGGTGGTTGCAGACCGAGTTCGACGGCGGACGTCACTCCAAACGCCTTGATAAGATTTGCAAGATCGAAACAAAAAACGTTGACTCAGTCGGGCCGGCTTCGCTTGGTGCGGTCAAGCCGGATTCGCAAGCGACCGAAGACCACCCCGCGGCGCAGCGGACGACGTCATGATCGATGGTTGGTCTTCATTGATCGGCAACGATCACCTGCGCGGCTGGTTTGCGAACTCAATTTCACAAGGTCGTTTTGGGGGGAGCTTGCTTTTTGTCGGTCCTTCCGGAGTCGGCAAACGCAGCGTCGCGACACTGCTCGCCCAAACGCTGCTCTGTGATCGGCATCCAGCTCGTGAGATGAACCCTTGCGGGCAATGTGAGGCCTGCGTTCAAGTTCGCGCCGAAACGCATCCCGATGTGATTCGGGTACGCAAGCCAAAGGATAAAACAACGATCCCGGTCGATCTGCTGATCGGTGCCCCGGAAGTTCGGATGCAAGAAGGCTTTTGTCGCGATGTTCGGCTGAGTCCCTATTGCGGCAAACGCAAGGTCGCAATTCTCGAAGATGCCGACTTTTTGAATGAGGAGGGCGCCAATTGTTTGCTCAAGACACTCGAGGAGCCACCGGCCGACGCGGTGATCATCTTGGTCGGGACGAGTGAACAGAAGCAACTGCCGACAATCCGATCACGTTGCCAAGTGATCCGGTTTCGCCCGTTGTCCGATGCCGATGCGATCCGTTTGATCCGCGATGTTCACCAGTGCGAGGCGTCCGATGAAGCGATGATCGAAGCGGTCGACATCGCCGCCGGAGACATCTCTGCCGCACTGCGATTGTTGGACGAATCGACGCGACAATTCCGATCGGCGTTGTCCGACGCGCTAGGCCAGCGAGTTCCTGATCCGGCTATGATCCGCCGTATCGTCACCGATCGAATGGAAGGGGCCGGCAAAGAATCGCCCAAACGTCGCGCCGCGTTGCGCGATGTATTTGCTATGTGTATCGGTCATTATCGCAAAGTCATGCGAGATCAAGCAAGCGAATCGCAAGCTCGAATGATCACGCTCGCACGGCTCGATCGTAGTGTCCGCGCCTTGCGTGAACTCGATCGGATGGCCAACTTGTCGACCTTGGTTGATTGCTTTGCCGCAGATCTATCCGTCGGCACGAGCGGAGATCGTGGTGGCATCGGCTCGTAAATTTTCGGTCCAGCTTTGGGCCGGTCGTCTGCCACGGGTCGTTCGTTTTGCCGAGCATTGTTGGCTGGTGATCTGTGATGGCGATCGGACAGATCGTTGGGAAGTTTGGCAGTATCCCAACCAGAGTCCACAGTCGTGGGGGCACTTGCATCGCAACATGCTGCCTGCGTTCGGATGGATCCGCGATAGCCGTGGGTATTTTTTGCACGAGTTCGTCGATGAGGATGCCGAGGCGATCGCCGAACGGCTGGTGTCATCGCCAAAAGAATATCCGTGGTGCGATCGCTATCACTATGTCCCAGGCCCCAACAGCAACACCTACATCCAGTGGTGCTTGCAAGATCGTTATCGGTTGGGCGTCCGCGCGATCGGGCGCGGGTTTGCGAGATGGTAAGCGGTCGATGCCGGCAACAATCAGCCGCTACGCTAGAACCAGGGCGGCGATTCCAAAGCCGGCTCCGATGGAAATGCCGAGTACGTCAAATGCGACGACCCGCCAAACGGGTTCTTCGTTGGTGCCATAGAAGGAGCGGACCGATGGGCCATGCAAAAACGCCCAAATGCCAAAGCCGAACACCATGCGGCCGATCGTTCGCGCGATCGTTGGGTCTATTTCGTCGGCAGTGACGCTGTCGATAAGGGTGAAAATATGATTCGCTGCCGCCCAGCCGTAGCTGACCAACACGACGTACCAGGACAATTTTCCACGCACAAAACAAGCGACGGCAGTGGCCAGTGACATCGCGGCCAAGCTACCCAGGCCGACGATCGCGATGACGCGAAGCGTGCCGACTGCGTCGTCATCGGCCATGCCTTCGGCGGCGGCGACCATGTCGAGAAAGCCAAGGGTGATCAGGATCAAAGCGATGAAGACAATCGCGCCGAGTCCGTTGATGACTCCCAGAAACGTCAAGAATCCAGGGCGAGGCGCCGCAGCGTGGGAAGCTACGCCTTTGGACTGTTTCTTCGTGCTCGACATTGCTTCGTCGAGGAGTTTGCTGGTGTTCGCATTGACGGGAGCGGGCCCGCTGGACCTACCGGGGACGGCAACTTGTTTGATACCCGAGAAGTCAGAGTCGGTCAGTTCGTCTAAGATCCCTCCCGACGTCGATGCTTCGGTCGTGAACGGGTTAAAAGGTTGGGCCGCGGGCGCCGCCGGTTGCTGGGCCGGCTGCTGGGCCGGTCGCTGGGCGACTGCCCTCGGGGCGGCCGGCTTTTGTGCTGAACTAGCGCTTGCTGCTGTACTGCTACCTGCTGCTGTACTGCTACCTGCTGCTGTACTGCTACCTGCTGCTGTACTGCTACCTGCTGCTGTACTGCTACCTGCTGCTGTGGCGGTGGGGACCCGAAATTGTTTTCCGCACTTGCATTTGACTGTCTTGCCGGCGGCCGAGTCAGGGACCTGCAGGACGGTGGCGCAACCGGGGCATTTGATCTTCATGGTGCGTTGGGCGTGCGGCGAACGAGGGCATGAGCAGGAAAAGCGTCGCCACGGCGACGAAGGCATAGTTTAGTTAGCCAAAAATGCTAGGCAGGCCATCGGCGAGAGATTGTGATCGTTGGCTGAGTGCCGCATTCATCAATTCGATCGCCAGCCGTGATTCTAGCGTGACGCCGGCCCGAACACCGACACACGGGTCGTGGCGTCCCTTTTCAAGTTCGAAATCGATCTCGGTGAGATCCTTCGACACTGACTGTTGTGGTTTGTTGATTGTCGACGTCGGTTTAAAACCCACCTCGCAGATCAGGGGCATTCCGGTGGTCATGCCACCGATCAGTCCGCCATGGGTATTGCCGACGTACCCCGAACTTCGGATCGGATCGTTGTTCGCGCTTCCGCGGCGGCTGACAACCGCTTTCCCCGATCCGATTTCGCAGGACTGAACCGCATTAAGTCCGCCGAGGGCCCCCATCAATCGTGCTTTCAGCGATTGGTAAAGTGGATCGCCGAGCAGTGATGGGACGTTGAGCGCGACCACTTCGACGCTCGCGCCAAGCGAATCGCCTTCCTTGCGAGTCTCCTTGATCAGCTCACCCGCTTGCTCGGCAAAGTCCGGATCGACCGAGGGGATCTCGGCGTTATCGATTGTCTGTTGGAGGTCGGCGATCGCATCGGGCGGGATGATCGTGGGGGCGTCATCGCGTCGAAATCGATCGTAAAGGGCTTGGCATTGTTCGGCGAGTGAGCCTTTTGATTTCAGTTCGCCGACCTGGTTAATTGACGAGATCAACACGGTTTGAAATGTCGTCTCTAAGAACTGGCGGGCGATGCTGCCGCCGACGACGTCACTGATCGTGGCTCGATAGCTACTGCGTCCGCCGCCGCGAATGTCGACATAGCCTTGTGATTTGTGGTACTTCACCAAGTCGGTGTGACCGGGCCGAACTTGTCCGGAGGGACCGATGAACTGGGTGTAGTCTCCCGATTTCTTGCTGGTCGAAAGCACCAGTGCCGCGATCGGTTCGCCGGTCGTGAAGCCGCGTTCGTAGGCTTCGGTTTCGAACGTGTTGCCGTCAACGTTGACGGAGATCGTCGACGGACCGAGTAATGCTTCATGGTCGGTTTGATAAAGGCCGCTCAGGAAGACGACTTTGTCTTTTTCGTTGCGTGGGGTGCCGTGTTTGTTGCCGCCCGGGCGTCGGCGATCGAGAAAGGTCTGCACACGATCTCGAGAAATTTCCAGCCCCGGTGGGCAACCAAAAACGATCGTGGTGATACCGGGCCCGTGGGATTCCCCCGCGCCGGCAACTGAGAAAAAAGGACCGCCAAGCATTTCCGTCATAGCAATCGTCTCCTGATCACGAGCTCATGTCGCCGAGTGCATCGCGACCCTGGGCTTCGATTTCAAGGACTTTATCGAGTCGTCGCTGGTGCCGTTCCGACGGGGTGTATTGAGCACCCAGGAATGAGCGGACAATTTCCATCGCCAGTTCGCTCCCGATGATCCGACCGCCGATGCAGAGCACATTCATGTCGTCATGCTCGACACCTTGGTGGGCCGAGTACGTGTCATGGCAGATCGCGGCGCGGATTCCGGGGATCTTGTTGGCTGCCACACTGACGCCGACACCGCTGCCGCAGACGACGATTCCTCGGTCCGCGTTGCCGAGCAGGATTTCCCGAGAGACAGCGATTGCGAAATCGGGGTAATCACAGCGAGCCGGTCCGTCGGTACCGCAGTCGACGACGTTGCCGACCAGTTCGGCAAGACCGTCTGAAGCGAGGTTTTCGGCAATCGTTTGCTTGAGCGGATAGCCCGCGTGGTCTCCTCCGATGGCGACGCGAAGCGGTTTAGCGGGCTGAGGCTGTGAGTTCATGGACGGCGATCGGGATAAACGGACGAGTCGTGCGGGCACGGGGGTGGAATGGGCCCCAAAAGCAAAACGGCCCGAATCGGGCGGTTCGGTCGGCAGTTTAGCTGAACGTGTCAAAATTCGTTAGCCGTTCCCGAGAAGGGATTCGGGATCGATCGCATGATTTTTCGCCAACTTTTGACCGGCGTTGACCCCTCCGGTGAAACACCCTAACCTAAGCCACCCAAAGCGTTTAGCTTTACTCGCTGCCTTTGTGGCACGACCCCCAACGCCCGATGAGTCTCGGTTGAGTGCAATTTTGGTCCGAAATTGGCTGATCTGGACGTGGGCGGGCTGCGCTGCCAATCTGTCCCCAGTGCCGACGAACGAAAGGTTTGGATGCCTGAAAGGTTCGTCGTGCAAGCGATCGATCGAAACCAACCAACGATTCAACGATGTCGTTTTTTGAAACCCTAGTGGATATTACCGGAGCAGTCTTCGGCGGGCTGCTGAGCTCTTTCGAGCGAGGTGTGACGTCGGTCTTCGGTTCGGCCAACGCTCGCCAAGTTGCTGCGTTGCAGACCCGGGCGGAGGAGATTACGGCGCTTGAGCCTAAGTATGAGGCGATGAGCGACGAGGAACTCCGCGAGCAAACACAGCTCTTCCGTCAGCGAATTCGCGACGGCGAATCCTTGGACGACATTCTCGTCGAAGCGTTCGCAGTCTGCCGCGAAGGCGGCAAGCGATTCCTTGGTATGCGGCATTATGACGTCCAGCTAATCGGCGGCATGGTGCTTCACCAAGGTAAGATCGCCGAAATGGTCACCGGTGAAGGAAAAACACTGGTCGCTACCCTTCCCGCCTACCTCAATGCACTCGAAGGAAAAGGCGTTCATGTCATCACGGTCAATGATTACTTGGCCCGTCGTGACATGGAGTGGATGGCGCCGCTGTACATGAACTTGGGATTGACCGTCAACGCAATTCAGTCGGGGATGTCGACCCACGAAAAGCAAGCGGCGTATCGCTGTGACATCACCTATGGAACGAATAACGAATTCGGCTTTGACTACCTGCGCGACAACATGCGCCCGGCCGCCCAAGGCGATGACCGTTTCCCACCGGAAGCTCAGCAGTGCCAGGGACCGCTGAACTACGCGATCATCGACGAAGTCGACAATATCTTGATCGACGAAGCACGAACGCCGTTGATCATCAGTGGCCCCAGCGACATGGATCTCGGTCGCTATGCCGATGCCGACCGGGTCGCGCGGCAATTGCAACAAGACGTTCACTTCACCGTCGACGAGAAACAACGCAACGTCACGTTGACCGACGATGGGGTGCGTGAGGCGGAAAAGCTAGCCGGTGTTGAGAGCTTTTACACGGCCGGCAACATGGAGTGGCCTCACCTGATCGATAATTCGCTCAAAGCCCACTTCCTCTACAAACGTGACGTCAATTACGTCGTCAAAGACAAGCAGATTGTGATCGTTGACGAGTTCACCGGTCGTTTGATGGACGGTCGTCAATGGAGTGATGGCTTGCACCAAGCGGTCGAAGCGAAAGAAGGCGTCCCGATCAAACCGGAAACCCAGACCTTCGCGACCGCATCGCTGCAGAACATCTTCAAGATGTACAAGAAGCTGTCCGGGATGACCGGTACGGCGATGACCGAGGCGAACGAGTTTTGGAAAATCTACCAGTTGGACGTGGTCGCGATTCCGACCAATCGTGGTTTGCAGCGGTTGGAGTATCCCGACGTCATCTATCTGACCGAAGAATTCAAGTTTAAAGCCCTCGCCGCAGAGATCGAGCGGACCGTCAAATGGGACGTCGTCGTGACCAAAGATGGCGATGAAGTCTGGGGCGACATCAAGGAAGAGAGCGACGACGAAATCAAAATCGTCGCCAAAGGCGAAAAGCAAACGCAAACAATTCCACGTTCCAAGATCCACGCGATCGAATACAAAGGTCGTCCGGTTTTGGTCGGGACGGTCAGTATCGAAAAAAGCGAAACGCTCAGCCGTTTGCTCGAACGTCGTGGCATCGAGCACGAGGTCTTGAACGCCAAGCAGCACCAACGTGAAGCCGATATTGTCGCCCAAGCCGGGCGAAAGTTTGCCGTGACGATCGCCACCAACATGGCCGGTCGGGGAACGGATATTATCCTCGGTGGTAACCCCGAAAACAAAGCCTGGGCACAGCTACAGCATAAGTACGAAACCCGACTAGACGTTCCCGATGAAGAATGGAATGAACTGGTCGAGTCGTTCGATAAAGCCGAGGGGATGAGCGAGCAAGGCGAACACATTCGTCAACTCGGCGGATTGTGTGTGCTCGGAACCGAACGCCACGAATCACGCCGGATTGACTTGCAGTTGCGCGGTCGTTGTGGACGCCAAGGTGACCCCGGTTCGAGTCGATTCTTCTTGTCGCTCGAAGATGACTTGATGCGAATCTTCGCCGGTGAATGGGTGAAGAACATGATGGAACGCATCGGCATGCGTGAGGACGAACCGCTCGAGTCGAAGCTGGTGACCCGGCGGATCGCCGCGGCCCAAAAGAAGGTCGAAGAACGCAACTTTGAAATGCGGAAGAGCCTTCTGGACTATGACGAGGTGATGGACGAGCAGCGAAAACGTGTGTATCGCTACCGACAAAATCTCCTCGACGGACACAGTTCGCGGGACATGATCCTGGAACTGATTCATTCGCAGATCGAGCAACAGGTCGAAACGTTTTTGGATCCCGACTACGGCGTCGAAACGTTTGCCGCATTCGCCGGTGGCAAGCTCGGTTGCACGCTTGAGCCGAAAGATTTCCAGAACATGGAAATCTCGATGGCGACGACTTATGCGCGGGAGCAAGCCGAGCGTGCCTCCGAAGTGCTTGTCGAAGAAGTGGTCGAAGAAAACTTGCCGGTCGGTATGGAAGAGGAATGGAACCTCAAGGCCATGGCAAAATGGGCCAACACCACGTTGGGAACGAATTATCAAGATCATCAACTTAAGAACATGGATCGTGATGATCTGATCAAAAACCTAATCGATAAAGCTCATGCAAGGATCGCCGAAGTCGACCTGAGTGAAGGGGAACCGCTGCTCGATGCGGATTATGGGCTGCGGATGCTGTGCGGCTGGATGCGTTATCGGTTTGGAATCGAGACGACACCGGAAGAGTTTCGCGATGTCGAAGATCGTCGCAGCGTGACCGGCGAGTTGGTGGCCCGCGCCGAGCAAGCGTACGCCGAAAAGGAAACCGAGTACCCCGCCCTGGCCGGAATTTCCCAGTTCACCGTTCCCCAGGGCTCGCAGGTCGTACTCAACCGCGAAGGCCTGGTCGATTGGATCGCGCGACGCTTCGAAAAGACGATGACGGTCGATGACGTTCCGCTTAACCGAGATGATTTGAAGACTCAGCTGACCGCGTTTAGCCGAGAAATGGCGACCGAGGCCGAACCGTTGCTGAACGAGGCCAATAAGCGTGTCGCCGACTTGTTCGCGAACGTCGACAACGACAAAACCGCTTCCGTGGCGGCCAGTGGAACGAGCAAGCTGGAGGACCTGGTCGAATGGATGAAGGTCGAACTCGGCGCTTCGGTCGACGTCGAAGACTTCTCTCGAATGAACCGCAACGAGCTGCAGTTGGCCGTCAGCGGTGCCGTCGATGATCGGTTCCACCCCGAAATGCGACGGATGGAGCGACAAATCTTGTTGAATATCGTCGACGACGCGTGGAAGAACCACCTACTGACGATGGATCACCTGCGCAGCAGTGTCGGACTGAAAGGTTACGCCCAGCTGGATCCCAAGGTCGAATACAAACGCGAAGGAATGCGATTGTTCGATCAGATGTGGGAATCGGTCGGAGAGCAAGTCACCGGGTTGGTCTTTCGAATGGAATCGTTCAACCAAGAGTTCATTCGAAGCACGTGGGTCGATGCTAAGGCGCGTCACGATCGGGCCGGTTCGATCGCCAGCGGAAACGCCGGGGGATCGGGGACCGCAACCCAAGCAGCGTCTCAGACCGCAGCTCAGCAGGCCGCCGAAGCTAGTAATCAATCAACCGATGCGAAGCCCGAACCGATTCGAAATGTCGGGGTGAAAGTCGGACGCAATGATCCCTGCCCCTGTGGTAGCGGCAAAAAATACAAAGCCTGCTGTATGCGAAAGTAGTTCAGTAACCTCGAGTCTCGTTAACAATTGGGGGCAGGATTCGTCGACTGGCGTTTGCTACGGTTTCGGTGTAATCAACGGGCTAACAGTCGTCGGCTGACGAGCCCAGACCTTTGATTCAGACGGAGCGTTGGCGACGTTTTTTTCAACAGGCTTGAATTGTGTTCGAAAGCCTACATTCGTCTCAAGAGAGAGGCGAGTGTGGAAGCTCCAGCGTTCGGCCGGCTTGCCATTCGGTTAAGGAAAGGAGTCCACCGTGTTTGCCAACTTCATTTACCTGACCGGCTTGGTCATCGCGTCACCATGGATCGTCTATCGGATGATCCGTCACGGACGATACCGACGCGGTCGGTGCGAGAAGTTCTTCGGCTTGTCACCTCGGAGGGCTCTTCGAATGCGGCAGCGTTTGAAGAGTCAATCGACCGTCAAACAAGTCTTCGTCGAACAACACGGCGGCGAGCTGCAGCGGACGCCGAAACCGATTTGGATTCATGCGGTTAGCGTCGGTGAGGTGAACTTGATCGGGAAACTTGTCGAAACATTGCGTCGGCAAAATCCGCATTCACCGATCGTCGTCAGCACCAGCACGGATACAGGCTACGATCTTGCGTGTCAAAAATTTGGCTCCGATGCCGTGTTCTTTTGCCCGCTGGATTTTAGCTGGGCCGTCGATCGCACGCTGCGAAACCTCGATCCTGTGTTGTTGGTATTGGTTGAATTAGAACTTTGGCCAAACCTAATCAAGCGAACTCGGCGGCGGGGCGTCGATGTCGCGGTGATCAACGGGCGTTTGAGTCGGCGGAGTGCCGAGGGCTATCAGCGTCTGAGCGGAATAACGCGACCAATCTTTGCGGGGCTCACGCGTGTCGGGTGCCAGGACAAAGTGACGGCCGAACGATTTGTCGATTGCGGGACCGGGCCTTCACGGTTGTTGGTTACCGGATCGATGAAGTTTGACAACGCCCCTGACTCTCGCGACAACGTCGATGTTCAGTCACGATTGGACTGGGCCGGCGTTGCCGCCTGGCATCGGGTCTGGGTCGTTGGTAGCACGCAAGACGGCGAAGAGGCGATGGCCCTTTCGATCTATCGTCGACTTGTGCAGTCTTTTCCAGAGTTGCGATTGGTGCTGGTCCCACGTCATCAAGAACGTTTTGATGAAGTAGCAGGTTTAATCGATGAGTTCAATTTTCGTTGCCGGCGCAGGTCACACCAACTGGAACAGGAATCCACGGATGTCGCAAGGGTTTGGACATCGGATGAAGTCATCCTGGTCGACACGATCGGAGAACTTCGCCACTGGTGGGGTGTCGGGCAACTCGCGACCGTGGGTGGAAGCTTTGGTGACCGCGGCGGACAGAATATGTTGGAGCCCGCCGGTTATGGGAACGCCGTTTCCTTCGGTCCCAACACGCGTAACTTTGCAGAAATTGCCGGGCGTTTGTTAGATGCTACGGCTGCGGTTCGTTGTTCGGACGAAGCGGACTTGGAATCGTTTGTTCGTCGCTGTCTAAACGACGAACCTGCCGCTAACCAACTCGGACGGGCTGCGAAGATGGTTGTCGAATCGCATCGCGGGGCGACCAGCAACACACTGGAAATGTTGGCATCACTATTGCCGGTTCGCCCGAATCGGCAATCGAACCGTGCCGCCTGATCCGGGCGTCAAGGTTATCTGGAGATGCCAATGCTAGTGCGCCGTCTTACCAAGGTTTTGGAACCGGCGGATCAGCCGGCGCGCTAAGCAAATGAACCTGAAAGATTCGGTTTAAGCCATTTCACCCTCCCCGGCCGTTTACTCGTCCGGACCTCCCGCTAGCGGGAGGGGGTTATCCAGATGTTGAAACCCAAAGACTCGAGTTTACCTGCTAAGTTCCGGTTATCGCACAGAGACCGAGGCTGACGCCATTCGGCTATTCCTCATCTAAATCGTTGGCCAAACGCTAGCCGTGCTTGGCTAAGATCTCCGCAACGTCCAGCAGGTAGACTTGTCGACCGCCATCGTGAGGGCTATCGATCGCGACCAACTTCCCATCGTTACTACTTCGCGGGTGCGTGTCACATCGCCATTCGCCACGATAGGCTTTCGGTGACGGAAAGTGTCCGAGGTCGTAGCGCCGGCCACTTGGGACGTGATACAAGTAAACCGTTTGTCGACTGGTTTTGCGATCGGGATACGTATCGTTCAGAATCCAATCTTGGTACGGCGCCGGAAGGTAGGTGTTGTGGCCATTCGTTGGCATTTTGTCTTGCCCGATGGGGCGGACTTGATCGGTCTTGTCGGTCAAATCATAGAATCCGTTCTTCATCCCGGCGGGCCGAGTCCACATCGTCACCGCGTCGTTACCATTCCAGATAAAGTGTGACGTGTAGCCTGACGGATCGATCACATAGCGATCGCTTCCATCGACGTCGGCTGTCAACATCCGAGTGACAAAACCACCTTTGAACTGTAGCGTTTGAGGATCAAATTCGGGACGATAGCGGTGAAGGACAATGAACCGCTCGCTATCGGGGCTGACCAGTAGGTGATTGAAGTAGTGCCATGCGTCGGCGTGTTTGTCGCCGTCTGGCCAAGCAATCTCGGCCACATCGGCAAGAGAAAGGATCAACGTTGATTCGCCCGTTTCCAAATCGACGCGCCAGATCCCAGAGTCATCGGGGGCTCGTCGATTAACATTGGGATCGGCAAGACCATCGTATCCGTATCCAGGACGCAAGTTGTCGATACGACGAAAGTCGGCCGACAAGCCGAATTTTCCGTTCGGTGCGACGGTATAGATCGGCATCCCAATCGTTCGGGTTTGCTTCGTTTCCGTTGAGTAGATTCGGCAGACAAAGGAGTCGCCTTCGCGGTCATTCCAAAGGATTTGTTTGCCGTCGTCCCCGATCCATTGCAGCATGCAGCCTTGCTGCCAACCCCAAGCCCGGCTCGTTCCGATCGGTACCCATTGATCATCGGACTTGGTGTCGACATAGCCAACATTGATTTGGTCGTCGCCGGTAGGAGAGCGGCCTTCGAATCCGACTTCGTTGGAAAGGACAAGCGTATTCGTCGGATCAAATTCACGTTTGTCGTAGTAGCCAAACCAGTGTTGCTGGGGCCCCTTCGTGATCGCTCGGCAGGGCACAAAGGTTTCCAAGGGACCGGTGCCGCCGGTTGCGACAGATTCGGCCCATGAAGAAGAAGCGGCGAGGCTCGCAGCGGTTGATCCGGCGAGCAATCCAAACGATCGGCGGGAGATTCTCATCAGCAATGCAAATCTGGCAGGTGGGAAATAGTGGGATATCGTGCCTATCCTATCTCGACCAGGCACGCCGTGGTGGGCGAACCAGAAATCAGAAACACCGATCCGCCAGTTGTTACGTCGTGTTCGCGACTGTCGGGGTGGGGGGCACGACACGCGAAACAATGTTTGCAGGGGCGAAAACACCGCCAAAATCGCTTCGAAACCGTTCTCCAGCGGCGAACGACCACACTTGACAGTCATCGACCCAATAGTGATCCTATTGAGATTGGTTCTCAATTTAATTGGTCCGTCAATAGAAGAGCGGCGACTGATGGCTACCATTGATACTTCGATACTGAGCCTTTCTGTAGTGAACAAAGGGCTGTACCAATGCATTGAGGTTGATGCATCAGGTCAGAACGCGACACGACTGAAGCGGTTGGGGATCTGTAGTGGTCGCGTTTTAGAATTGGTCGGCGATGGCGACCCGATGGTATTGCAAATCGGGAATACACGGATCGGGCTATCGCGACAGCTCGCTTCGTTGATTTCCGTTGGTCCTGTCGAACCGCTGGCGTCATAGCGGACCATTCGTTGGACACAGGTGATGCGTTGGTGTCGCCGTATATTTTGATCGAAGAGCCGATGCATTGAGTAGTCCATCCCTATCTTCCCAGTCTACGCCCGACAAAATTATTCCGGTGTCAATTGGAAACGCAGTAGCGTCGCCGGTGGTGCTGTTGGCAGGGAATCCCAACGTTGGCAAGACGTCGTTGTTCAACACGCTTGCGGGTATGCGTGCCAAGGTAGCAAACTACCCTGGCATCACAGTCGACTTACGCAAGGCCACGCTCTCGGTCGGGCCGGTCGAGGGGCAAGGTCATTGTCAGGCGACGCATACGGTTGAGTTAGTCGACCTTCCCGGGCTGTACAGTATGGAGACGGCGAGCCCAGAGGAGGAGGTCGCCGCGAGAAGTCTCCGAGGTGAGTTGACGGGGCGGCTGCATCAGAAGCCAGACGCCGTCGTCGTGGTTGTCGATGCGACGAACTTATCACGGACACTGGTGCTCGCTAGTGAAGTGCTTGAATTGAATCTGCCGACGATCGTGGCGGTCAACTTGGTTGATTCGGCAGAGGCGAGCGGAACGAAAATCGATTTCGCGTCGCTTCGAGAACGATTAGATTGCCCCGTCATTGGCGTCAGTGCCCGGAAAGGGACGGGGTTAGCTGAGCTGCGTGAGGCGATCTATGAACTGACCAAACCCGCCGAAAGTCCGCTACCGATCGCACGTCAGTCCTGTGTGGCTGGATGCAAAGGATGTCAGTTTTCGGCACGTTTTCAGTGGGCCGATGAATTAACCGGCCAGACCGTCCAGCCGGGGACGAAAGCGACGGTGAAAATGGATTGGTTGGACCGTTTACTCACATCGCCGACGATCGGGTTGATCGCCCTGTTGTCGGTAATGTTAGGCGTGTTCTTCTTGATCTTTTCGCTCGCTGACATCCCGATGGGCTTGATCGAAGAAGGGTTCGGATGGATCGGTGAGCTCGCCGGTGGTCTACTCCCTGACGCGACGACTAGTGTTCTGGTGCACGCGCCGTTGGCCGGGATCGGTTCCATGGCAGTGTTCGCGCTGGCTTATTGGTTGAATGAAACGAAGTGGACGAAATGGTCTGTCGGGATCGCCGTCGCTACATCGATTGTGGTTGCTTTGCTGCCGATCGAAGACTTCCGCAGCCTTGTGATCGATGGCGTCATCGGTGGCACGGCGGGAGTGGTCGTCTTCCTACCGCAGATTTGTATTCTGTTCTTTGTGATCACGCTATTAGAAGACTCCGGCTATATGGCTCGCGGTGCGTTCGTGATGGAGCGGATCATGCGACGTGTCGGGCTCCCAGGAAAAGCCTTCGTTCCGATGCTTTCCTCACACGCCTGTGCGATTCCTGGAATCATGGCGGCGCGAACGATCGAGAATTGGCGCGACCGATTGGTGACGATCTTGGTCTTGCCACTGCTAACCTGTTCCGCCCGATTGCCGGTTTACGTGATGGTGACGGCATTGTTGTTTGGCAATGATCCGTTTAAAGCATCGCTTTTGTTCGGCGCGGCGTATCTACTCGGGATCACCGCGGCACTGACATCCGCTTACTTGTTGAAGAAAACACTTATCCCCGGCGAAGCGGCTCCGCTGGTTTTGGAGCTGCCCAGCTATCGGATGCCGAGCTTGCGAAACGCGATGATGACGACGTTGGATCGTGCAATCGTTTTCTTACGCCAAGCTGGTTCGGTCATCCTTTTGATTTCGGTGGTTTTGTGGGCGTTGGCAACCTATCCGAAAATGCCCGAAGACCAACTTCCCGCAGATGAGCTACAGCAGGCATCGGCACAACTGGAGTACTCAATCGCGGGTCGAGTCGGGAAGGCGATCGAGCCGGTGTTCGCGCCACTCGGTTTTGATTGGAAAATCGATGTCGGGATCGTCACCTCGTTTGCGGCACGCGAGGTGGTCGTCTCTACATTGTCGATCGTGTACGGGCTAGGCGAAGATGGCGCCGAAGATCAAGACGCTGGGTTGATCGAGACCTTGCGTAGACAGGAAAAGCCGGATGGGACGCCGGTCTTTTCGACGGCGACGAGCGTCAGTTTGTTGATCTTCTTTGTGTTGGCGATGCAGTGCTTGCCGACTCAAGTTGTCACGAAACGTGAGACCGGCAGCTGGAAATGGGCAGCGTTCCAGTTTGGGTTTATGACGATGCTCGCGTACGGTGGAGCTTTGATCGCTTACCAGTCGTTGACGGCCTTCGGATTTTGACGCGTGATTTCTTTGCTCAGCCGGCAAAGTCGTCCGCAAGGTCTGTCGCGATTTCTATGACCTCGTCCATTGAGTCTAAGAAAGCATCGAGGACTTTTGGGTCAAAGTGTTCGCCTCGCTCACTCTTCATGATTTCGATGCATTTGGCAATCGGCATCGCGTCTTTATAGCAACGTTTGCTGCTAAGTGCGTCGAAGACATCCGCAACGGCGGTGATGCGTCCGACCAGCGGGATCTCATCTCCCGCCAAACCGTCTGGATAGCCTTTGCCGTTCCATCGTTCATGGTGGGAGCGAGCGATCACGGCTGCGATACGTAGCACAGGAGATCGTGTACGAGTTTGATCTTCGCGTGTGCTGGATTGCTTGCTGCTTTCTGTCGGTTGCGCTTTGAGGATTCGTTCACCGTATTCACAGTGCAGCTTCATCGCATCGAATTCTTCATCGGTTAGTTTTCCGGGTTTCAAAAGGATCGAATCGGAAATGCCAATCTTGCCCGCATCGTGCAATATCGCCGCAAGCTCGATCAGCTTCGAATCAGCTTCGCTGCACCCAAGTTTTTTTGCGATCAGACCTGCGTATCGTCCGACACGGATGACATGATTGCCGGTCTCTTGGTCTCGATATTCGGCGGCACAGGCGAGGACGTGAATGACCTCTTCGCGAGATTGCATTAGGTCCATCGTGCGCTGCTCGACTTCAGCTTCCAGACGCCGAGAGTACGCGACCATCTGATCGTGATGCGCTTTGACTAGGAGAGCATTTCGAACACGCGGTAAAAGTTCTGTCGGTTTCACCGGTTTATGCAAGAAGTCGGTGGCCCCTAATTCCAACGCTTCGATCTTGATTTCTTCTTCCGTTGAGGCCGTAACGATCAGTACTGGGAGGTGAGCAATACTGGGTTGCGATCGAACCTCTCTTAAGATGTCGAGACCAGAGACATGCGGCATCATCACATCAAGGATGATGATGTCTGGAGATTCGGCTTGGACGAGGGCGATCGCTTCGCGAGAATCGGTGGTCGTGATGAAGTCGTCGTAGCCCGATCCTTTGAGGAACTTTTGAATCAGCTTGATGTTGATGGGTTCGTCATCGACGATCATCACGCGGCCGGCGACATGACTCGATGCCGTTTTATTCGCCGGAAACGTGGACCGAGCGATCCCGACAGTCGCGGCTGAGGCAGGAGAGGCAGCGGGGGGGAATGTGGAAGTGTTCATCCGCAAATACTGAAATCGATGATGAAGCGATGGCTCCGGCAAAAGATAGAAAAACCTAAGTCACATCTAATCTAGCGCAATACATTGCGAACTTGATTCGGATGATTGATCGTCCGTTGGTAAGCCCTCAATGAACAACCCGTATCACTGTTCTGATCCGCGAATTGCCGAACGATTGTGATCGTCCGATCGGGGAGTCTGCCGACGATCAAGTGGATGTAGGACATTACCACCCCATGCCCTGGTGCCACAGTCGCTTGGCGAGCGGGACTGAGTTGACACCTATCGAAACTAATGCTCGATGTCCGCATCGCAATTGATGCGACGCTTGAGGCGTGAGGGTGACAATCGCTTCGAAGTGTGGCGTGATCAACCGATGTCTGTGTTCCGTCATGCCGAGATCTTCGTCCGGCAAAACAGCCAGTGGGCCATTGTTTGTTGCCAGCATCGCTGGATAAAGGCAACGATCGGAGGCCCTCGGGTTGATCCTAGACAGAGTCCCAGACGCGACCGAATGACCGACAACACGGTAGTGAAGCAAGCCGCCAAGGTTAGTTTGAAGCGTCTCTATTTCGCGTTGAGGAACTAAGACACGCAACTCTTTTTCACCGTTTTGACTAACGACCAGTAAGTCGACGCCTTGCTCGATGTAGGTTCCTTCCAATTCTTCAATGCGCCGGGCGACGACGATGCCGTCATGTGGCGAACGCAATTCGAGTGACGCAATTTGTTGATCGAGTTCGGACTTTTGTTTACGCAGTACTTCACATCGCGTTGCCTCTGCTTGTGACGCCGCATGCTGTCCCTGTAACAAGAGTTTGCGGGTTTGCAATTCTGCCTTGTCGAGTTCGATTTGTCGTCGTTGTGCTTCCAGAAGGAGCGACGGATTTCGAAGGGTTAGAAGTCGATCTCCTCGACTGACGGGATCTCCGTCGCGAACGTGAATTTGATCGACAAAACCATCGACTTGACTTCGGATCGTGTCTTGAGCCGCATATTGCACGATCGCAGGAGCTTTCACCTGAATCGGCCAATAGCCGAAGAATCCAATCACTATGGCTAGAGCGACGAAGCATCCGCTAACGATAAGGCAGCGTGTCTGTTGCCGTGCAACACGTCGGCCGAACCCTTCAATGCTACGCACCAACGGAATCCCAATCCACAACAGTATTCCGGTGAGCGTCAATAGGAATCCAACACCGTGGAATAGGCTGGCCGCCGCGGTCAAGATCATCGCACAGATGACATACTTCCAGATCATCGAGGCTGCACCATAGAACGCAATGAAGGCTGTTTTTAAAACTGACTGATGACGCGTAGGAAACTGCTCACCATAAAACAGTCGTTGCATGAATTCCGATACGAGTCGTTGGCCGTCTCCATAAAGATCTGTCCATCCCAGTGCATCCGTCAGTGCGTAGTATCCGTCGAATCGCATCAGTGGATTGGCATTGAATAGAAGTGTCATCAATCCCGCAGAAACCACGACACAAGAGCAGACGTAGCGGACGGTGACGTCGTCGTTAATGAACCAGATGGCAATCGCGATGGAGGCGATCAGTAGTTCGACAAACATGCCCGCCAGCGCGACATGAACTCGTTGCCATCGAGACCGAAATCGCCAAACGGACGAAACATCAACAAACGGAAGCGGGGCAAACAAGATGAGCAAAATACCGAGTGACCCGACTCGTCCTCCATACCTTCGGCAAACAATACCATGACCGAGTTCGTGAAGAATTTTCAACACAACGGTGATCAGACCAAGCAAGGAAATTGTGCTCCCGGTCAATTCGAGCTGCGCCGATCGCTTGATGGTGTCCCAACTCCAGATGCCAAGTGCAAAAACGACGAGCATCCAAATTGCGAGCAATGCCGTGGCCGGCGGCGAAAAGATGAAGCCAATCCAGCGGTTAAGTTTTTTCGATAACCGATCCAGCGGAAACAAATCAATCCGGATCGACAACGGATTGCTTTTGTCTAGCGTTTGTTTCCGTTGCCAGGACGTTTTAGACTGATTCAGTCGTGCCGCCGTATTGGAACTTGTCGTCTGCGCCAAATCATTGGAGATCAGCCACCGACCTAGCGACAATGCATCATCGAAAGAGAGGTGGTTGTCGGGATACAGTCGAAGGAACTCTGCATAAACTTCCGACAAAGATCGGCGACTGTCGAGCAGGCGGACGAAACAGTATTCGGTTTGTCCGATACGAAAGTACTTATTGGCGATCGGGTCTTCGACAACGACGAAAGCCCCGGCATCATCTTTGCTGACCGTCGATCGAAGATCACTTCGCCATGTGAGGACACTCGTCGACTCATCAGTTCCGAAGAGTCCATGATCAGTCGATTCCGTCGCACGCATGATGTTACCACCAATGGTGGGTTAGCGATTCGTAGGGGCGGTGAAATAGGATCCAGCCGATCGACCGTTGTCCGCAATGGATCGACACGGTGCCTCGCATCCCGGGGCGGATCGCAAGGTGTCTGCCTGGCAGCGGGACTTCACCAATAAAAACGTTTTGACCGTCTCGGATCTCGCTCCGAGGACTGATTCGTTGAACCTCGCTTTGCCACCTTTCGTTGGGCAATGCTTCCAACGCGATTCGAGCTATCTGGTGGTCTTGAATGTGTCGCACTTGAGATTCGCTAATCGAAAACTCCAGTGTCATTTGTTCTAGCGTGGCGACTTCAAATAGTGTTTCACCTGTTTTGACCGGGACGCCCTGGCTGCGCTGGTGGTCCCCCGAGACGATCACACCGTCGATCGGACTGCGAACTTCAAGTTCCTTAAGCTGATGTTGCAAAAGCTCAATCTCGATCGCCGCTTTTTGCATGTCTAACTCAGCGATACGTTGTTTCGCATAGTCGTGCGTCGCTTGGGCGGTGGCTTTTGTCTTTTGAGCTTTTTCGAAATCTGCCTGCAATGATTCGAGACGCCAACGCAGCGGTCGATCTTCCAAAATGGCTAGAATTTGCCCCTGACGAACTTCGTCACCAGGATTCACTTCACATTTTAAAAGCGTCGCGTCAAACGGGATCGCTACGAAGCGTCGTAACGAAGGTTCAACGATCGCTTCACAAGATTCGCGATGATTGATTGGGATGAACATCGCGAGCGTCAGAATGACTCCGGCCGCCATTGTCACAAGCAAACGTTGCTTCCGAAGGCGGTCAGACCATTGGCGGATGCTTGCCCAGCGGGAACGTTGTTCGAAGACATTGGCAATCGACGCGATCGACGGCGCAAGCGTTTCGAGAAAGCGTCGGACGTGATCGAGTGACACCGAATCAGCGCCGCAGACGAAAATAGCGAGACTGCCCTGCTCCCCCAGCGATTCGATGGGAATCCCAACGATTGATTGACGCAACTGAGACGAAAGTTGTTCGATCGGGCTTTGCCCAGTCGATTGCGCCGGATGAACACATGCAAGATGATCGAGTAAGACCACCTCGTCGAAAGCATTTTCGAATGCTTCCGTGTTTTCACCGTCGCGATCGAGTTTTGCGACGTCGCTGGCGGCGACCAATTCGCACCGTGAGCCTAGCGAGCGTGAACGTCCCAACAAGACCCGTACGTTTCCGAAGAATCGAGCGAGTTCACTTACGATGATCTGCGCCGCAGAATCGAAGTTGGACGCGGCAAGTGCCAGTCGTATGAGTTCGTTGATTGCCGATGCCGAATCAGCGATCGATCGTTCGCGTTCGATTTGATCGATCAAGCACCGCTGTCCCCATTGGCTCACGATCGACTGGGCGACATCGTAAAAGTTGTCGTCATTCGGTCGCAGATCACAAACTAAACCGACGACAGGGCTGGGGACTGTTCCGGGGTGGACCGGGATGATGTAGAGACCACAGTTCTGCGATAGCTCTCGTCGCCGACGGGGTTGTCCATCGCGCGCCGATTGCTCACAAGCCCGCCTTAATTGATCCATGATTCGATCGTCGAGCGGATCAGGATCAGAATCGTGAAGGAAAGCGAATGACGGCGAATCGCAACCGCCATTTCCGCTGAAGTCCGGAACGTAATGGGCGACGATTCGACCCCGAATACCACTTGTTTCCAGCGCGGTCAGTAAGCCATTGCCCCACTCTGCCGGTAGAGAACCAACGTCCGGATAGATCCACGAAAGATTTTCCTGCACGCCGAAAGTACTCGAATTGGTACTGGCGAGGGCGATGTCGTCTTCTCCAGCATCGTTCGAATGAATGACGCCGGAATTGATTCGCGTGGCACAGAACGACTGCGGATGCTGGCTAGCTGTCGTACTCACTGGAATTTAATCCTGAATCGTGACGGTGCAGCGTTCACCACTGCGCAGTTTTCTTTCGGAGTTGTCCACAAGAACTTGGACGGGGATGGTACCGCTTTCCGCATTGGTAATTGGCGAGATGAAGTGGACCGTACCAACGACGGCGCGGTTGGAATCACTGAAATGAACCCGAACCGATTGACCGTGCGAAAGCTTTGCCGCCTGCGATGGCATCAAGGCAAAGTTGGCGAGCAGTTGATCGAGTTGAACGATCGTGATGACTTGCGGCTGGTTTGGCGCCACGAATTCACCGGATTGGCGATGGACAATCGTGACGACACCATCGCAAGGTGCTCGTAGTGTCCGGCGGTGCAGGTGAGCTTTTAGTTTTTCGTGTTCAAGCTGACGGGATTGAAGCTCTTCTTCGACCGATTTAAGGTTCGCCACTGCGACCCGGTATTCATTCTCGGCGCGGGCGACTTCGGCGGTCCGTGCATGTCCCGACTGACGCAATCCGCGAATTTTGTCGAAACGCAGCTTAGTCAATTCAACTTCAGCTTCCGCGGCTTCACGTCGCCCCTCGACAGACATTTGCTGTTTCGCAACGGCGATCTGAGCATGGTACAAATCACTTCGTAGACGCATGATCGGAGCACCCTGACTGACGGTGTCACCCAATTGGACATGCAACTCTTCGATTACTCCTGTTTCGTCTGATGCAACTTCGATCACACGGAACGGTTCGGAGTACCCTTCGATCTGACTTGCCCGCAGCGAAGAATTTGCGCAGATAGCTAAGACGACACTCGCCAAACCGAATGATCGTTGTACGAAGTGATGCATGAATGGACCTAAGGACGGAGCAAGACGGGCCGATGATCTGGTAATCAATCAGCCCAACCGTAGGTCACAGTTCTTGCCGTCGCGGGAGGTCGGTCCGGTGCAGTCCTAAGAAAAGCACTTTGGAGCCATCATTGGCTCTGCGAGAGGGGATGAATCTCGAGTAGAGTTCCGGTTGCACGCTTCAATTGGATTGTACTGAGTACGTACGATACCCGTGCGTTCGCCAACGCGACCTCTTCGTTAAGCAAACGATCTTGGGCATCGAGAAGGTCTTCCAAAATTGCGTTTGAGGAATAGCCCTCACCAGGAAGTTCATGCCAACGATTGGAAACGAGATTGACATATTCTGCGGCGGATTGCATCGCGACCTGTCGCGACATCATCTCACGATGGCTGGTCTGAACTTCCCGAACAGCCGCCGATACCTCGCTTTCAAGTTGAGCAATCGTTTCACTTAGACGATGAGCGAGCTGACGCAACTGGGATTGTCGGCGGCGAATGTCGGCACAAGCGGCTCTTCGCCCGACCGGCATTTCAAACTGCAGACCGGCCGCATAACTCGGCTCCCCGCGACTGAACTGATCGACCCAAGATCGTCCGACGTCGTAGCGGCCTCGCAATCCACTGAGATAGCTTTCCAAAACCAAATCCAACACAGGAAGCATGTCATTGCGGGCGATGTCTAGGCGAACCCGCGTGCTATCGAGTTCAAATCCCAGCTCTACGATTTCGCTACGGCTTTCGAGTGCAGTCACGATCGCATCTTCCATTTTGATCGGAACAAATGCCGTTGATGGAGGGACGGTGGGTATGATTTCGAGCGATCGATCCGCAGTCAAACTCGGTGAATTGACGAGGGATCGCAAGCGGTCTTCCGCGTTGCGGATTGAGGTGACTGCGCGGGATAGCTCTGCCTTTCGCGAAGCCACCGCGGATTCGGCTCGCTTCAATTGACTGATCAGTGAATCGAGTTCCTGACGCTTTTCAAGCCATTGATGAATCGAGTTGGCTTGTTGCAGATGGCGAATCCGTAGCAACATGGAAATCCGTTGGAAATACAGATTCCACATCGCTTCTTGAATCGCGAGCAAGTGATTCTGAATCCCCGTTGTCGTCTTCTGACGGGCGATGTCGGTATCAAGCTGCGCCAGCACGATCAGGCTGCGATTGAACGATTCCCCGGCGCCGTTTAGCAGGGGCTGATTGAAGCTGAACGTTAGACGCGAGTTCCCTTGCTGGGTCGGCGTAAAAAATTCAGAGTTACTGTCCTGCAGTCCCAGTCGCTGAGCGACTTCGAATCGACCCCCGCGAATCGTTTTCCGACGGAAGCCACCGTTCACCCGAAAGTCCTCTTCGCGAAGACGGTCGATCCCAGACCCTGCGTCCAAGGTACTGCCGGTCGGAACGCTGGTGCGAACAAACTTTGATTCGACAAAGGTTGACGGATCAAAATCCGCCGCGGCGCGGCAGATTCCCGTTTGTGCGATCGTGATGTTCTCTCGAAGTGCCGCGATGTGATAGCTGTGCTGGAGCGCTTCTAGGATCAACGTGTCACCATCGACTCGCAACGTATTTTCTGAGAGATGGAACGGGATCGTAGCGATTGATTTCCACCACGGTTCGAACTGGGTAACGGTTGGCGGTTGATCGACAGAGGCAAGCGACTGTTGGATCGAAGATGGAGTCAGAGTCGGTGACTGAGACTCTGGCCGGAGGAGGGCGGCGATCCCCGTAGGGGCGGTCTGCGCGTGCAAATGCGATGCAACCCAAGTAGGGGCCGCAAGCAGCATCATCGTTAGGCTGAACCAGATTCGCACGTCGGCAGTTTCTTCCACAAGAGCACGGTCATCGATCGAGTGATCGACCTCGTGAACGTATCATCGGTTCATCAACGAGATGCCTACATCGAAAGCAACCTCGGATGACGGAGCCGCAGACATTCTTGGCCGTCTTCGTTGGAGGAGCGAGTATCCATTGACTAAATCGTCCGACCGATGCAACCGGACAACTCGAACGTGACCGCATCAACTGGAAATGATCAAGATCGTTCACACACGGAATCTGACCTACGTTTCAAGGTCCTCCAGTTGTCCAGTTCGGTCATACCCTAGAAATGTTTTGGCACAAGAAGCCTACCCATCCTGATCGTCGTCGTCCAAAGGCGCTCGACGTTGTCGAGTTGACGCCGCGGTTGATGTTCAGCGCGTCTCCGATCACGCCGGTCGTTGGCGGTGACGTCTCGCCTGGGATAGAGGAGGTACTGGAATCACCTACCACCGATGGGCTGGCGGACAACGGTCAGTCAGCCGCGCAACAAGCTTCTTCCTCACCAACGGATGACGTCCAGTCGGTCCACGAAAACGAGGAAGGCCGACGCCTTGAATTGGTGTTCATTGATTCTGCCGTGGACGACTATCAGACTCTCGTCGACGAGATCGCAACGGAAGATCCTGGCAGAGAACTGCAAATCTACTTGCTCGATCACACACGAGATGGTGTGGATCAAGTGACCGAGATTCTGGAAGGTTACGAGAACGTCGATGCGATTCATCTATTGTCGCACGGCAACGACGCAAAGCTTCGGCTCGGCAATGCGATCATCGACCAGCACAGCCTTGACGGTTACGCGGCAGACCTTTCCCAGTGGCAGAGTTCACTGAGTGAGAATGCCGATCTGTTGCTTTACGGGTGTGAGCTAGCAGAATCCGGTAGCGGTCGCACCTTGGTCGCCGCGTTGGCCGAATTAACAGGGGCCGATGTTGCCGCATCGGATGACGATACAGGCCATGCGTCCCTCGATGGCAATTGGGAGCTAGAGCACCGAGTTGGTGTGATTGAATCAACCAGCATTGCAGATACATTCGGCGGGCAATCTTGGTTTGGCCTACTATCGACGCCGGACATCAATCCGACCGGCGAAACACGCGTAAACGATACTCACGCACAGGACCAAGAGCTACAGGATAGTGATCAGGCGGTCGCCGTCGATGGGAACGGCAATAGTGTTGTCGTTTGGGTAGACCATCATTCATCGAACGACGATGCAGACCTTTATTTTCAAAGGTTTGATTCAACCGGCGCAAAAATCGGTGGCGAGACAAAGGTCAACGCTGGGACCACGGGCGATCAAAGTTCGCCCGTTGTCACCATGGATTCCTCAGGTCGGTTTGCGATCGCTTGGGTCTCGTCTGACATTGATGGGCAGGGAATCTATGTTCGACGTTTTGATCAGACTGGCGCAGCGATCGATGCAGACGATATCCTGGTCAATACATTTGCAGAAGCTGGGAATCAATCCGGGGTTAGCATCGCAAGCAACGATAACAACCAAATCGTACTTGCGTGGGAAAGCGATGGTGCGAACGAAGGCATCTTCGCACGGACGTTTGATTTTACCTCGGTTCCGGCACTTGATTCGCTATCAACGTCGCTATTGACTGTCGACACAGTGGCTTCGGCATCCGACGTTGCGATCGATATCAACCAAACGGGACGTTACGCGATCGTCTGGAGAGATTCGGGGAACTCCTACGGAATCCAGTACAACTATGGTGCGGTGACACCGACAGACTCGAAACGAGATCTTAATGGAATCGGCGGTGGGACCGAGTACGACTATGCCGTCGGAATGTTATCGAACAATGACTATGTGGTTACCTTTCGTTCCGAGGCGACTTTTTTTAAGGGTGTGTGGTATCGGCTAGTCCCTGAATCAGGTTCGATCTGGGTGGTCGCGCGAGCCACTTCAGATTCAACCGCAATCGATCCGTCCATTGACGTGGATCAGAACGACCGCTTCGTAATCAGCTACACGAAATCAGATGCCGATGATGTTGGTGTGTACTACCAAGCATTTGATGACGACGGATCAAAAATCGGTAGCGAAGTTGCCGTTAATACGACCACCTCGGGAACTCAAGAACATGCCTCGATCGCGATGCATGACACCGATAATGTCGTCGTCGTCTGGAGTGGGAACGGTGCTGCCGATTCACAAGGCGTTTTCCTGCGGTATTTCGGAGCTCCGAACGTCGCGCCGGTTGCCGATCCAAATGCGGGTTCGGCTTACGTCATAAGCGAAGGTGGAAGTCTTAGCCTGGACGGTTCCGATTCATCGGATGCCAATGGCGACACCTTGACGTATGCGTGGGATATCGACAACGACGGAGTGTTTGGCGAGACGAACGAACCCACGTCGGCAACCGCAACGCTTTCGTGGGCGACACTTCAAAGTTTTGGCATCGATGACGACGGTGTCTACACCATCGGCCTGCGTGTCAGCGACGGACGCGGCGGTATTCACACACAAACAACGACGGTTACCGTAAATAATGTCGCCCCCACCATCACTGTGACGGGAGCCACGGAGGCGCTTCAAGGAAACGCCTACACCATCAATCTGGCAGCATCCGATGCGGGCGATGATAGCCTGACGGGTTGGCAGATCGATTGGGGCGATGGGACGATCACGCTGCATGCTGGGGCGGCGACGTCTGCGACTCACACTTATAGCGTGGAGGGATTGAGTCATAATATCCTTGTCAGTGCAACCGACGAAGACGGAACATGGCACTACGGTGATGTGTTTGTTGGGAGCGAGGAATCAAATCCACTGGCAAGGTATGACACACAAACCGGAACCTTCGAAACCAATTTGGCCAATGGAGGATCGCTGGACAAAACGATCGACTTTGCCTACGGGATTGATGGATTGCTCTATGTGACCGGATGGGGGAGTGACAACGTGCTCCGGTTTAATCCTCAGACGGGTGCGTACGTCGACGAGTTTGTTGTGGATGGTAGTGGAGGGATTAGTAAATCAGCAGGGATCGCTTTCGGACCCGACGGTCACCTTTATGTTGCCGACTATGATGGCGATCGAGTACTCAAGTACGATGGCAGCGTAGGTACCTATCTTGGCGAATTTGTCGCCGCAGGTTCCGGGGGACTTGAAGGTCCGATGGACCTTTGGTTTCACAAGGATGGACACCTTTATGTTGTCGGAAACAAGTCCGACAACATCCTGCGGTACGACGCGTCGACGGGAGCCTTTGTCGATGAATTCGTATCCGATGGCGCTGGTGGATTGGATGATCCAATTTCAATGGCTTTCGGTCGCGACGGACGACTGTATGTGTCCTCTCAGGATACCAATTCGATCAAGAGATTCGATCAGGGTAATGGATCCTACATTGATGATTTCGTGACATCTGGTTCGGGAGGGTTAGATAAACCGAGGGCGATAGCTTTCGGGCCAGATGATCTGTTGTACGTCTCGAGTTCTGAAACCGACGAAGTTCTGCGCTACGATGTGAACGGCAATTATGTTGATGCATATATCTCGGGAGTGACCAAGCCCCGAAGTTTTATTTTCGCCCCTAGCCATCAGGTCACCGTCACCTCGGCAAACTCCGATCCGACCGCGACGAATACGTCTCAAATCATCGCCTACAACGAGGACGACGCCTCCGTTGCCATCGCGGATATCGTTGTCTCCGAAGCAGATGCGGGCGATACGATTACAGCGACGTTGACACTAAACCTTCCCGCGACGGGAGCCTTGACGACGGGGACGTTCGGAACCGCAACGAGCACGTATTCGACCGGAACGGGAGTTTGGACGGTGACCGGCTCGGTGGCCGACGTTAATGCGGCACTCGCAGACGTTGCCTTTACACCTACTGAAAACAATGCGACCCCTTCGCAGATCAACGTCAGTATCGAGGACGCGGCTGGTGCCGGACCCGCCGACGGCTTGATTCAGCTAAACGTCACCCCGGAGAACGATCGACCCACACTGGATCTCGATGACGACGATTCCAGTACGGCAACCGGAGGTGACTTTCAGACAATGTTTACCGAAGGTGGCGGTGCGATCTCGATCGTTGATCACACCGATGCCGTGATCTCGGACATCGACGACGCAAATCTCGATTCGATGACCGTCACAATCACGAATCTCAGTGATGGTGCCTTCGAGACTCTTTCTGCCGACACGACGGGGACCGGGATCGTGGCGAACTATGCAGCCGGCATTCTGACCCTGTCAGGAAGCGATTCTGTTTCCAACTATCAACAGGTGTTGAGGACGGTTCGCTATATCAACACGGCTTCAAATCCGACGGAAGCATCACGGATCGTGACATTCGTTGCCGATGACGGGACGGCGACTTCAAACGTCGTAACGTCAACGATTCAGGTGACGGCGGTCAACGATCCTCCTGTCATCACCAACCCCGGAACACAAACTGCAAACGAAGATACGATTCTAAATATCTCCGGAATCGCGATCTCGGATGCCGACTTGGGATCCGGTTTGATCGAGGTAACGTTCACTGTCGCAAACGGCAAGCTGCGAATTAATCCCTTCGTCGCATCCGGCGTGAGTGCCGCCGAGATGAGTGGCAATAACTCACGTACCATCACGATTCGATCGACGCTTGTACGCCTGAATACGACTTTGTCGACCGCCGGTGTTAACTACATCGGTGACAGTCACTACAACGGTAGCGATTCGCTACAGATTCAAGCGGACGATTCGGTCAACGTAACGACGGCTTCGGTTCCGATTAACGTGGCTGCCGTCAACGATGCTCCCACGGCGACCAACGATCGTTACCAGACCAGTCGTGATGAAGTCTTGCACGTCCTTCCCAATGGTGTCTTGCAAAACGATTCTGATATTGAAGGAGACTCTTTATCAACGGTCTTGATCTCCGGGCCTCAGTCCGGATCCCTGGTGATGGGAGGCAACGGTGGATTTGTTTATACGCCTGGTCCAGCAACGAGCGGCTTGGTGACGTTCACCTACGCGGTGAGCGATGGTAGTCATTTGAGTAATCATGCGACCGTCCAAATTCTGGTCACCGTGCCGGTTCTACCGCCTCAGCCTGACGTGATCGATCAAGATCCTACCGCGCCGGAATCGCCCGCCGAGGAGGCTTCACCTGAAACGGAATCCGATACGACGAACGATACCTCTGACAATGCGGCACCGGTAGTGATGGTTCCTCAGACGGAACCGGTCAACACGAAACAAGAGTCACGAGCGTCAGTTGCTCTCAGTGAAGACGATTCATCAGACTTCGACTTTAGTGCTGAAAATCGTGTCGCAGCGGCAGGCGGGTTTTCTGAACACGAAGACGAGCTGCACTACAAAGACACTGGATTGGAATATGGAATGCGCCAGCGGCTGGATGCACGAACCGATGCCGCATCATTAACGTCGCTTTCCTGGGGACAATTCGACAGCGTGTTAGTGTGGGAGGACATTGCAAAGATACAGCAACAGATCAACTCCCCCACCGAAACGACCTATGTCATGGCCGGAACCTTCGCCGGATTTTCGAGCGCACTATCGGTTGGTTACGTTGTTTGGACCGTCCGCGGAGGCCTGCTGGCGACTAGCTTACTGGCCCATTTGCCGGCTTGGAGTTTTGTCGACCCCTTGCTGGTGCTCAGTGATTTAGAAGGCGAAGGAGACGATGCGGATGATGATTCGTTGGAGAACATCATCGACAAAAATGAACGTGAAAACTCACCGGAAGGAACCGGAGATGAGACCAAGACCGAAGGGAACGAAAGCTAATGCAATTCCTGAAACTTCATGCGCGGACGCGAATCTCCCTTGGGTTGATTTGTTTATTGATGTCCGTCCTATCGACTGCGATGTTGCTCGGAATTATCCCGGAAACTCAAACGTCAATTCGCAACGGCCGCGCCCACCTTTGCGAAAACATTGCCTGGGCGAGTTCCGAATACATGTCTCGTGGCGAGATCCGACGCCTTGATTCGATGTTGGAATCTGCCGTCAAGAGAAATCCGGATCTACTGTCTGCGGGCGTGCGGCGGGCGTCTGGCAGTTTGATGTCCGAGTTCGGCGATCACGGAAACGATTGGCCCGATGACGAAACATTGCGATCAACCGATACGCACATTCAAGTCCCCATTCGGAAAGGCCAACAACGTTGGGGAACCGTCGAACTGTGTTTTCGTCCGATCGTTGACCACAGTTGGTGGGGGACATTCACGGACCCATGGATGCGGATGACGATTTTCGTTTCAATCCTCAGCTTCATCGCGTTTCAGTTGTACCTGAAAAAGATGTTGTCTCACCTCGATCCATCAAAAACTGTTCCTAAGCGAGTCCGAAACGCGCTCGATTCGCTCGCCGAAGGTCTATTGGTGCTTGACCGCCAAGGCAGGATTGTCCTCGCCAACCAGTCTTTTTCCGAATGGTTGGACTGTCCGAGTGAAAAGCTGCTCGGAAAAGACGCCGATCAGTTAGGGTGGGATCTCAGCAAGGTTGATGTCACGCCTTGGAACAAAGCCGTTCGTGACGAAGCGTTGGTTGCCGGATCGATGGTCGAATTGAATCTTCCCGATCGCCCCGCAAGGATGTTGATCGCCAACGCCTCTCCCGTTCTCGGTCAGCAAGGAAAATGTCGAGGCGTATTGGTCAGTTTCGATGACGTAACGCAGCTCGAAGAAACCAAACGCGACCTTTCCATTGCCAAGCGTGAAGCGGACGATGCTAACCAGGCAAAGAGCGAATTCTTAGCAAGGATGAGTCACGAAATTCGTACGCCGATGAACGCAATCTTAGGTTACACCGATGTGCTGCGGCGAGGGTTTGATACGTCAAATGAGGACCGACAGGACTACCTAAACACAATTCATGGCAGCGGCGAACATCTGTTGGCGCTGATCAATGACATTTTAGACTTGTCGAAAGTCGAATCCGGTCAAATGGAATTGGAGTCCGGCCCCTGCTCGCCATTGCGAATTATCAAAGACGTGGTTGCGCTGCTGAGAAGCAAAGCCGACGAGAAAGGCATCGCGTTGGAATTCCGTGGCGAAGGTAAGTTGCCCAAGGAAATTCAAGGCGACAGCGTTCGGCTGCGTCAGGCGATCATGAACCTTGCCGGCAACGCGATTAAGTTTACCGACGAAGGTTCCGTTCAGGTCGTCGCGCGTGCTCTCGATCCAAAACGGTCGCCACATCAACAATGGTCGCTTGCCATCGATGTCATTGATACAGGGATTGGGATTTCGCCCGAAGCGCAGGCGAAAGTCTTTGAACCATTCCAGCAGGCCGACACATCGATCACGAGGCGATTCGGCGGGACCGGCCTGGGGCTGGCGATCAGCAAGCAGCTTGCCGAGGCGATGGGCGGCCATATCTCGCTCGCCAGCGAAGTCGGCAAGGGGACAACGTTCACTATCGAGATTCCACTGGGACAAGAGCAGGAATTCGAATGGATCGACCCGGTCGAGGCGGCCGCCGAACTGGAATCTTCGTCATCCATTCAAAAAGATGTCCAGCAATTGCCGCCTTGCAAAATATTGGTCGCTGACGACGGATCACCGAACCGAAAATTACTTCAGTTGGTACTCGGGAAAGCCGGTGCTGAGGTGGTTGCCGTCGAGAACGGTCAGCTTGCGGTGGAGAAAGCGACCGAGCAAGTTTACGACATCATTTTGATGGACATGCAAATGCCGGTGATGGACGGTTACACCGCTACCGGTACGCTCCGAAAAGCCGGCTATACGGCACCTATCTATGCACTCACCGCGAACGCGATGCAAGGCGATCAAGAAAAATGCTTGAACGCGGGCTGCTCGGGATTCCTGAGTAAGCCAATTAAGATTGACTTGCTGCTGGCGACAATCGCCGGAGAACTCGGCAACCCACGGCGCCATTCAGTCGACACTCAACCATCAGCAGGGATGGACGAATCGATCGAGAAAGTGACCGAGTCTGTGCCAGCGGAAAGACAGGAAGCATCATCTGATTCCAGCGACATCGAGTATGACTTTAGTCAGCAAACGCCGATCGTCTGTAGCTACCCGCTCGATGATCCGGAGTTTCTTGAGATCGCACAAGATTTCGTCGACGTCCTTCAAGATCGCTTACCGAAATTGAAGACACTATTGGACGACCAGGATTGGTCCACGCTTGCTCGTGAGGCGCATTGGTTGAAAGGTGTCGGCGGAAGCGCGGGCTTCGAGGACTTCGTTGACCCCTCGAAACAATTGCAACTTAGCGCCGAAGCTGAATCGCAGTCACGCTGTGAAATCTTAGTGCGGCAGGTGCTCCACCTTGCTTCGAGAATCGACTTGGTCGGATCGGTTACGCAATCACCATCGCCGCCAAGTAGCCAATCCGAAACAAATCACGAGAGTGGAAGCCAAGGCCAGGCAGTTGCATCGGAACCAATTGAGTCAAGTTTGCCGATGGATGACGAAGCGTTCCGAGAGATCGTTCATGAGTTCCTGAGCATCTTCCGCGGAAAACTTGATGAGATGAGCATCGCACTTGCGACCGGAGATTTCGTGCAGTTGGCACGATTATCTCACTGGTTGCGTGGCACAGGGGGATCGGCCGGGTTCGACCACTTCGAACTGCCGACGCGGGCAATGGAAAGGCTGGCCGGCGAGGAAGATTTGAACGGGTGCCGGGCGGTCTTGCAGGAGTTGCATTCGATCAGTGAACGCATCGTCGTTCCAGCCCAGTCTTAGGCCAATGCTCCGAATCGGAACGCTCGAACACCAGCTTTCCAAATCGTTAGCCGACGGGGGATTTGACGTAGCGGCGACAAATTTGCGGCAAGGTGTATACTTTCAGGACTGACCGGATGCCGCTTTGAAACGATCCGTTTTGCGGCTTCTGGGTGGGATTTTGAAAACGTCTATCCTGCGAGTCGTCGGTGGAGGGCCAATTGTCAAAGCGTGGGCCGAACGCACTCGCATCGATCCAGCGACGTTCGTGTCGCGGCCCACCGTACCGGATCACAAGTTGGCATACATCGGTTTCCGGATAGGTTTCATTAATCACCATCCCGAACCCAACACACTTTTTTCGAGCGAAAGTCAATGCGTAAAGATTTGGACGAAGCTTTGTCACAGCTTCACTCGACCTTGGAATCGATCCAGGATCTCGAACCTGACGAGGCAAATCGACTTCGCCAAGCGGCGGATGAGATTTCTGCCACACTCGATCAAAAAGATATCGATTCATCCTCGTTGGCGAAGTTGCTTCAAGAGCAGACTGAGTCGTTCCAACAATCCCACCCGCAGTTAACGATGACCGTGGGACGTATCGCCGACATTTTGGCTCAGATGGGCATTTAGTGTTTCGCCAAAATTGGGCATAGAACGAGACGGCTGCTGCTCGATTCCATCAAACCAGATCGGAACGCATGGTTCGCATGTTTGAGAGCTCGTCATCATAACCCAACGAAAAACGCCCGGCCGATGTGATCGACCGGGCGTTTTGACTGGAGTTGGTGTCCGCTCGAGGACTAACGCTGAGCAAGCGAATTATCTTCGAAGTCAAACGTGATCTCGTTGGTGCTACCCGCTTCAACGTCAATTGTCTTTTCACGACTGATGCTTTGGTCACCAATCGTTGCAGTGACGCGAACGGTGTAGTCTTTCCATTGCTCGCCAGACTTCAGTTGAGTCGTGCGGAAGGTTCTCACTTTGCCTTTGCCGTTGGTCTCGTTGCCGGCCAAGCTGACGGTTGCGTCGCTGGGGACGTGCAGTTTAACGACGGTGACGACCGGAGCTTCAGGCGTCTCGTTGGCAGCACTCAAATTTTCGGCGTCTGCTTCATTGGCGGTCGGCGGTTCGAAAACGATTTGCTCGTTGTCGCCAGGACGCAGTTTGACTTCGCGGGTTTCTGTTTGAGTTTCGCCTTCGTGGTCGTAGGTGACTTTGACGACGTAGGTGTAAAGATAACCCTCTTTCAAGCCTCGTGACATGAACTTACGAACGGATCCTTCGCTGGTCGTTTCATGTCCGTTGACCTGAACTTTGGCGCTGTCGTGTGGAACGGCGACGGTCAGGAGAGCGGCATCGTCGTCCAAAGCGGGCTTTGCCGACTCGTAAGCGGCATCGCTGTCGGCCGCATCGGTGGCAGGTACTTCGGCCTTGGCAACGCTTTCGCTTGGGGCGCTGTACTTGCGGTAAGAGCTTTCGATCGTCGATGACTCGTACCCTGCCAACGCGTCGTCGGCGGGGCTGATCGACGCGGATCCGTAGCTGCTTAGCGGCACGGTGCGAGTGATGCGGGTGACTTTGCGAACGCCACCGCTACTGCCACCGGACGATCCACCGCTGCTGCCGCCACTGCTTCCCTGAGGCACATAGTAGCGGACGGAAATTCCGCCGCTGCTGCCGCCCGAAGAACCGCCACTGCTGCCACCGGATGATCCACCGCTACTTCCGCCGGACGATGCACCGTAGGCGGCGTAACGAGCCGCGTGACGCGCGTGAATCCGAGCGGCGAGTCGGCGGAGTGGACCGACATGACCGCCGGAGGATCCGCCGCTGCTGGCGTATCCACCCGAAGATCCACCTGAGGAACCGTAACTAACGAGGCCACCGCTGCTGCCACCCGAGCTTGTATACCCGCCCGAGGAACCGCCGGAAGATCCTCCCGAGGAGCCCTGTGCGAGAGCTGACTCAGAGAACCCGGCTGCAGCGACCAACATCGCCATACAGACCGAAAAACGAAGACGCGTCATTGTTGTTTAATCCCTCCGATCCTACTAGTTGAACATGCCGCAAAGTTCGGCTCCGATGCATCAGTAAGATAGCGGTCCCACTGCGCCGATCAAGCAGAACAGGCAAATTTTAGAGTTTGGGTAGACTTTATTGATCCGGCTAGTCGGCCAGCCTTTCGCACCTGCGAATCGACCTGCTGCGGTTTTGCAGGTTTGTGCAATTCGCGTGACAGCCTGTCTCAGTCGTCGCCGCACGACGGTGTCGCGGAAGTCTCCCGCCTTCAAAAGCGAACGTGTTTTCTCCACAATCACGCCTTCCGTTTTTCCAATCACCACATCTTTGCGTCAAAGCTCATCGCATGGACGATTCCAAACCAAAACGCGTGCTCTCGGGGATTCAGCCCACCGGACGGCCTCACTGGGGCAATTACTTTGGCGCGATCCGCCAATACATTGATCTGCAAGACGCCAACGATGGCTTTTACTTCATCGCTGACCTGCATGCCCTGACCACTATTCGCAACCCGGACGAATTGCGAGACAACGTGATCAATGTCGCGCTGGATTTACTCGCGTTGGGCTTGGATCCCGAAAAAGCAACGCTGTTCGTTCAGTCGGACATTCCCGAAGTCAGCGAACTGTGCTGGATCTTGCTTAGCGGAACCCCGATGGGACTGCTGCAGCGCTGCGTTGCCTACAAAGAGAAGGTCGACAAGGGCCTCCCGGCGGACGCGGGGTTGTTTACGTATCCGGTACTGCAGGCGGCCGACATCTTGGCTTATGACAGTGAGCTTGTGCCCGTCGGTGCCGATCAGGTTCAGCACATCGAAGTCTGCCGCGACATCGCCGGGCGCTTCAATCATCAATTCGGTGACACCTTTGTCATGCCCAAAGCAAACGTGCTCGATGACAGCGCGAAGGTACCAGGGACCGACGGCGAAAAGATGAGCAAGAGCTACGACAATACGCTGCCGCTGTTCGGTGAAGTCAAGAAGATCCGCAAACAGATCATGCGAATCACCACCGACAGCCGGCCGATGGAAGACGCCAAAGAGCCCGAGGGCGACCATCTGTATCAGCTTTTCTCGTTATTCGCCGATCAGACTCGTCGCGAGGAAATGGCTGCGATGTATCGGCGCGGCGGCTTCGGTTATGGCGAAGTCAAGAAGGCGATCGCCGAAGCGAGCGAGGGATACTTTGACGAGGCCCGGCAGCGACGAGCCGACTTGGAGCAAAACTTGGACTTCGTCCGCGAAGTGCTTGCCAAGGGTGCCGAGCGGGCTCGCAGTGTTGCCGCCGAAGTGTTGTCGCGCACGCAGAAAGCGGCTGGGCTAAAATAACGAGTGGTACTCACCGCTCGTTCCTGTCTTTTCTTTTGGCCGGCGATTGCTTCGCTGGCCTTGGTGTCAGTCTTTTTCTATGTCGATCATCGCTACCGGGACTGAAATCGTCGAAACCGTTCGCATCGCCAAGATGATCGAGACCCACGGTGAGCAATTTCTGGAGCGTGTTTATACCGCCGACGAAATCGAGTACTGCGTTCAAACGGCCGACGCACCGGGCCATTTTGCGACTCGTTGGGCCGCCAAGGAAGCGGTGATGAAGGCACTCCGCTGTCGACGTCGCGGTGTGCGATGGAACGAGATCGAAATCGTCGTGCGTCCAGGATCGGGATATGACGTTGTCTTGTCGGGCAACGCGCTGCAGTGCGCCAGCGAGCACGAGATCGATCGATTGCATCTCAGCTTGTCAGCCTGCCGGACACACGCGGTCGCACATGTGATCGCAGAAGCGGAATAAAAAAATCGGACAGGCCGATGGGACCTGTCCGATTCGAATACTGTTCGTGATTGCCCGCAAACGATTAGGCGTTGCGGATCGCAGCTTGTGCGGCCGCCAATCGAGCGATCGGCACGCGGAATGGGCTGCAGCTAACGTAGTTCAACCCGACGCGATGGCAGAAGTCGATCGAGCTTGGGTCGCCACCGTGCTCACCACAGATGCCGACTTTGAGCGACTTCTTCGTCGAGCGGCCTTTTTCGACACCCATTTCGACAAGCTGTCCGACACCGGTTTGGTCGAGCGACTGGAAGGGGTCGTTGTCAAGGATTTCTTCGTTGATGTAGTCGGGCAAGAACCCGCCGACGTCATCACGGCTGTAACCGAACGTCATTTGGGTCAAGTCATTGGTACCGAAGCTGAAGAAGTCAGCATGCTCGGCGACTTCATCGGCGGTCAAGCAGGCCCGTGGAATTTCGATCATCGTTCCGATCGCGATATCCAAATCGCCGTCGAACTTCTTCGCAGCCTTGGTCGCGGCGATCGTCTCTTCGGCTTTTTTGCGAAGCAAAGCAAGCTCTTGGAACGTTCCGACGAGCGGAATCATAATTTCCGGATGAGCTTTGATTTTCTTCTTCGCACAGTTGATCGCCGCTTCGGTGATCGCCCGAACTTGCATTTCCAGGATTTCTGGATAAGTGATGCTCAGGCGGCACCCACGGTGGCCGAGCATCGGGTTCGCTTCGTGCAATGCCGCGGTACGTTTCTTCACTTCGCCTGGTTTGACGCCGATTTCGCCCGCGACTTCTTTTTGTGCGGCGTTGTCGTGCGGTAAGAACTCGTGCAATGGCGGATCAAGCAGGCGGACGGTAACGTGCAGACCGTTCATCGCTTTGAAGATGCCTTCGAAGTCTTTGCGTTGGAACGGCAACAGTTTGGCCAGTGCACCGCGGCGAGCATCTTCGTCGGTTGCCAGGATCATCGAACGCATGTGGATGATGCGTTCTGGCTCGAAGAACATGTGTTCGGTACGGCAAAGGCCGATGCCTTCGGCGCCGAAGTCGCGAGCACGTTTGCTGTCGGCGGGCGAGTCCGCGTTGGTGCGAACGGCCAAGGTGCGGTATTGATCGGCCCACTTCATCAGCTTGGCGAAGTCACCGGAGAGCTTTGGCTCTTGGGTCTCGACCGAGCCGAGCATGACTTCACCGGTGGTGCCGTCCAGGCTGATCGTGTCTTTGGGGCCCAAGGTCTTGCCGTTGACCTTGATCTTCTTGGTTTTTTCGTCGATGTGAACGTCACCGGCACCGGCGACACAGCATTTACCCCAGCCGCGAGCGACAACAGCGGCATGGCTGGTCGCACCACCGGTGCTGGTCAAAATACCGACGGCAGCGCTCATGCCGTCGACGTCTTCGGGGCTGGTTTCGCGGCGAACGAGGATGATGCTTTCGCCGGCGTCTTTACGTTCACGAGCTTCTTCGGCGGTGAACGCAAGTTGACCGACGGCGGCACCCGGCGACGCGTTGATGCCTTTGCAAAGTACTTCGGCGGCGTTACGAGCGGTGGTTTTAAAGCTCGGTAGCAGCAGTTGCGTTAGCGCGTTCGGCGGAACTCGCATGACCGCTTCTTTCTCGTCGATCAAACCTTCTTTGACGAGGTCACAAGCGATCTTAACGGCCGCGATCCCGGTTCGTTTACCGGTTCGGGTCTGAAGCATGAACAGTTCACCGCGTTCGATCGTGAACTCGATGTCCTGCATCTCGGTGTAGTGGTCTTCCAGGGTCTTCTTGATTTCAAGAAGCTGCTTGTGGATCGCTCGGTTCCACTTGGGCATTTCCGCGACCGGTTGCGGGGTGCGGATCCCGGCGACGACGTCTTCACCTTGGGCGTTGATCAAAAATTCGCCGTAGAACTTGTTTTCACCGGTGTTGGGGTTCCGGGTGAACGCGACGCCGGTTCCGGAGTCTTCGCCCATGTTGCCGTAGACCATCGACTGGACGTTGACGGCGGTGCCGACCAAGTGGCGGATGTTCTCGATCTCGCGGTACTTGACCGCCCGTTCGGTATTCCACGAACCAAAGACTGCCTTGATGGCCAGTTCCAGTTGTGCGAACGGGTCTTGAGGGAAGTCTTCGCCGGTGTGTTTGCGGAAGACGTCTTTGTACGCTTCGCAAAGTTCCTTCAGTCCTTCGGCGGGGACTTCGGTGTCATCTTCGACCTTGTACTTTTTCTTGATCTTGTCGAACGCTTTTTCAAACATGTGATGGTCCATGCCCATCACTACGTCGCCGAACATATTGATCAGTCGGCGATAGGCGTCGTACGCGAAACGCTCGTTCTTGGTCGCTTTGGCCAAGCCTTCGGTGGCCGCGTCGTTCAGGCCCAGGTTCAGGATCGTGTTCATCATCCCGGGCATACTGACGGCCGCACCACTGCGGACGCTAACGAGCAACGGATTGTCGTTGTCGCCGAACTTCTTGCTCAGTTCTTTTTCTAGCTTCTTGACCGCTTTGCCGACTTCGTCCATCAGACCGGACGGCAGTTGCTCGCCAGCCTGGTAGTACTGGTCGCAAACTTCGGTGGTGATCGTGAATCCTGGAGGCACGGGAAGACCGATTGAGGTCATTTCGGCCAGATTAAGGCCTTTGCCGCCGAGGAGGTCTTTCGCTTTACCTTTGCCTTCGGTTTTTGTCTTACCGAAGTAATAGACCATCTTGTTCGCCATGGTTGTTCTCTATCGAAACCGTCTCAGAAAGGGCGTGAGCCCGCCGCGGGCGAACCGTTCTGTCCCCCTTGTCAGCGCTGGTTAAAGCCAGCGCCGGAAAGGACTTACGGTCAAACGCTCCGTGAGAGCTCGGGGGAGAAATAAGTCGTCTTCTGGCGACGAATCGGGGGCGTCCTACTCAGCTATGGGTGCGGCCGCGGACCATCGGAAGATCCGCCAAACTCGCCCGATTCACTTCACCTTCTCAAGCCGAGCGCGGCTAAATCTATTTGCGACAAGCGGTTTGGTCAATGAGAGGTACGTAAGAAGACTGTCAAGATCGGGCAATCCGTAGCGATTAAAACGCCCTTGATAACTTCCCCCAATCGGTCTCGGCGTAATCGAAGTGTGTCCCTACAATTCCACGCTCATCGGATCCATCGAACCAATCCCGCCGTTTTCCCTGCATTGCCGGACCAGCACCGTGCCGAACCCTGATAGCAAGCTCCGAATCTACAACACGCTGACAAAAACCAAAGAAGATTTCCAGCCGTTGAATCCTCCGCAGGTCGGAATCTATCTGTGCGGTCCCACCGTTTACGCCGAAAGTCACATCGGTCACATGGTCGGCCCGGTGATCTTTGACACCATCAAACGCTACCTGCGATACAGCGGCTATGAGCCGACCTGGGTGGTCAACATCACCGACGTCGACGACAAGCTGATCAACAAAAGCCGCGAACGTGGTCTGCCGGTTTCCCAAATCGCCACCGAAATGACGGCGGACTATCTGGCTAACCTGCGCGAGCTGGGCGTCAACCAGATCGATTACATGCCACGGGCGACCGACCACATGGCAAACATCATCGCGTTCATCGAGAATCTGGTCGACAAAGGATTCGCCTACGCGGTCGAGGGGGACGTCTTTTTTGATGTCGCCAAAGATTCCAGCTACGGCCAATTGTCCAACCGAAACGTCGACGACCAGCAGGGCGAAGGCGGTGGTGCGGCGGCAAAGAAACGCTCTGCGGGCGATTTTGCACTTTGGAAATCCGCCAAGCCGGGCGAGATTTCCTGGGACAGCCCCTGGGGAAAGGGACGCCCAGGCTGGCACATCGAGTGCTCCGCGATGAGTCGCGAGATCCTGGGCGAGACCTTTGACATTCACGGCGGCGGCCTGGACTTGATGTTTCCGCACCACGAGAACGAACTCGCCCAAAGCAGTTGTTGCCACGGCAAGCCGATGGTCAAGTACTGGATGCACAACGGGCTGATGCGAGCCGGCGCGAAAGGCAAGGTCGGCGGGAAAAGCGATCGCGAATCAACTCCCGAAGAGGAAGCCGAAGGCAAGATCAGCCGATCAAAGGGAGCCGGCGGATTGAGCACTTTGATTCGTCGTCATACCGGTACACGGATTCGCTTTTTCTTGTTGCGAACACATTACCGCAGCACCATCCTGTTCAACGAAGAAGGCTTGGAAGAAGCCGGTGTCGCACTCGAAGGTTTCTATCGCTTGTTTGATCGCTTCGAGGAGATCAGCAAGCTGTCGTTTTATGACGACTCGCTCGAGCCCGCTCGCACACGAAAGGACGGCGAGTTTGATCCTGGCGATGACGCATTGCTGAAGCAAGTTGACGAGTTCCGTGGTAAGTTCATCACGGCGATGGACGATGATCTAAATACCGGCCTGGGCGTCAGCGTGCTATTCGATTGGCTACGAACGATGAATCGTTACTTGGACGAATCAAAGTTAGGACCGGGCGCGGATGTGACTTCAACCGAAGTCCAATCGCTGATCGTCGCGATGCGGAAGATGAAGGAACTGACCAACATCCTCGGATTGTTCACTAAGGTTCCGGCATCTGGCGGCGGTGACGAGGCGGCTCAGGAGTTGCTTGACAAAACCGTCCACTTGTTGATCGATCTTCGCAAAGAAGCGCGTGAACGCAAGGACTATGCAACTGGCGATGCGATCCGCAATCGCCTGACCGAAATCGGAATCTCGCTGCTCGACAAGAAAGAAGGCACCACCTGGGAAACCTCGTGAGGACGCCCTGATGCCGCTTCGATCCAACAGCGTACGCCCCAGCATCCAAGCGAATGTTTCGCCGATGACCGTCCTGGGAATTGATCCGGGCTTGAACACCACCGGTTACGGCGTCATTCGAGCGGTCGGCAGCGACCTGTGTTTGATCGAAGCGGGGATCGTTCGTAGTAAGCAAAGGGATTCGCTCGAGAATCGAATCAAAGAAATTCACGAAGGCGTCGCGGAAGTGATCGAGCAGCACGAGCCCAGTTATCTGGCTCTCGAGCAACTGTTCTCACATTACTCTCGCCCCAAAACCGCAATCTTGATGGGCCATGCCCGGGGCGTCATCTGTTTGGCAGCCGCTGCCGCCGGGATCGAAGTGAAAAGCTTTGAACCCACCAAGGTCAAAAAGGTCATGACCGGCAATGGGCATGCGCCCAAACATCAAATGCAACAAGCCGTACGGCTGCAGCTCGGCTTGCAATCGGTCCCCGAACCTGCCGACGTTGCCGATGCCTTGGCCATCGCCATTTGCAGTTATCACCTCAGTTTCAATCCGCTTGCCATCGGCAGCTAAGACTGCCGGCCAACTGATGATCATTAATATTTCTGGAAAGCTGGCCTTCGTCGGCGAAGCGTCAATCGCGATCGAGTCCGCGCCGTTTCAATACGAAGTCTTGGTCGGTGATTACACCCGACGACAATTGCAAACCAAAGTCGGTCAGACGATCCAGCTTCATACGCTCGATTACATCGAAGGCAACGCACAAGGTGGCGGTCGGCTGACGCCACGTTTGGTCGGATTCATGACCGAGCCGGAGCGACAGTTCTTTGATCTGTTTTGCAGTGTCGATGGTGTCGGCGTAAAGAAGGCACTACGCGCGATGGTGCGTCCCGTCAAAGAACTTGCGGTCATGATCGAACAGCAAGACGCGAAGTCGCTTTCCGCCCTACCCGGCGTCGGCCCGGCGACAAGCGAACGGATCATCGCGAAGCTGCGGCGGAAAATGCCACGGTTTGCCCTAATGGTCGATCAGACATCGCCTGCCGGAGAAGTCGATGCGGGGGCCAACGCAGTCGCCAGTGAGACATTTGACGCGTTGGTGACACTCGGGCACAGCGAAGCCGATGCCCGGCAATTAATCGACGAAGCCTTGGCCAGTAAAAAGAAGTTCAAGGATACCGAGTCCTTGTTGACGGCGATCTACCAACGGTCTGTCTGAGATCGGTCGGGATAGACTCTCAATCGAACGCCCGATCAGGCGTTTTTGACGGTCCAAGGCTAACGCCGCACTATGTTATAGTGAGGTTTTCGGCAACACTTTAGGCTCGTGTTTGCCGCGCGAGTCGCCGACCTTGCTGTTTGCCGACCTTAACGTACGCCGTGGCGTTCCCAGATGAAGATTATATGGCAAATTCGCTGGTTCTCGATCTTGTTGGTCCTGACGACCGCAGTTTTGATCGGGGCGATCGTCGCTTACGGTTATCGTCGGATTACCCGCTTTCAACAAGTTGCCAGTCTACGCCAGATCCGGACCACCGGAGAACTGGCGATCCAGAATGAATTGCGAGCACTCGTCGACAGTATCTCGCTCACCGCGATGTTTCCGACGGTGAAGTCGGCGTTGCAAAACGCAAACGGAATGCAAGTCGATGACGTCGAAGGGGAAGACGCAGCGTTACTGATCCAACAAATTTTTAAGACGTCGATTCAGTACCGTGACTACTTCGATCAAGTGCGGCTAATCGGAACGGCGAACGGGGGTAAGGAGGTCGTCCGGGTCGATCGAAAGAATGGGGAAATCGTTGTCGTCAGGGGCGACGATTTGCAACCCAAAGGTTCACGTTATTATTTCGACGAGACCATGCGTCTTGGTGCCGGCGAAGTCTTTCTTTCCGATATCGATCTCAATCGCGAATTTGGTGAGATCGAGATTCCCCATCGTCCGATGTTGCGGATCGCGGCACCGGTCAAGGATGACGCGGGAACTTCGATCGGAATCGTTGTTTATAACATTCGTTTTAATGCACTTGTCGAGAACGTGCTGCACAACGACTCTGATGCCTATCAGTATCTGATTACCAATGATGAGGGGGATTATTTACTACACCCCGATTCCGATCGCGTCTTCGGATTTGAGCTTGGAAAACGCTACCGATTACAAGATGACTACCCATCGGCATCGGGTTTGTTTCCCACGCTTGGCGGTGGCGAAAGAAAGGAGACGGCACCTGAAGAAATTGCTCTCGACAAAGGGCATCATCAACTGGTCGTCGACAAGTTTTCTTTGTTGCCGGGAGTCCATCCGAGGCAGATCGTTTTGGGCGTCTTGGCGACCAACTTGATCGTATCGGATTCCCAAACACGCGTGATCCAGTGGGCGACCATCGCAACCGGACTGCTGGTGATGGTGTCGTTGATCGTGGCCTATTTGTCGACCAATTTTCTGACGCGACCGCTACAGCAAATCACGCTTGCGGCGAGGAACATTCGCGCCCGAAAGTCGGTCGAGATGCTACCGGTTCAGCGCGACGATGAAATTGGTACGCTCGCCCGCGCGTTCGAGGCGATGGTCGCAGAGGTGAAGCAGTCCGAGTCAGATTTGCGTAGCACCAACCATCGATTGCTTGAAGCGATCAAGGATTTAGAGCACTTTACCCATTTGGCGGCCCACGATCTACGCGAGCCAATTCGCAAACAACTGAATTTACTCGAGCTATTGCGAGAGCAGTTACCCGAAGCCGACGAAGAATTATTGATCTTTTACGTCAGCCGAATTCAACGATGCGCGGATCAAATGTACAGGATGGTGGACGATTTTCGGCGTCTGACCAGGCTGTCTGGGGGAGAATTGACGCGTGAACCGATTAATTTTGACCAGATTATTGACACCGCACTGCACAGTTTCGAGGAACAATTGAGTTGTCGCGGTGTGGAAATTAAGCGTGATGTGTTTCCTTCCGGATTGTTCGGCTATCCTTCCCTTCTAGAATGGCTGTACAATAATCTGATCGCGAATGCACTGCGATACGTCGATCGAGATGGTTTCGAAATCGCGTTCACCGCCGAGCAGGCGGAGGAAACTGGATGGATTTTTGGAGTTAGAAATACAGGCTCGACAATCCCGTCGAGTCAGCTTGAGGAGATCTTCAAGATGTTCCGCAAAGCTGACACCGGACAGGAGGAGGCATCCGGGATTGGGCTGAGTTTGTGTCGGCGAATTGTCGATAAACACTCCGGCGAGATTTTCGCTGAATCTGGACCGGATTTCACCCACTTGAAATTCACGCTAAGAAAACAACATGATCGAGAACAAAATAATGAGCAATAACGACTTCATCGTCGTCGATGACGACGAGATGGAGTTGGATATTGTCAAGCTCGTTTATTCTCGGTCCAAGCTCACCAATTCGCTGCGCGTTTTCAGTGGCGGCAATTCTTTCTTGGAATTTTGGGAGCGAGTCGAACGGGGCGAAGAGAAGACACCTGCGTTCGTGCTGATTGACGTCCGAATGCCGGCGATCAACGGATTCGAAGTCGTCGAAAACCTGCGTGCCCGTCCCCGGCTGCCCGACCAGCCTCAGGTCGCGCTATGTTCCAACAGTAGTGACATCGTCGATCGTCAACGCGCCGTCGAAGTCGGTGCGGACATGTACGTCGTCAAGCCCAAGGGCATCCAAGAGTACGTGCAATTCTTTGATGAACTGGCCGACACCGCGCCCTAGTGCTTCGTTCCGGATTAACCGCATGGCGTTAGCCACGGCTGCGGTGCGATAACGGGGGCAACGCCGGTCGGTTGATGACCCGAACCCCTATTTCAAATGGAACTAAGCACTCGTTCGGTCAGGTCAACCGGCGAAGCAGTTCCTTCGTCAATTCTCTCGACGGTTTCGATAAAGGCGAGCCGCTGAAGATGCAACGTCGATGCCGCTGGCTCTCTCGAGGAGCAGTGGCGAGGATGACTCTCTAGACGCGGAGCCACTCTGCCAGCCACGTCGGCAGAATTGCCAAAGAAACATTGGGGAGATAGCTGGATCCGAAAACAAGCGCCAGCTGCATCAAGATCAGGACAATGCATGCCCAAGCAAAAAATCGCTTGTTGCGTGCCGCCGTTCGGTCAGAGCCAAACACAAGATGCTCTAACCCGTTGCCATGCCAGTACAGGACGATCCCAATGGCAAGCATTTCACAGACGATCACTCCACCAACAGTGTAAAACACATCCGGCCAGCTAAAGCCACGCGTCGGGATTGCTATCTGGCAAAATTCCAAGCCAACTAAAACCGCCAAGATCACTGTCAGGATGATTCGGCGGATTCGATTGTAATTTTGACCGGCAAGGCAAAGGGCTGGCCCAATGCCGATCAGGAACGTCATGATAAACGTGCGTAAGTTGTAGTTCTTATCGAGCCATTGAACGAACGAGTTGGGTAAGCCGAAAAGGTCTTGCGCCGATGTGCTGGGTTTTAGCAGCGTATAGGTCGCAAGCATCAGTGTTGCGATGCACCAGATCCAAGCAATCGTAAAACGTTGATGATCCGTAGGACGAACGGCGTGACGTTTCATCGTGGAACTGCTGCCTGGAGAGTTGAAGCGGCCGGATCGTTCGATGGCCGCCGTGAACGAGTGGTTGTATCGCTACTTTCGTCCGGCTTGTCCGGTGTATCGGGCGTCACATCCGTGACTTGACGAACAGCGTTTGATTGTATGTTTCGATCACCAACCAACGTTTGAAGGTCCGATTCGAATTTGGATAGCACGGCTAAGCGGCTCAGGTGATTGACTGCGTATTCGCGTCCTGCTTGACCGAGCCGGATACGAAGGTCGGATGATTCGGCCAGTTGGATCACGGCGTGCGAGAATGCTTCTACGTCATCCGGAAGTACGACGAGGCCTCGCCCCCGAACCACATCGGCAATTTGTGTCCCCGGCGCCGCACAAGCAACAATTGGGCGACCGGTGGCGAGCATCCCAGTTAGTTTTGACGGCATCACCAAATCCGCCGCCCCTGCCCTCTGTGGTAACAGATGAATATCCGCGCAGTTCATCAGTTCGTTAAATCGAGAGAGCGGTTGGACCGGCAACCAGTGAATGTTTCCAATGCCTTCAGAACGCTGCAGCAATTCTTGATGCGCCGCACCTGTCCCACAGATCACAAACGCCAAATCGGTTCGATCGGCGTGCTCACGGGCCGTTTCCAGGATGATTTCCAAGCCCTGTTTAGCGCCGATGTTGCCAGCGTACATCGCGAGACATTTATCAATCGGTAGGCCAAACGAGTCTCGCAATCCCGCAAGCGCTGATACCTTCTCTGGCGGCGTAGACGGTGCTGCCGGATCGATACGCAACCGATCTGAACCTCGTTCTAGTGCTGTTTTCTGATTCGAGCCATCTCCCGCTGATGAAGCCGGTCCCAAAGGTCGCATGATGGTGCAGTCAACCCAATTGGGAAGCATGGCGCATCGATTTTCGGCGACCCCTTTCTGGATCAACTTGAATACCATGTTGGGCGAGATACTCGAGACCCGGTTAAAACGACGCATTAAAAACGCTTCGGCCGCCAACACCAATCGTTTCAACAGCGGTTGTTTCAGAATACCGAGTTCAAAAGCGGCATCGACTTCGAAGTCTTGGACATGAAGCCAAGATTTTGATCGACGGAGCAATGATGCCACCAAGGTCGCCGGCATACAGAATGCTGCCGGCTCGACCGTCATGACCACCTCATGACGCCTTCGCAGGGCTTTCCACAATACAACCGGAAGACTGGTGCCAGCGAACGACGCCAAATGCAAGATCCGTTTAAGTCCGTTGACTTGTTTGGGAACCCAAATCGGACAGCGAATCACGGTGATGGTTCCGGAAGCTTCGCCGCCAGACCGGTTATTAGAGATATCTGATTTGTAGGCCCATGCTTTGTATCCTTTGCCGACCTTCCAATCGGGATAGTAAGGTGGCGTCGTGACAACGGTCACATGATGTCCCTGATCGGCCAAGAACTGAACCATTTCGCCGGAGTATTTACCGATTCCGATTTCTTCTGGCGAGTAGTTCAAGCCGTACAGGAGGATATTCACGAAAGCAGCTCGTCTTGAGGAGTGACAAAGGGATCATTCATGCTTCAGGTTCGAACCAAGTCGCGATCGCAGTAAAGCATGACATGACGACGCTTTATTATTCGCCGCCTGAAGTCGATGGCCAACGCGGTTTAATCGGTTGGCACGGGTTCCCCCTGCAAATCGACGCCGAGGGAAGATTCGTCGACACAATGCTTCCCGCGACCACGACAGAGTAATCGTCAACCGTGACACCCGGGCCGACAAATGATTGGGCTCCGATCCACACACCTTTCCCAATCTTGATTGGTGCGTTGCGATACGCAAACGTTGGATCGCGAAAATCATGGTTCCCACCGCAAAGAAATGCCCGCTGCGAGACACAAGCATGGTCTCCGATTTCGATCGGTTCGAAGTTGAGGATGAACACTTCTTCACCGATCCAACTGTGATCGCCAAGTGTAAGCTTCCAGGGGAAGTGAATATTGACGCGTGGCTTGATCACCACCCCACGTCCAATCTTCGCACCGAACAGGCGAAGTAGCTTGCACTTCCATGATCCTGGCCATGGCAAAGGGCTCAAGAACAGCATGCATTTGACCAAGTACCAAGCCATTTCGGTCAATCGTGATGCCCCACGATCAAGACCTTGTTGGGCATCGAATTGATCGAGCCGAACTTTGGATTCACTTGCCAGCATGTTCAAGTGGCCCCGGCGATCGCTTCAAAGAATTGTTTGGCGGCTCCGTCAACCGAGAAGTACCGTTGATAGCATGCTGTCGCAGAGGTTCGATAGGCGGTGCGTTCTGCCGGTGTTAGCGAAAGCCATTGCCGCAGTGAGTCGCAGGTGCCTTCGAAGTTATCGTCGAAAATCAAACCGGCTTTTGCGTTTTGTATCTCCACAAAAATATTCACTTGATTGGAAATCAATACCGGTGAACCGCAGGCAAGTGCTTCGGCGACTGCGATGCCAAAATTCTCTTGATGACTGGGAAGAACGAACGCATCACAACCATAAAACGCGCCCCACTTAGCGTCGCCTTTCAGCATCCCGGTGAACTGGACGGCCGCGTGATTTCGGTTGTGGTCTGACGGTTTGGTCAAACCCAGTTCACCAGCCAGACGTTTCATTTCCCGAGCATAGGCGGAACCATCGGGACCCGCGATGACCAAAGCTGGGATGCGTGTATCGACCGGGAATTCAGCACTGACCGCGGCATAGGCGCGAATTAACAAGTCGATGCCTTTTTTGGGATCGATTCGACTGAGGAACAGCAGGTAGGGTCGGTCGTCAAGTTCAGGGCAATGCCGAAGAAACGCTTGCCGTTTTTCTTCATCAGCCGCCGGCGGACGAGGGACACCGTAGCCAACATCGATTTCTAATTTGGGGCGATAAGGGCGAAAGGGAATCCGGGCGAGTTCGAGTTCCTGATGGCATGTGAACAATACTCCGTCGCTTTCTTCGATCACACGATGTTCAAAGACCTTCCAGTAGATCCAATTCCGGATCGCTTTGATGCGTCGCGACGCATCCCGTTGAAACCAAGGGTCAAGCATGCCGTGTGGCATTGCGTAGACTTTCGGGAGGTCGACTGCCGGCCGATGCTTCCGCAGTTTTGCCAACGACCTGATCGTCGCGATCGATTGGTACAACCAGTCGCCATGGATGATCAACACGTCATAGTTGCAGGCATTCGCTTCGAGCCAGGGGCGATAGGATCGGTTGTACGACCATGGCCCACGACCCGACCCTAAGCAATGTGTTACGAAAGGATCGGACGGCGAAAAATCATTTTCCGGTGGATCGAACGATACGACTTCGCTGGTTGTTCCCAGCCGATCCATCGGTGGAACCAAATTGCGGACACCCTGGCATGGGCCACCATACGATGGATTCATCGTCGGCATGATATGCAGGACCTTGGGGCCCTTGGCATGTCGCGATGTTCGGGTTGATTCGCTTGCGAATGCTTGCCGATCCGTGCGCGATTCAGACAATGAAACCGACATCTCTTGTAAAGTATTTTGAATCTTCGGGAAGCGGTTTGACGGCGTTCGCTGGGACACCGGCATACAACTGATAAGTTTGATCGAACGCTTTGTTCAGCAGCGAACTAGCACCCAGGACGGAGTATGCCGGGAGGCTAGCGCCGCCAAGGATCACGGTTTTGGTGCCAACAAAGCTGTAGTCACCGATCGTGATCGGAGAACTCGCTTGCCGGCAAGCGGCGATGTCGACCGAATGAGTGAGCAACTGCGAGTGATAGCCCGCGATCGTGACAAAATTTCCGATCACAATTGAACTGGTGCAATCGAGATGGTGATTCTTAGTGATTGCCGAATGATCTCCAACGATCAATTCGCTTCGTCGGTCGAGTTGATCCGCGAAGTGGGGACTCGACGTTCCGGTCGGAAAGCCCGTGATCCAATTTCGACGCCCGATCGACGAGTGGTGGCCGAGCGTGACTAAATCCAAATTGACCGCGACGACAAACGGGCCAATCTTGGAATGCGCTCCCATCACAAGCATCCGCGGGTATACCCACGACAAACGGATCCGCGCCGAAGGGTGGATCTGATAACCGAACGTCGCTATCAGGATTCGTCTTCGTAGCGGCCAGGGCAAAAAAATCACCGCCGCCTTGATCAGCAGTCGCACAAAACGCATGTTGTTTCAGTCCGCCATCATCTGGACATAAGCATCGATCATCACCTTTGGCGCAAACCGCTTGACGTTCTCAAAACCTTCTTCAACGACGCGGTGCCGGACGTCGCGGTCTTGTAGGGAAAGCAAGTGTTCGGCAAATGCTTCCGCATCCGTCGGCGAAGCGTGCAGGGCCGTGCCTCCGCTGACCTCCGGCATCGGTGCGACGTCGCTCGAAATGACCGGTGCGCCGCATGCTTGAGCTTCGATCACCGGCCATCCAAAGCCTTCCGAAAATGAAGGGAACACGAACGCATCGCAGCTTGAATACAAGGCGAGCAAAACATCGTGGCTCGGCTTGGTGATCTCAACAATTCGATCTTCGACACCAAGCTCTCGTGCCCGTTCACGAAGCGCTGTTTCAACCGGGGCACCCGCGAAACAGATCTTTCCCCCCCAGGTTTCACCGAGGTGGCTGACCATGTCGATCAACATTTCTCGGTTCTTTCGTTGCAACGATGACCCAAGATGCATGATGAACGAGCTACGATCCCCGCCAAGACCATAAGGGGCAAGGAGCTGACGTTGTTGGGTTTGCGAAACGGGGTGAAAGTTGTTGTTGAGCGCCAAGTGAATCACTCGCCAACGCTCGGTATTCGAGGTCGGTTCAAATTCATGAAGGTGGCTCATCGTTTGATTCGACACGGCGACCAAGCGATCCGCTTGCAATAAATGTTTCTTGATCCAACGCTGAAGAAATCGCCCTACCGACGATGTCTGACAATAGGTGTCGGTGAATCCTTCGGCCGCGCGAACGGCCAAGACATCATGGCAGGTAATGGACGAATGTTTCGACGGAAGCGAACGTAGGTACGGCGCGTTGGAGTGATCGCAAACATGAAAATGAGCTTGCGGATGAAACCAACGGCGAAGAAACAGAACAAGGGGAAAGAACAGCCATTTATCGAAATACCCGAGCCACTTTCCGTACCCAGATGTCGTCGACGTGGCGACGCGGCCTAGCACCGCGATGGGGCGCCAATGTTTGACCTCGATACCCCGATCGGTCAATTCCCGATGCAACAAGACGGCAAATCGCTCCATACTCTCTTGGCGATCGAGCGGGTAATTGCCAATCAAGATCACTTCTTGGGGGTGTCGTTTCGGTTGCTCTTCCATTACAGGAACAGGGGGGGCAGTTTTTGGCTCGGTAGATTCTTGCAGAGCGATCACTGGATTAGTCGTTAGCGTTGATTGATCGGTTAATGTTCGAAGTGCGATTGGCAATCAGCCAACGTTACGAGCGAAGTGTGCGTGAGGCAAGCAAGACGCTGTGTTTATCACCTTGGAAAGGCGGGGGAGTTGCCGGGGCGAAGCGACGCGAGCACGAGTCCAACGATAAGTGAGTGGAACCCAAGTGCGGTCGGCTGAGCCCAGCCGCCTTGGGCAATGATAAGAAACCCGAAACTCATCAATAACCATGGCAACGGGGATCCCTTGCCGATCTGGACAAACGAAAGCCATAGCAAGTGAAACGCCAACCCGGTTCGGATCATAATCAGCGTCATTCCTAAAAAAGGCCCGATTTCATCAATCGTCCTCGCCCACTCCGCTTCGGCGAGGACAAACTGAACTTGACCTGTGGCAAGCTTCGCTCCGACATTGGTCCCTAAGCCGAGACCCGACCCAAGCAGGGGCTTCTCGGCTGAGTTCGCGACTGCCGACAGTAACCCGCCGAGAAATCGGTCGCCGAGCGTGCCTTCCAAGCCACCCTCGGCTTTCGATGCAGCGGTGAAACGACTCGTCAACACTTCGGTCGCAGTTTGTAGCGCCGGTGTCATCGCCAGGACGCCAATCGCAAACGCGATTCCGACGAAGGCGGGAAACAGTTTCTTGGCATACTTGGGACGGCGAATCGCAACCACGGTTGTGAATACGATTGTGATCAAGACTTCGAATACGAGTGCGCGGCTAATCGACAAAGGAATGGATGCGATCAGTGCCGTCGTGGCGGCGAGCAGCAAACTTCGCTTGACCCGTCCCGGTTCCAGCCAAAAGTAGAAAATGAAGGCCGCCGAGACACCAAGAAAGAGTGTCAAGCCATTGGTAAATGAGAATGTTCCCGGAGGCCGAAAGTAGCCCATCGCCCCATCGAATCCGGCGCCTTCCATATCGCCGCCAACACCACGGTTAACCCACGCGGACTGCGGGCTGAAAAATTGCAGCCCCGCGAGGATCACCATGACGACCGTTAGCCACAGCATGAATTCGCCAAATTTTAGTACATCCTCGCGATTGAGGATCCGCCCCATTGCAAATGCGAACGGAAAATGGATTAGCATCAAACGCGCGCCATAAGCGGCGACAAAGGGATGCCCGTGGCCGGAGAATACGGCGCCAATTGCGGCCGTGATCCCAATCACGAAGACGCCGACGACATAGGTGTTCAGCGGCATCAGGCGTTCGCGGCCGGCAAGAAAAATCACCGCCAAGGCTACCGGATCCCGGATCACCAGTAACGGCGTTGCCAACCCGGGAAGGAACCACTTTCGCAGAGCCCCCTCGAAAAACAGCAGCAGGACGTAGGCCCAAATCCCCGCCCGCATCAATTTCATACTTGACGTGGTACGCGATACCGAAAGCGGCTGTGTTCTGGGCGGAGAGGACGTCAATGCGGAGGTGTCTGACATAGACGAGTTTTCGAACAAACGGATCGTTATTCCGATAAAAAGTGACGAATGCTTGCCGCTAGCTCGTCGCCATAAGTTTGCCAGGGACGCGCGATCGCTGACTGACGAGCTTGTTCGCCCACGCTAGCGACTTGATCACGGTCATTGAGCAGACTTTGGATTTGAGTAAGCAGTGCTTCCGTCGAGCCGGCAGGAATGATCCATCCATTTTTTCCGTGCTCAATCAGATCGGGGCCCGCCGTCCGATCGGTAGTGATCACCGCGGTCCCCTGAGACATTGCTTCGGTGATGACCAACCCAAATCCTTCGAAGAGCGATGGGAAAAGCAGCACATCGTGTTCACGCATTAAGCTGATGACGTCACTGTGAGGCAGTGAAGGAATCCAGCGATGGTTTTGTAGTGCTTCATTGAGCGGGCGGCAGTGGGAGACGGCCGACTTCCCCACGACCGTTAACTCGACTTCGTCTTTCACTTGATCGACGGCCGAAAACATATCCGCGATCCCCTTTCGCTGAGATAAACCGCCGACGAACAGCAGTTTCAATCGTCGTTTGGTAAGGCCATCGTAGGAACGAGGCTTTTCGGCGGGAGGAAAACCGTACGGAATGACTTCGATCGGTGCGAGCGTACCGTCAAAATCTTCGAGCGTCCATTTGGTGAATCGACTGGCAACATAGATCTTGTCGGCCAGACGCAGTTCTTCGTCTTTGAAGGCAAGCTTTCCCGGCGAATCACGCAGGCTGGTCAAGGTAGACGACCATTCGGGCCAGCGATTGGATTCTTCGGACAATAGACGTCGTTGGGTTTTCCAGTAGCCGATCGGCAGATCATAGATACACCGAACGCCGTTTCGTTTCGCCGTTCGAAAGGACTCTAACGCGCCGTCTTCATAGGCATAGACGGCGGCGCCTTTTTGACGCTCGACCGAACGCGCTACGCGACGGTCGATATCGCGATAGACGGCTTCGACCGAAAAAACGCCACGTTCTCGTCGTGTCAAGAAGTCAAGATTAGCCTTCGACGCAATGATTCGTCCAAGTTCACGGATCGCCCGATGTCGGGTGTAGGGGCGGGCTTGGTCGTCGAAACAGCGTCGCTTTAACTCGCCACAAAGGGGGAGCTTTGAAAGTTTGGACCAGAGGTTGCCTGAGTACATTGCGACCGAGGTATGGAATTCGCTTAGCAGCGAGGCGTCGCACAGTCCCGTCAAAGCGGCACGTGAATTCGCATTCCCAGTCGGATGCGCGAAGACGACTTTGTTCATCAATTCGCCGGTGCTTAATTTCATTGAATGTTGTGTATCGGCTTCGTTTTCATGTTCGGCGCACTGCTTCAGCTATGAAGGTGCGAATGTGACTCGGCGAGTGGGTTCGATCCCAGGCAGACGCCTTCGATCGCGGTCGGTGGCGAAGCAGTGGTCTCTTTGCGTTGTTGTGGACCGATCCAGGCTTCGAACAGTGCATACAAACGGTTGGGGCGATATTCGAATTCGGAGACCTTTCGATAGCCGACAACTCGAGCCGGGTTACCGACGGCGATCGCCAGCGGCGGGATCGACTTGGCAACCACCGCGAACGCACCGACCACCGCACCGCGTCCGACGGTGACGCCGGGCAAAACGACTGACCCGGTCGCCAACCATGCGTAGTCTTCGACGACTACCGGGTTCGAAATCAGTGGCCAGGTACCGTCATGAATATCATGTGAGCCGGTGATAATGTGGACGCCGTCATTGGCGACCACGGCATTGCCGATCGTGACATGATTGTGCAGTTGAATGTTGATCTTTCCAAGCGCACAGTCGTTACCGATGGACAGACGCTTCATCGATCCCGATACCGACATTGACGAAAGCGCATTGCGTTTTCCAAAGGAATCACATCGACGCGCAAAACGAGCTTGTCGCAAGACCTGGACGACCAGTTCACGCGAGAGGCGAATCCGCTTGACCCAGTAGCGTAACCATTGGTAGCTACCAAATCGGGGGCGGCATCGGTTAGCAACGAGATAAGTCAGTAAACCCATTTTGCATTCGCGCATCGATGCAGGCATTGATAATCAGTTGGGCATGTTTTGTCACGCAGTGCGCCAGACTCCAACGGTGCAATCGTTCGGAAGTGTCGGCAAGTGCCAAGTCAATCTGTTCACGATCACGGCCCAGGAGGCCGCGAGAAAAATGAAGTTGATGATCAACCTGAATCAATTCCGCTAAAGCCGAATTGACACGTCGCGGGGCGATCATTGGAACACCACATCTGGCAAATGCCGCTAGGATTCCTGATTTTTCGAGATGATCAGGATAATAGCTGAAAAATCCGATACGAGCCTGAAGCATATAGTTCAAAACATCTTCACCGGAAAGGTAACCCGGCGTTTGGATTTCGATCCCGGCGGCCTCGAATGCCTTGGTGTTCCAGTCCGCCTGATTGCCGATATCGATGATCCGTTCGATACCTAGATGGCGGCAAATATCAGTCGTCAGCGTCGCACCGGAACCGCGAGTGAAGGGGCGTTTGAAAATGTTTCGCCCGAATAGAATCGCGATCGGTTCGCGTGATTGATAGGGGACATAACCGGAGGGTTCGCCAATGTTACTTGGCACCGGTAAGTAGCGAACTTCTTCGACCGATTCCGGCGTATTCTCTTCGAGCCAGGTCGCGCTGACCTGGCGGTTGGTCAAAATACTGTCGCTGATTGTGGCCAATTGTTCGGCGATCAAACGTTGACGGCGACTGTGCCAGAACGTTCGTCGCCATGGCCACGCGGTCGCATACAGTTCATGAAAAAAGGTGACCACGGGGATCCGTGAATACGGCTGCGGGCGGTCACCGATCGCCGTCGCGAGCCAGTCCGGAGCCCCATCCTGACTGTATCCATAACCGCTGTAATGCAAGACAATTGCGGTGACATTGCGTATGTCATCCTTGATTTTTCCATCGATCTTCTCCCAAAATTTTTCTGCGAACGCGTCCGAAGGTGTGGATTCGGGACACCCATCGACACGGACGATTTGCGTCTTGATCGATCTATCCAATCGCTGCGTCTGCTCACAGACCGCGATCGCATAATCGGTCACCCCGCAACCTTTCGGTTTGGAGTTGGGAACAAGATGGACAATGGTTGGCACCGCCAACTCCTCAGTCAAACTCACTTCGTCGCCTTCCTTTTTCGCGAACACGTTTAGTCCTAGCACCACTAAAAGAAGTGACGGCGATAATTCAGTTGGTAATGAACATCGGGACGTTCCCCGATTTTTTTAGCCGGTACTCCGGCAACGATGGCGTTGGGCTGGACATCTTTGGTCACCACCGCCCCGGCGGCAACCACGGCATGTGCCCCAATCGTGACTCCCGGAAGCACAATCGCTCGCGATCCGATAAAGACCCAGTCATCAATCGTGATCGGTTCGGTGTAGCCGGCAAAACCGTCTCGATCTCGTATGTCATGTTCGGCGGTGATCAAATGAACTTCCGGTGAGATGCTGACGTTCGCACCAATTGAGAGCGTTCCGCGATTGTCCAGCCGACAACGTTGATTGATGATCGAATTCGCACCGATGCTTAGATTACCTCGACCATCGATCCAAGTCCCTGACAACAGGTGAGCCCCAGGCGCAAGATCGATTTTCATCGCACGACGATAAAACCAATGACGGACACGGGCACTCGGGAAGTTCGCTACGACGACATTGCAAAGCCATAGCAGCCCGTCAAACCGATACGCTTTGCAGCGTTGGCTGAGGCTGACCACGTCGTCGTCGAAGTTCTCGTTCGTAGATGTTACTGGCATCGGCTGCGACTCGATCCCAATCGTATCTGGCTGCAACTTCAAGGCAGGCGTCCGTCGTATGAGAATAAAAATCAGGGTCGCTTGCCAAGCGACGAATCAACGCTACCGCGGTTTCGACGTCGCCGGGTGTGACTTGGATTTGATCGGGGACAAAACACTCCGCTCCGGGCGATCGATAGGCGACCGTGGGGAGCCCAGACGCAATCATCTCCAGGCACCCAAAAGGAAACCCTTCCACGTAACTCGGAAATAATCCGATCGATTGCCGCGCCATTAGGTCAGGCAATTGAGCGTTGTCAAACCTCATCACCACTTCAAGCTGATGTTGCCACTGGGCAGGAAAGTGGGCGCGGATTTGCTGCTCGGACTGGAACAAGCCTTTCGCACCGAGAAGCGTCAATCGATATTGCTCGTCTTCGGCCCACAAGTGCGACATGATTTCGGCGATGTCCAAACAGCCTTTCCGGTAGTCGAACGACCCGACAAAAACGATCGATTTCGCATCATTCGCATCATGTGCGTGGCGGGCGGCTCGAAGCTCATGCGCTCGATCGGCATGGATCCCATTGGGAATCACTTCGAAGGTGGTTCGTCGCACTCCGTCAGCTTGTAACGCATCGGCGTCCCATTGTGTTAGCGCATGAACCAGATCAACGGACTGGCAGGTCTGACGCTGTGGCCCACGGCGCTGAAGGGGCGTCCACGCGGCGTTGCGACGCACGAAACCTTTGACTCGCTGGGCCATCCGACGTGGGACGCTAAAATCGGGTGTCGGGATTTCAATCAGATGGTGATGAACCCAGACCATCGCCGGCCTCGCGACGATCAGCATGTCAGGCGGAAGCGTTTCACGCGGAAATGGTAGCGTGTCCGCTTCGACTAGCGCGATGTCAAATCGGTCGTGGTGCTGACATAAAAATTCGCGAAGCTTTCGCTGATAGGCTTCGTACCCATTTCGGTCGTGCGTCGCCCCGGCACCGATTTCTTCCGCCCCAAACACTTCCGCATCCCAGCCAAGCCGACCAAGCGCCTCGGCGAATTCGACGCGGTTCTTGGTAGCGCCGATCGATCGAGACACTGGTAGCGGTGTGAATAACCCGATTCTCAATTCCGTTCTCCCAGTGATTGAAATTCTTGATCCAGACGCCGGCCGACGGAATCCTTGCTATACGATCGCATGGCTTCGGTGGCACGCTGTGACATTGTTTTGAAGCGATTTTCGTGACTGATCAATCCGGAGATCGCATCGGCATAGGCGGCAACTCCATGTTCTTCGACTAAGACGGCTTCCTCGGGGTTGCTTAGGAACTCCGAAGGGCCACCCGAGTTATGCGCGATCGGGACACAGCCGGCGCACATCGATTCCAAGATCGCACGTCCGTAGGGCTCATTCTTCGAAGTCGACAAATGCAGGTCACACGACTCGTGTAACTTCCACACGTCTTTATTGGGGATCGCACCGAGCACATCGACGCAGCCGGTAAGACCGAGTTTGTCGACAAGGGTCTCAATCGACTCTCGGAGTGCCCCATCGCCGGCCATGCGGAGGTGAACGTCATGACCTCGGTTACGCAAGTTGGCGATCGTTTCGATCGCGACGTTTGGGAACTTTTCTGGGCTAAGCCGACCGACCCAAGAGATCTGCCACCGAGATCCTTCGGGTCGTATTGTTGGCCTGATTTCGGTCGGCCTTTCGATGATTACCGGGATCGTGATCACACGCCCACGGATGTCATCACGGGCTTCGAAAGAGCGGGTTAATTCTTCACTTGTCGAAAGAATCAGGTTCGCCTTTCGCAATGTTTGTTGCCATCCACGGGCGCCGAGTCGAGATGCGATATGGCTGGGCCGATAGGGAATTCGCGATGAACGTACGTCCGAAGGCCAACTGCGAAAAATCGGTCCAACGACGAGTGGCAAACCATCCGTAGACGGAGCCACGGGGCAAAGGTTCTCGAAAGGGTTGCCACGCCAAACGGCATCGAACCGTGAACCCGATCGTCGTGCTTCGCGGAACCGTTGGTTGATCTGTTTTCCGTAGTCGAATCGATGCAGGCTCTTCAACGGAAACGAACTTTCGAAGGTTTGAATCGAAGCGCCGACCAGTTCTTTTTTGAGTGACACTTTCGCACTGTACCCTTCGAAGTCGTAGCCACGTGCGATCAACGAATCCAGATAGTCGTAGAAGATCAGCCCTTCCCCGTGAGGAAGGTGATCGGTGAAGCACTCGGTCGCGCTGTGGATAAAGACTTTCATAATCAGTTTTTCGCGTTCGATGACGGAAACGGTTCGCTGGGCACCGACATCTCTAGGAAAGGCGCAATCTTGTCGAAGGACAAATCACCGCGCGATATATCAAGCACCAAAAGCTTGTCGCTGCGACTGGCGAAGTAGTCATGCACCCGGTTTTCGTGCCGACTCCAAGCTTTGGTTAATTGGATCTCGTCGAACTCAGTGCAGCCGTAGACGGAGAAGTGCATCTCATCGGCTAACTCGCCGACCGTCCAGTTCTTTTCGTAACGTCCGCGGTCGAGCAACCACCGCATACTGCTGATCCAGTCAGTGACCGGCCGAGTCGTATGGATAAATTTTGCATCAGGGTACTGCTGTTCGAACCGTTCAAAGTACAGCGGAACCGGTAGATCTGAAAACGCATCGTTCTGTTCAAGAATGCGAAGGGGATCGTGGCAACGCAATGCCTTTAGCTCACGATGTAACTGCCAACGGGCGCGCAAACCTCGTGATAGTTGAGGTTTGAACTGTTGTTCGCCGATCTTTTCTGGTTGACCAAAAATGGCAAACGGAAAATGACATGCCCGCAAACCGAGTGCTCGAAACCCCTCGCAGATCGAAGTCGTTCCGGTACGAGACAATCCGGTGCAAAAAATCTTCATGGATTCCAATCTCGTCTTTAGATGGATCGCAGCATCGCAGCGATTTTGTTGTTGTCACACAATTCACGCCACAGGAGATGTGCGTGTTTGAAGTGTTCACGACCGATGCGACGAGCACCCGATGCATCCCCGATCCCGATCGCGGCTGTCGTTTTAAGGCGTACGCCCTTTGCCCCATTGATCAAGCATGAAGCCAGTACGGGCATCGATTGGCGACAACGCTTTGCGGTCGCCTGATCGCCTTCCAAGCTTGCCCTAACGGTGTGGTAAAACCGGTGGGCGAGCGAGTGGTGGGTGCATAACCAAGGTTTGGTTTTTGCGACATAATGCAAATTGACCCCACGCTCTGACAGTTGCGACAAAGACGCGACGTCGGGTTCGTGCCCTGATTTAATTTGATAGTTGACGTTCGGATCCAAATAGACACAGCGGCCAGCGAAGACGACATTCAACGCAGTTTGATCGTAATAGAGGCACCGATCGGTGTACTTTACGAGAAGTTTCATGGCCTGATCAAAACTTCCCTGAGCGCGAATGCGATCGAGGTTGAGGTATAGCAAGCCACTGTTGAAATACCTGTGATCGGCAACGTTCGGGAACTGATCCGCAAATCGCATCGAGTCATCGGTGCCGTTGTAATCCCACTCTTCGGCGACGGCGATCGCTTTATCTTGAAAGTCAACCTCAAGGAATTCGCTGACATCGCGAGTAAGCACAAAATCAGTGTCGACATACAGGACCCGATCGCTATCAATGATCTTTGGGATCAGCAGTCGGGCATACGGCATCTTCGAGTCATAGAAGAACTCGGGGAAATCTGCGAATAACTTGTCTTCGAGTTGATGTGCGGTAACCGTGAAATTGCCACGAACTTTTGAAAGTCGACTCCGGAGTTGGTCGACTTCTTGATCATTGACTCCGTCATGAAGTAAGTGAAAGTCGATCGAAATCGATGGGCTGAACTTTAGGATCGAGCCCCACGTGACGAATAGCCCAGGAAGGTAACGTGAGTCGCTCGCAGAAACGATCGTGAGTGTCGGCATTCGTTTTTCGCTCGGACTTGGGAAGCTAGTTTTGACGGGAGTGATAACGCTTAACCTGCGGTGCAAATAAATCAACTTCGGTACCGAATTGGTCGTCCACTACGCGGGAACTGCGTCGAGTGAATGCTGAAGTCGCTCTGCTCGGTAGTGAACCAGAAAGTTGACCGAATGAATGAGCGGTCCGAACAGGGTTCCGATCACCGAAGCACACAACGCGTTGTAGACATCGACCGGCGGGAAAAGGCTATAGGCCATGGTCATGATGCCAAGATTGAGCGGCATGAAGACCCAAGGATTCAACACATAGCCACGGGCCGAATTGAGCGATTGGATACCAAATCGGACCAGTGTGATTCCACACACCACCGCCATCAGAATCAATTCGGTGTTAAGTCCAGCGTAATCACTGCCCAGAACCCATAGCAGTTGATTCGGAAATAAGCTGACCGCACCGACAAGGCTGCCCCCACAAATCCAGAGTAACGCTTGGACTTGGATAAATCGCTGGGCGACTAAATTTGATTCCAACGGAAGTCTGGAAAACCGGGGCACGATCAGGATGCTAAAGACCGACTGGATGACGGCAATGACCAACACCAATCGGCCAAGGGCACCGATTTGAGCGACAGCGTCGGTCGTCCCAAAGAACGAGATCAACCATATGTTGAGCTGACCCAAAAATGCGATGTAAAAGGTTCCAGGCAAGGAACGTTTGACGATGCGCAAAATCTCTGAACGCACGACCGGATCTTCGCTCGTATCGTGATCGACGTACCGGCCGGAGAGTTTGCGGTATCGCCAATTGCAAAATAGTTGTGAAAGCCCGGTGGCGAGAACGGCCAGCGCCCCGATCGGTAGGGCGAGCAAAAATAGGGTTGTCAGGACGAACCGGATCAGGCCACTGCCGACCTGTGTTTTTTGAATCGGCGTGATGCACTGGTGCAGTTTCGGTGCGACCTCCAGCAGTTTGGTCGACAACGCGATCAAAAACGCCGGGATGATTGCGACGATCATCGCGCTCGACTCCCACCAGGTCGCGCCGTGCTTTTGAAAGAGCATGACCAGGATAGGAATGGAGAAAATGATACAGATCGCGGCAAACTTTCGACGCAGTGCCATCCCGGTTGATAAGACGGCACCAAGTCGTCCGCGGTCTTCCCACACTTTGCCGCCTTGTGAAATCACCCCGGTCGTGACACCCGAATCGGCAAGCGACCCCATCGTACCCAGCATCGTATTGGCGAGCGTGTACAACGCGTATTGCTCAATCGATAGCAGTCGAATCACCATAATCCCGCACAGAAAACCGATCGCTTGAACGGCAATTTGTCCCGAGACGGTGACCGAAAGTAGACGTCCCCAATTAGCCAATCGCGAGGCGTGAGGGATCGATTGAAGGCGTGTCAGCATTTCCTAATACGAGTGGACGTCTGCGAGTGGGCTATCGTTGTCGAGGCGGCGAGTGAGTGGCCACCAGGGCTTCTCGCGAGAGTGGGAGGGGATTTGCAAACCAGATCAAAAGAAAGAATTTGTCAACAAGCGCCTTCGCGAAACAATGCCGTCTTGATCGTTCGCCACAGAATGAAGAGATCCATTTCAATCGACCAATTGTGGAGATAAAAACGATCCAGGAAGACACGTTGTTTGTAGCTTGTTTCGTTGCGTCCGGAGACCTGCCATAGTCCGGTGATGCCCGGTCGGACCATTTGATAAAGGGCGAAGACTTCCGGATGCTCCTGGATGTACTCCTGGTCATAGTCCTTGCCGTCGATGATCGGACGCGGACCGACAAGACTCATTTCACCGAACAGAACATTCAGTAGCTGAGGAATTTCGTCCAAGCTGGTTTTCCGAAGGAAGCATCCGAGTTTGGTCACACGCGGATCGTTTTTCAGCTTGTGCGTTGCTTTCCATTCTTGCTGTGCCGCGGGGTTTTCGCGAAGGTAGGCTTGTAGCTTTTGATCAGCTTCGCACACCATGCTGCGGAATTTGATCGCGCGAAAGGGATGGCTATAGCGACCGACACGGTGCTGATAATAGAAGACCGGACCGGGGTCAAAAATCTTAATCGCCGCCGCGATCGCAAGCATCAGTGGGAACCAAAGGGGAAGTGTGAGGATAACCAGGGTCAAGTCCATCACCCGTTTGGTGAGCAACATATGCGGGTGTGTTAAGACGGTTCGGCAGTGAAGTTCAATGCTATTGTCGACCTGGCACAGCCGTGCCGTTTCTGTCGGATGGCCTTCCGAGGCGAGGGGCATGATCACGTGCGGAATCCCTTGAAAGGCATGAAAGTCATACCAACGATCACTCCCAGGGTCCGCGATGGCGAGTCGCGATGATCCGGCTCGGCTCATGATCGATTCCAGTTCCGAAAGCGGTCCGAGCCAGTTGCTAGCCGATCGTTTCAGCGAGCCAGCGGTGGTGCGAACCGGAGCCTGAGGTTCCAGCTTTGCCATCACCGACGTTGCCGAATCGAAGTGTGGACTTGGGACGAATCCGTTGCCTTCGTGCCCGACCTCGATCGCCGCTTGCGTCCCATCGGTCCCCGAGCCACCGACATGCCAGTAGCGGTTGGGATCAAACACAATTCCGGCGGCTCGTAAGCCGTGTTGTCGTGACGCATTGAGTCGCATTAACATCTGCCGACTTTCGGCACCGTTGCCAAGGATGACGACCGGTTGTGTCCACCAGTCGAATCGACCGAGAACTCGACGGACAACGGGTCGAAGCGATGCCAAGCTGAAAAACAGGGAGATCGAGAATGCGCCCCAGGTCATCAAGGGCCCGATCGCCCAGTCATGTTTGGTCATCAGTGCGAAACCGACGACGACTGAAACGAGCATGCACGTCCGTAGGATTCCGCGGAATTCGGTCGAGTAGCTTTGACCACAAGCCGGGTAAAGCCCATTGAGATGCTGCATCCAAAGCGTCAGTCCGATGACACTGACGGCGAAAAAGGTCGATGTTTCGGCATTGGTCCATTGCGCCAAGGCGGTCGAAACGGCCAGGGCAATGACGACGCAAACCGCATCGGCCAAGATCAGGGGCGTCGCCGAGCGAACGTCTTGCCAAGCTTGTCGACGTCCCATCTCAAGGATTCCGAGCATGCTTAACGATGGCGTGTAGCCGGGGCGATCGGTTGTCGAACCAGGGCCGTTACTCGGCTGCGCGTGGGGGTCAAGTTGACGAACCGCGCGTGGATCTAGCGTGGTGGTCATGAAGGTGCCTTCCTTGAAATCCATGAATCGAGTGGGCTAAGCGTCTGGTGAGGGTTTGCTGAAAATCACCTGCCGAGTTCCGCAGGTGATGGCTGGTGGTGGAGCGAGCGTTACTGCCGAGAGACGGAATAGGCCTGCTGTCCGTTTCGGTGTTCGGTCCCGCCGTCAATCGTTTTTTGAGTGGCTTGAGGTGGCACCGCAACGCCGTTGACTCGTCGACGCGATCGACCGCCCGATTCACGATGCGGTTCTTCCGTGCGATAGTAGCTTTGGTAGCTTTGCAAATATCCGTATTCGCGTTTCGAGTGGTAGTTGTAAGACGCGTAGCCATAGCGTCCTTCGTCCGGGGTAACGATCAATCCACTTACCGACGCTCCCTGCTGGCGTAGCGTTTCGACGGCACGCTCGAGAAGCGGTGCGTTGTTCGTTTTTACTTTGGCCACTACCAAACAACTATCGACGCGATCGGCGAGGATCGCTGGATCGGCGACCGCTAACACCGGTGGGGAGTCGATCAGGATGATGTCGTAGACGCTACGCATGTGTTCGATAAATTTTGAAAACCGCTGCGACTCCAGCAGTTCCGAAGGACTAGCCGTTTGAGATCCGCTTGGGCACAAGGTCAAGTTAAGTTGTTCGCATTCGTGTAGGCACATCGACAACGCTCGATGACCACGCATGAGATCCGATAAGCCAAGTGAATTGTCGATGCCAAAGACACGATTGATCATCGGGCGTCGCATGTCCGCGTCGATTAGTAGAACACGTTTGCCCGTCTGGGCGAGCGATACGGCAAGGTTACAAGTGGTCGTTGTTTTGCCGTCACCAGGGCTGGGGCTCGTGACAAGAAGGACTCGTTTTTGATCGCGTTTGGCCGACAACAAAAGTGACGTTCGAAGCACACGGTAAGATTCTGCCTCGTTACCGCAGGGTTCATGAAACGTCGCCACCATTGGCGAAATATTTGAATCGGCGATCGCAACCTTTTGCAGTTTGCGTTCGACCAGAACTGGTGCATGGGCAAGCACGGGTGCGTCCAAGCTCGAGGCGAGGTCTGATGGATCGCGGAACGTGCGGTCGCGAAACTCGGCAACCATTGCGAGCAGAAAACCGACCATCAGCCCGCTCATCATGCCGGAGATTGCGATCTTGGGCTTGCTAGGCCAGAACGGAAATTTCTCGGGCTTGGGGGTGACGAGTAGATCCGTCGAGAACCCCGAGTACTCGTTGGTCAGTGTCAGTTCTTGTAGGCGTTTGAAAACCTCGTCATAGCGAGCTTGGGCGCGTTGCAAGTTGGCCTTCAAGGACTCACCCTCGAGTACCGTCAATTCGACTTCCTTCGCGAGTTCATTTTCGCGTTGGGACTGGACCAGAAGTTCTTGCTCGCGACTCTCGAATTGATCGATATCGCTTTTGAGGATTTCGTAATAGGTCTGGAGAATTTCAGACGGCGGCAGGTTGAGTGGGTCTTCGGGGCTTGGTTCTTCCGGCTGATGACGGTCGTCATTGCGATACTTGTTGACGTATTGGCGAACGCTTTGGATTTCTGCCTCGAGGGCTCGAACGCTGGGGTGTCCCGAGAGGTAGGTCGTACGCATGACTTCCAACTGGCTTGAAAGACTCATCAAGCGTTGGAATTCAACCTCCCAGGACTTTCGCTCCATCGCGTTGTCGATGTCCTCTTGCGTGTTCGTCTCTTCTTTTGCTTGGCGTTGCTCTTTGATTTGTACGAGCGCGTTGAGCCTGGAAATATCTCGTTCAGAGAGTAGCGACATCACCTGAGCGTCAGTGACTTGTTCCGGCTTTTTCCCACGGGTCGCCGCAACGATCACATTCCGCCGTGACCGGGCATCGGCAAGTGATTGCTGGACCTTGGCGAGTTCTGCTTCGATGGTTTTAACACGTGTCCGGTGAACGTCTTCGGCTTGACCTCCACTGCCGACGAGTGCCGGAACCGAAGCGACGAATTCACGATAGGCTTCATCGGCACGACGCAGTTCGGCTTCGTTCTTTTGTTGCGTCGTCGCGATCAGATCGATCGCTTGCTTGCCGACCGTGTTCGATTGGCTTTCGACGTACTCGTGGTAAGTTTCGAAAACTGATTGCAGTACATGCGCGGCGACCTTTGGGTCGGTATCCTGGTAGGTCGCTTTCAGGATACTTGCGTCACCGACCTTTGTGATCGTCAGGGCCGCCGCGATCTCGCCGGCGTTCTTCGGAAGGCCATGATCTTCGACGGCTTTTTGCAGGACTTTAGGGCTGGTAAAGAGTTGGATGTGCGTCGCCAGGATTTTGTCTTGCACCGGTGTGGTCGCATCATCGGCAGAGCGAACTCCCGTGCGGGCCACTTCTGTCGATCGCTGCGAAACCAATACTTTGAGGTGCGACTCGTAGATCGATTCCTGTTTTTGGTAGTAAATCGTGGCCGCGGTCGTGCCAAGTAGTAGTCCGAAAGCAATTAAGTGAATGCGTCGGCGAACGATCCCAAGTAGGTCCAAGTTGAACTCGGATTCCGGCTCATTCGATTCCGTTGCAGGGTGCTTAGTCATCTGTGAATCGTTTGGTTACGAAGGACGTGGCCAGAGAAAAGCAGACGCGTCTATAACGAGCCCATAAAGTCGAGGCATCACCCCAATGCATCGACGTGCGTTCTGTGTGTCGGCAAGGTTGGAGACCTGTTCGCAGCGAGATGCTACGTGCAAGAGTGTTGGTTTCACGCCTTTGATCCGAAACGGTCGATCGATTTGTGGGACGCGATCTTTGCGGTTTAGCGCGGACTTCGTCCGCTTGGGTGACACCAACGTTTTCGGGAAGACGTTTGACTGAACACCGTGGGTGTGAATCTTCCTCCCGAAGAATCTCCCGAACGATATGGGTTGTAATAGCGATGGCAAGGATCGCAAATCGTTTTTTCGAAGTTCATTTTCAAGGGCGTTCAGATTGGTGTTGTCGATGACTACAGCGGGCTGGCCTGAAATAGTCATCTCATCAAAATGATTGGCGCACGACTTGTTCGTTCGTGTTGTCGGGAGTGTCCTCATGAAGAATGAATGCTTCGTCGCAAAGGTCGATCGTATCGATGGTCGATTGATCGAACTGCTTTGAGCTGGCATAGGCTTGAGAGGCATTGGCTTAGACGCTGACGTTGGAATTCGCGTCGAGAGTACGCTTGGCTTCGGTGTGCTGGACTTGAACGTTTGCCATGGATTCAAGGTAAGGACGCGACTCACCACTTCGGTTTGATCGAAAAAGCCTCTGACGAACGTCATTGGCTGCACACTGTTAGACCCGGGTGATGACGCACATTGTCGAGCTTCATGTCGGACGCGCCGATGCACATAAGATGCACCTTGTCGTGCCGGGATGTGAAGATTGGGCAAAGCCAGTTTGTGGATTGGGCGATCTTCGCGAAGCGGCATGGTCGCCACCTCGTCGCGCGTTTGGGTCTCCGTTCGCGTCACTGTTTCCGTTCGCATCTCAGCCTCTTTTTGCCGCGAACGTTGTAGCAGTAATCTCGCTTCATGTGCATAGCCCCGCGCATGTTCACTGTCACGTTGATATCGGATCGTCCGCGTTTCGGGGTGTTGTCGTTGGATGTGTTCCATGCTATGCGCTGATGGATTCGTTTCGCGAATGCGACGATCGTTGCACCGAGAGTAGTCGCGTTTCGTCGCGGGTGTCTGTCGTGCACGGTCTTCGGAATTGCGGCGGGGTTCGGCTGGCTTGATCGGTGGGTGTCGGGTGTGGATGGTCCGTACTGTTGTCGATAACAAGTGCGGTGGTATTGAGGTGCGACTCATACGAATGGTGTAGTCCGCGATGATGGATGTTCACTGCGGTTTGATCGTTAGCAGTTCAGTCACTTCCCGAACTGCAGATGAAGCACAGCACTTCGAAGGCAACCGCGAAGTTGCGGTGAATTTCCCACAACAAGCATGTGGTGTGCCGGTGATCAAGACGGTCAACACATGGGTCGCCGATTGGGGTGATCAGGAACGAGCAGGCGCGCAAGCATTGCGTCTATTAAGGTCGTCATCGATCGCGGCGCGCGATAACACGGTGAAACGATGGCGCGGTAGCGTCCGGTCGTTGGCGATGCGACGAATCGCAAAAGTTTGTTGGGGGGGACGGCCGCGGTGCCGTTTAGATTGGACGGTCGCGCAGTCGTTGGGCATCGTTGCGCGATGTCGTTGCGTTGCTTGGGGCACGAAGATCGCGATCACAGTCGGGGGCTGGAGCGTATGTGCCGCTACTTCAGCCCGAAGCCGCTGGGGCGTTTGTTGAGTGCCCCACGGACGCCGAGTTCTCTTGGGTCTCGGGCGATCTTATCACTGAAGATTCTGACGTCGTCCATAATCGGACGCAGCTTCGCGGTCGCCATTTCGACGTTCTCTAGCGTGCGTTTCAGATTCCAGTAGACCTCATCGTCCTCAAGCAATCGCCGGACAGTCCCGTTGCTATTGTTGATCGCGGTCCCAAACGTTTCGATCTGGCGAAGCGTGGCGTCGAGGTTGCGAAGACTGCTCAGCGCCTGGGCGACGATCTCGTCACTGTTGGCGGCGATCGGTTCCGTGATCGTCTCGATGTTCTTGATCGCCTGTTCGGCGGAACCGAAACTGCGTTTGGCCGACTGAACGGTGTCGCGAACGGCGTCGACGGTTTGGTCGACGTTCTTCACCACCTTTTCGGCCTCGACGCCAACCCTTTCAAACTGATTGCCAACGCCACGGAAGCTGTCGAACGTTTCTTGTGTGGATCGGAACGTTGCTTGGGCTTCGGTGAGGACCGATGGCAGTTCGGCCATCGCGGCTTTCAGGTCGTCGTTGGCCAGCACGCCGCGGACTTCGCGCATCGCGCCTTGGAATTCGATGAGCGCGTTGCGCGCTTCTTGCGAAAGGTCGCCCAGTTCATCGTTGGCAGTTCCGACGACGCCTTGTGCATCACCGACGAGTTGATTGACGTTCTCGCCAACGAGTTGCAGCGAACCGCTCGCGTCGCGTACCGATTCGAGTGTCAATCGGAGTTCATCTTCTAAATTGATCAGCAGATCAAACGGGTCGCTTTTACGAATGCCCCTGCTGATGAATTGTTCGTTCGTGTAGCGTTGGTTGCGAACGACCGGCAATTCTTCGTCCCACGCCGCAACCAATTCGGCTTCGTCGGCCTTGTAAAATTCGAGTTTCGCATCGCGCGTGATCATCGATCCGGTCACGATCCGCGGAAGGTATTCGTGGGTCAGTTTGTCTTGGTAGGCGGATTCGATCGCGATGCGAACGAGGACGTCCTTGTCTCGTAGGTTCTTGTCCAAGACACGCCCGATTTCAACACCGCGCAGCAGTACCTTGGTGTTGCTGCTGATGCCATCGGCGTTGGGGAACGTGACGAGCAACTCAAACTCTCGCGTCAGCACACGTGGCACCGCACCGAATAGGAACGTCAGAATCACTCCGATCCCCAACGCGGCAATCACTAAGACGCCGACTCCGAATTTTAGTCGATTGTCATCCATCGTTATTTGGAGATCTCCTTGATTCGATCGCCGGCTTCACCGCGGACGAATTGTCGAACGCGTCGTTCCGAGCTCTCCTCGAGACCTTCGGGCGGGCCATCGTAGAGGACTTGTGACTCGTCGGCTTCTAGGCGAGTCCGCGGGAAAAACATCAAGACACGATCGGCAACTTTTTGGGCCGTTCTCATATCATGGGTCACAATCACGCTCGTAACTGGGTATCGCTTGCGCACGTCCAACATCAGTTCGTTGATCACGTCGCTCATGATCGGGTCGAGGCCCGTGGTGGGTTCGTCATACACGACGAGATCTGGTTCGAGGATGATCGCGCGGGCAAGTCCGACACGTTTTCGCATCCCTCCGCTCAGTTCACTCGGTCTGCGCCCGGCGACACCCGGGGGCAGTCCGACGTCTTGCAGGTGCCGCAAGACACGCTCGCGTATTTCTCGCGCGTCCGCGTCGGTGGATTGGCGTAGTGGGAAGGCGACATTGTCAAACACGGACATGCTGTCGAACAACGCCGCGTTCTGGAATACGAATCCAAATCGGCGACGCACATCGCTGATCTGTTGTGGAGTCAACTTGGCGAGGTCCATTCCGTCAAACAAGATCGAACCGGCGGTGGGGTTGATCAGTCCGACCAATGTCTTCATGAATACCGTCTTGCCGCAACCGCTTTCACCGATCACGGCAACTGTTTCGCCTGCCGAGATCGAAACCGAGATCTCTTTGAGGATCGTTTGTGATTCAAAGGTTACTTCGACGCGGCGGACTTGAATCTGTGGTTCCGTCGCTTGTGGCTCGGGTGCTTTCGTCGTGTTTGATTCGTCAGTGCTCATAGCTGAAAGCTCGCCCCCGACGGATAGATCATGAAATAGATTTCGTCCAAGATGATGTTCAGGGCCAAATCGATCGCCAGAATCATCACAAAGGAATAGACGAATGCCGATGTCGCCGCCTTGCCGACGCCATCGGCGCCCGCTTTGCAGTGAAATCCCTGGTAGCAACTGACGACCGCAATGATGCCGCCGAAGAAGACGCTCTTAAAGATTCCGCTAAACAAGTCAAAGCCGACAACGCCTTCACGTGAGCGGGTTAGGTAGGCGGCGTGGTCAATGTCCAGGATGTTAACGCTGTAAAAGTATCCGCCGACGATCCCCATGAAGTCCGCCATGATCGTCAGCGCCGGGATCAACAAAATGCAAGCTAGGAAGCGCGGGACGACCAAGTAGTGGATTGGGTCGGCGCCCATCGTTGTTAGCGCGTCGATTTGTTCGGTTACCCGCATCGTGCCCAAGACGGCTGCCATGGCGCTGCCGACACGACCGGCGAGCATCGTCGCCGCAAGCACCGGGCCGAGTTCTCGGACGAGCGAGGTGTTGATCACGACCCCCAGGTGGGTTTCCAATCCAATCGCGTGGAACTGGTAGTACGTCTGGACGGCAAGCACCATCCCGATGAAAGTTCCCGTCAGCGCGACGACGGGCAAGCTGAGTACTCCGATTTCATAGAAGTTGGTCAGCAGCGTGCCTCGCTGAGGCAGACGCGTCGCGATCCAGGTCAGCATCCGCCATGCGAATAAGGCGATGTCGCCAATCGTTTCGACTCCTTCGACCACCGCCGAGCCCCACTGAACCACCCAGGCGTGAAGCATCTCCTTTGCAGAAGGAGGCCCTTCGCCGGGGGCGCGTGTTCGCTCGGGAGACGCCGTCGTGGACATGAACGATCAAAGCTCGTCGTGGAAAATCGGGATAGCACAGCAGATATCGGACTCTATCGGCAGCGTTGACTTTGCGGATGAGGCAAAGTTTTCGCTGTCGCCGCTAGGGGCCTTCGAATGCTGTTTCACACCGTTAGCTACCCCGCCCGGCCGCCGCGTTGGTTTCCGGAATCGTCCGTGTCGATTAAATCGCGGCCTACCACTACAATCCCGCGTCTTGAGACGTCTTCACCAGTTCCGTTACTGATTCCATTTTTTTGACAGCAATGTCCAAATCCGCCTCCGCTCCGTTTCGTGCTGCCCCTGCCAGCCCCAAATTTCCCGCTCTGGAAGAGGAAATCCTGGAGTATTGGAAGCAGAACAGGATTTACGAAAAATCACTCGAGCGGCGTGCCGATGCCCCACCGTTCGTCTTTTTTGAAGGCCCGCCCACGGCGAACGGGATGCCACACCCAGGGCATTGTTTGACCCGGGCGATCAAGGACGTGTTTCCCCGCTACAAGACGATGCGAGGTTTCCGTTGCGAGCGAAAAGCCGGTTGGGATACCCACGGTTTGCCCGTCGAGGTCGAAGTCGGCAAGGAATTGGGGATCCACAGCAAGGAAGAGATCGAAAATTTTGGCATCGAGCCTTTCATCCATAAATGCCAGCAGTCGGTGTGGCGCTACATGCAGCAGTGGCAGCGGCTGACCGAACGGTTGGGGTTTTGGGTGGATCTGGAAGAGGCTTACGTGACCTATCACCAAAGCTATGTCGAGAGCGTTTGGTGGAGTCTGAAAAACCTGTTCGATCGTGGCTTGCTATACCAAGGCCACAAGATCGTTTGGTGGTGGGCACAGGGCGGAACGGCATTGTCCAGCGGCGAAGTCGGGCAGGGTTACCGCGAAGTTGCCGACCCCAGCGTGTACGTTTTGTTCCCGCTGGTCGATCAGCCGAAACGTAATTTGCTGGTGTGGACGACGACTCCCTGGACGTTGCCGAGCAACATGTACGCGGCGGTCCACCCGGAATTGGAATACACGTTGGTCCGCGATAGCGATACCGGCCAAGAGCTTTACATGGCATCGGCGTTGGTCGACAAGATCGCCGAGAAGTCGAAACGCGAATTCGAAGCGTTGGAAACGTGTCGCGGGACGGACCTGATCGGGTTGCGCTACACACCACCGTTCGATGGTTACAAGAATTCCACCGGTGATCCCCAAGGAGCTTTGCTTCAGCCTGTCGATGGCAACGAAAAACAACATCACTACTGGCGAATCGTCGAAGCCGACTTTGTGACCACCGACAGCGGATCGGGGATCGTTCACCAAGCCGCCGCGTTCGGGGAAGTCGACTATGAAGTCTATGATCGCGAACGTCGTCGGTTTGTCGAAGGCGAACAGCCCACGTTGCTTTGCGCGGTCGGTCCCGATGGAAAGTTTGTCGAAGCGGTCAGCGATGACTTGCTGGGCGTCTGGGTCAAGGATGCCGACAAGCCATTGTCACGTGATTTGAAAGAGCGTGGGTTGATGTTCTTGCAGGAACAGTACCTGCACGATTACCCGTTCTGTTGGCGGGCAGATCAGGATCCGCTGATTCAGTATCCACGTGAGAGCTGGTTCATTCGGACGACCAAGTTCCGCGATCTGATGCTAAAAAACAACTCGCAAATCGGTTGGCAACCGGAACACATTCGTGACGGTCGGTTCGGTAACTTTTTGGAATCCAACGTCGACTGGGCACTGTCGCGAGAACGTTATTGGGGGACGCCACTTCCGATCTGGGTTTGCCAACAAACCGGTCGGATGGAAGCGATCGGTAGCTACGAAGAGTTACTGGCCAAGCCGGGCGTTAGCGGTACAGAAGTTTGGGACAAGGCGAAGGCCGAGGATCCGTCGCTGGTCGACGACTTGCGAGTTCACAAGCCCTACATCGACGAAGTCACTTACGAGTCGCCGTTCGCCGCCGGCGCGCGGATGAAGCGGGTGAGTGAAGTCATCGACTGCTGGTACGACAGCGGTGCGATGCCCTTCGCCCAGTGGGGATGGCCACATCAAGGCGACCGGGATTTTGACTCGCAATTTCCCGCCGACTTTATCAGCGAAGCGATCGATCAAACCCGTGGTTGGTTCTACAGTCAATTGGCGATCGCGACGATGTTGTTCGGCGAGGGCGCGTCGATCGCCGAAGATGGATACGAAGCCGCAACAAGCGATACGGCGTCGAATGCGCTTGCCTTGAAATCCGATGCCGATTATCCGTTGCCGTTTCGCAATTGTATCGTGCTCGGTCTGATGCTGTCCCAATGGTGGGAAGCCGAGGGCGACGACGGCAAGAAAATCATCGCGCTCGAAGAAGCGGAAACAAAGAAACACGCCGGCAAGAAATTCTCCAAACAAATCGGCAAGATGTCCAAGAGCTTGCGCAATTACCGCAGTCCCGAGGAGATCTTCGATCGCTACGGCGCCGATGCGTTGCGTTGGTACTTGTTTGCCAACCAGGCGCCGTGGAATTCGATTATCTACGCCGAGCAGTCGATCAAGGATTCGATCCCTGAATTTTTGCTGCGGCTTTGGAACACGTTTAGTTTCTTCACGATCTATGCCGAGATCGACGGTTTTGATCCTCGCGATGCGGATGGATTCGACGACCAGCTTTCACCGGCTTCGCTTGCGTCGGCGCCGAAGTACCGTGCCGCGTCCGAGCGAAGTGAGATCGACCGTTGGATCTTGTCCGAACTTCATCAGACGACCGCCAAGGTGATCGATCGCATGGACGCGTTGGACAACTACAACGCCTGCCAAGCGATCACATCGCTGCTGGATGGGCTGAGCAATTGGTTTGTCCGCCGCAGTCGTGATCGGTTCTGGGCGAGTGATAAAGAATCCCAAGACAAGCACGACGCTTACTGGACGTTGTACGAAACGTTGATTCAGTTGACCAAGCTTGCCGCCCCGTTCACTCCGTTTTTGGCCGACACGTTGTGGCAGCGTTTGACCGAACCGTTCGAAGGCAAAACGCTCGAAAGTGTTCACTTGTGCGATTACCCGACCAGTGATCCGGCCGTCATCGATGAATCGTTGTCCGATTCGATGCGATTGCTTCGCGAGATCGCTTCACTGGGGCGTGCCGCCAGGGCCAGCGAGAAGCTAAAGGTGCGGTTGCCGCTATCAGAAGTCACGGTGATCTTGACCGATGATTCTAAGATCGCGTGGTTGCAGAACCATGACGCGCTTATCCGCGAGGAACTGAACGTCAAAGTGGTCCACTACACCACCGAAGGCGACCAGTACGTTCAGTACACCGTTGTGCCGAACTTCAAGCGACTGGGGCCAAAGGTCGGCAAGCAAGTGCCGGCGGTGAAAAAGGCGCTTGCCGAAGCGGACGGCAATGAGCTGTTGGCAGCCCTGCAATCGCAAGGCGTCGTTTCGCTTGCGATCGGTGATGCGACGGTCCAGCTTGATAGCGATGACATCGAAGTTCGCTTGCAAGCGAAAGACGGTTGGGCCGCGGCACAAGGGCTCGGTTGTGTGGTCGTACTGAACACCGAAGTCACCCCGGAACTGCAACGTGAAGGGATCGCAAAAGATTTAGTGCGGGTGATTCAGAACCAGCGGAAATCAATCGAGTGTCAGTATACCGATCGGATCGAAATCGCGGTCGACCCGAGTGACGATCAGGTTGCCGAGGCGATGAAAGAGCACGGCGAATCGATAACCGAGGAGACGTTGGCCGATCAGCTATCTGTCGGAACGATCGAGGGTGTCGAGTCTGCCGATTCCGAGCACGGTGCGATTTATGTTCGCAAGGTATCGTCATGACCGGAGCAAACGAATCCATCTCGGTTGCCGTCTTCTTAAGCGGCGGTGGCCGAACGCTGCAGAATCTGTTGGAGCACCGCGATGTTCATGGGTTGCCGATCGATGTTCGATTGGTAATTAGCAGCCGGGCGGACGTGCGCGGCGTGCAGATTGCCAAGGACGCCGGAATCGAAACGTTGGTCGTTCGAAAGAAAGATCATGACGACGCAGAGTACTGCAGTGCGATGTTTGATCCCGTACGTCAGTCCGGGGCGGACTACGTGATCATGGCGGGCTTCTTAAAGCACGTGTTGATTCCCGAAGATTTTGAAGGTCGGGTGATCAACATTCATCCGTCGCTCCTGCCGGCTTTCGGCGGTCCGGGTATGTACGGTCACCATGTGCATGCTGCCGCGCTGAAGCGGGGCGTGAAGGTCAGCGGCTGCACGGTCCATTTCGTCGATAATCACTACGACAACGGCCCAATCATTTTGCAACGGACTTGTGATGTATTTGCCGATGACACGCCCGACACACTCGCCGCCCGTGTGTTTGAACAGGAGTGTCAGGCGTTGCCCGATGCGATCCGAACGCTGAGGAAAATAGCGTCGTCTTGATCAGACGCGAACGTTAAGCAGTTGAATACGATTAATTCGGCTTAAGTCATTTCACTCTCCCAGTGAGCATTGGTATCTACACAAGTGCGAAGGGGAGAGCTTTGGCTTTGAGCCGTTTGAGTGTACCTATATCGACGTCGGGTGACTCCAAAATATCGGTCACCGAAAGTAGTACCATCATTCCCGCCAATAATGCTGGCGGAGTCGACTCGACACCATACTTCATCTGTCGCCCGCTCAGTCGAATCAGAATGCGTTTTGTCTCGGCAGCTTCGTCGCTCCTATCGTTTTGTAGTTGCATCACGGCAACGCATGCCATCGATGCAACCAAAATTCGACGCGCAATCGCCTCACCGCTCTGCTGTTGCCACAGCTCCAATTCCTGGCCGTGGCTCTTGAGCAGCTTGAAATACGTCTCGATTAGCCAACGCCAGTAGTACCATAGAGCGATTTGGTAGCCGCTGATTGATGCATCAAACACATTGCAAAGAAGCGTCCACTGCGCTAGCACGTAATCGTTCTCGTCAAGCAATCGCGTGACCACCAAACGTACTCGGATTGGATCGCCGCTGACCTGACGCTTTTCACCATCGATCACTTCGCTGTGCGGGCGATGCAGGACGACCTCTGTTTCAGCGACCTCCTGAGTCACCGTTTTGCCGTGATAAAGTGCATCACCGCAGGCCTCAAAAAGAATTTCGCGATCAAAATGCTCTTCGATTTCGGAAAGCAAAACACTTTCATCATTCCACTTCACTCGGCGATCATCGCAACGAACGAGAAACAGATGCCCCTTTTGGTCCCACTGACGCATCCGCCCTAGTGTGTCGGCTTCTCGATCGATCACATGGACGACCTTACGGTCCAGGCCCCAATCACCGGACTCGTTCATCGTGGGCGTCACTTCGTCGAGACGATGGTCGTCCATCGCCGGCCGATCGATTGCCGTTGAATGGACCGCGTTACCCGTTTTCAGATGCATCTGCATTGGAGCTAACGAAGCTCCGCTGGCAGCATCGATCAACAATGAGGTCGACATCTCGTAGCCGATGTCGTGTTCATGAGTGATTTGGCGAAGATCTTTCTTTGATGTGTGGCTTTTGTAGTCAATTTTGCACCAATCGTGAGCCAAGAGCACATAATCAGAAGGCGAAAGTTGAGCGGCTTGTCGGCCCACCTCTCGCAATGGCTCGATCAAATCGAGCAGCGTCACGTTGGGGTTGGATAGGAACCGCCAAGTTGCCTGGGTCGCGGAGAACGCTTGGTTTTCTCCCGGTTTGAGCGATGGTCCGGCCGCGTTTTTGTTAGCAGATTTCATGTGTTCTTGCACCAGTTGCAAGTACCGACGTTGCAGCCGCGGCTCCATCCGCGGAAGATTAATTCCATCCAGTGCAGTCTACGAAAAGCTAAAACTTGTGTAGATACCAATGCCCAGTGGGAGAGTGAAATGACTTAAGCCGAATCATTCATGTTCAACTGCTTAGTCGGAATCTGCCAATGAACTTGCATGCCGACGTCTTTTCGTAGGAGCAAAACACATCCGCTAAGTTTGTCACGATGACCGCAGCTGCGAACATCGGTAAGAAGAATACCGATGAGTCGGCGTTGAAGTGACTCTTGAGCTTGACGCCACAGGAGCAATCGTTTGGAGTTAGCTTTCGTCGATGTCAGCAGTCATTTTTGAAAGATTGCGATAGCAGATTTCGGTCGCATTTTGGGGAGAGTAATTTGGTTGACGCCAAACTTGTGAACTGACTTCGCAGCAAACTTCACCCCGATAACCACCTGCAATGAAACGCTGCAGAATCTTGCCGTGGGGGATCGAGCCAATCTCGCCTGGCAATGCGAACTGTGTTTTTCCATCGACCATCGCAATGTCTTTGACGACGATGTAGCCCGTGTAGGGCAGAGCTTGATCAACAAGCGTTTCGATTTTGAGTTCGCGATACGCATAGTGACTGTGGTCGTACACCATGCAAAGTGAATCGGGTTTCCCCAGTTGTTCGATGAGCCAAATCGCATGCTCGGGAAGTGACATGGCATGACTGCGATGAGGTTTAATCGCGAGGCGGACGTTGGCTTCGGATGCAAGGCGTGTCCAATCTCCAAGCACGTCTCGATAAAGTGTTTTTAGGTCTTCCCATCGCCCACCGCCGAGAACAGATTGAATGATCGGTGGTTGTTTCGGGGCGAGGTCGGTCGCGAGTTGGAGCATCTTTTGTACCGATCGACGATCGGATTGGATCCGTTCGCGATTGGGATTTGGGAGCCCCATGAGGGCGCCTAATTGTAGCCCTTGGTCGGTGATTCGCTGCCCAATCGCTTTACGTTGCTCCGGTGTGAGCTGATCAGGTGCGCCATGGTATCCGGGCATCGACACGATTTCGATTGAATCAAAACCGGTCTTGGCGACTAGATCGATGCTCTGCGAAAGCGACATGCCGGGATGTCCATAGGTGCCGAATCCGATCGGGCATCGTCGCGATAGTGGCGACTCGGCGGCGGCATAGAATGCCGCAATGGTTGCAAATGGCAGACACGTCGCATTGGACAAAAAGCGTCGACGGGAAGAGACAGGCACGGCAAAGGTGGGGGAAGGAGGAAGCGGCGAAATCATCGCCGGTGCGGCAAATCTCCGAGAGGTGCGTACAGCATAAAGGCTCTCGTTGTCGCGTGGGAAAACATTGAACGCGAATTTTGTACTTCGAAACGCACCGCGGTTGCATCGGCTGGGACTTCACAAGAAGAAGAAACAGAAATCCTGAGCGGCCGTGGGGAAGTTCTAGGATTTCGAACTGGACGCGGGGCGGCAAACACCCGATAATCTTTCTGTCGTCACTCTCATGATTGGGCTCGTGAATTGATCTCGATTCGAACCATCACCGCCATCGCTTTGCTCGTCCATTCGATTTTCGGATGCTCGTTGCACGCGGCTTGTGCGTGCAGTGGTCATTCGCATCAGATGCACAACAGCGCCGATCGTGTCATCGGTGCCGAAGCTTCGGCCGCATGTAAGCACGATCACGGCCATCTGCATCAAAAACACCTGCATCAAAAACACCGCGATGCGGAAGTTTCGGGATGTTCGCATGAACGCAAAGCCTGCGATCGGTTAGAGGACCACGAGCATTCTGCTCATGAAAGTTCCTTGTGCCGTTGTTGTCAATCGGGGCCTGAGCAGCAGGGAACGCCTTGCGGTGATGGCAGTGTCCGTTGCAGTTTTGTTCCTTCATCGGAAGAACTGTTTGATCTCGATTATGGCCCAGCGGTGGCCTTTCTTCCTGCCGATGTCATCGGCGTCTCTTCTGGCATTCCGCCTGCATCGATTGCCAACTGTGTTTTATTTGGTTGTTGCCAAGTGGAACGTGCGCAGCATCGATGTGCAATTCTTTGCACCTGGCTGATCTAGGATCGTCGTACGGGGTCAACGAATCTCGTTGGGCACCTCTTTCTTCGAATTTCGGATCCGATAGCCAAAGCCAAACTGTTGATTGCCTTGGGCCATGCCATCTCGTGTGGTTCCATGCAACTGATGATTGACGGTCGGCGTGCTTTGCGGATCCACACTGGATCGCTTCTATCACACGGTTGATTGAGCTGTGGCGAATCTTTCGTCAGCCTTTCGCCGGGGTGTTCATGGAGATCGATTGGATGCTGCGCGTCTCGGGACGACGCAGTGGTCAAGCGGTCATTCGTTACTCCTTCAATAGATTGAATCGATGAACGAAGATCAGATTCAAGACACGTCAACTAAAACGATTCCGACAAGCGGACCAAAGTACGATCGTGGATGGATTCGAAATGTTCGATGGACTGCACTTATCGTATTGATTGCGGTGATCGGAACGTCCGTCGTGACGGGCGTCCCACGATGGAATAGATGGCCGTTGGCAGGCAGGCAACCGGCAGCTGACTCGGAATCGTCCGCCGTTGGCGATGAAGATCACGGTCACGTCGAACACGACCATCCACGACACGACGATCAGCAATCAATTGAGCTGAGTGAACAAGCGAGGGCCAATCTGCGCTTACAAACACAGATTGTTTCGCTCCAGACGTTTAAAGAGACGATCGAAATTCCTGCTGTCATTACCGCATGGCCGGGCCAAACACACGTGGCAATGACGTCTCCTTTGACAGGCGTAATCAATTCAATCCAAGTATCGCGAGGCGAAGTCGTTCGAAGCGGTACGCCGCTCTTTACGCTTCGACTGACTCACCAGGATCTCGTCGAGACTCAAGAGGATTTTCTAACTTCGTTGGGACAGCTGGATGTCGAGCAACGAGAGATCCAACGTTTGACATCGATCGCTTCGTCAGGGGCCATTGCGGCGAGCAAACGGATCGAACGCGAGTACGAGCGTGATCGATTGGAAGCGAGTTTACGTGCGGCTAGGCAGTCGATGCTACTGCACGGGCTGACCGCGGAACAAATCAAAGGGATCGAGACGACGAGAGAATTAGTCCGTGAAGTGACCGTGTATGCTCCCGTGTTGCACTCCGACCGGTCATTGCACCACGAAGCCGGTGAGTCGTACTTTCAGTCATCGGCGAAGGCGGGCCGCGCAAATCCTGGTGAGATCGCTTTACCAGGGGCACAGGTATTGAACACGAAACTGACCGCGTTCACGCAGCCGTTGCCCCATCCGGAACATATTGATGCCGAATTCTTAGTGACCGATCTGAACGTGACTCGTGGTCAGTCGGTGCAGGCCGGGCAAATGCTTGCTCAGCTTTCAGATTACAGCGAGTTGCTGATCGAAGGTTCTGCGTTTCAGCGTGATAGCGAAACTTTGCGATCGATCGCCGATCGGCAAGAGCCATTACAAGCAATTATCGAACTCGATCGAGAACAACGAAGGTTGGTCGAAGGTTTGAAGATTGTTTATCTGGGCAACGAGGTCAATCGGCAATCTCGCGCGTTGCCTTTCTATGTTCGATTGAAGAACGAAGTGGAGCGGACGGTGCAGTCCAGGGGGCATCAATTCGTGAGCTGGCGATACAAGCCCGGGCAACGGTTGACACTGCGGATCCCGACAAAATCGTTCGATCAGGCGATCGTCGTCCCTAAAGAAGCCGTCGCCGAAGAGGGACCCGAAAGGTACGTGTTTGTTGAAAACGCAAAACACTTTGATCGAGTCGGCGTGCACGTCTTGGCCAGCGATTCGGTGAGCGTTGCGATCGCAAACGATGGTCAGCTTTGGCCCGGGCAGACCATCGCGACCCGAGGGGCTCATCAGTTGCAAATGGCGATCAAGAACAAGACCGTCGGAGCCATCGATCCGCATGCCGGCCACAACCATTGACGAGAAGTCACGGCGAAACTGCATCCTGTAACAACGGGTTCATTGCTAGCCGTCTGACTTAGTTCTATTTCCGCCGAGTTTTGAAGCGTGCAGGAAAGTTCTGCGCTTCAGCGGTGTTCTTCGAAGGTAATCGTTTCCTTGAGAGAAAAACGGCATCATGCTTGACTCTATCATTCGTTTTTCACTTCGCAATCGTATCGTCGTGTTGGCGGTCGCCATCCTGCTGGTGTTGGTCGGAACTTGGCAGGCACTTCGGATGCCTATCGATGTTTTTCCTAATTTGAATCGGCCACGTGTGGTCGTGATGACAGAAGCACCGGGCATGGCACCGGAGGAAGTCGAAGCGCTTATTACGTTCCCACTTGAAACAGCGTTCAACGGAGCAAGTGGCGTCCAGGCTGTTCGCAGCAGCAGTGGAATAGGGCTATCGGTGATCTATGTCGAGTTCGCCTGGGGAACTGACATTTACAACGATCGACAAATCGTTAATGAGCGTTTGCAACTTGCTCAGGAAAGCTTGCCGGAAGGAATCAAACCGACGTTGGCTCCGATTTCTTCCATCATGGGACAGATCTTGATGTATGCCATGTGGAGCGAAGGTGAAAAGACGGAGCCTATGGAAGTTCGCACGCTTGCCGACTGGGTTGTCCGTCAACGCCTGCTGACCATTCCGGGGGTCTCTCAGGTCTTTACGATGGGCGGCGGTCGTCTGCAGTATCAAGTGCTGCTAAATCCTAATCGATTGCGTGAGTTCGATTTGACCGTCGAAGAGGTTCACAGGGCGGTGAGCGAGTCCAATCTGAATGCGACCGGAGGTTACCTCGATCAACAAGGTAGCAACGAGTTGCTCGTTCGTGGGTTAGGCAGGATCAACGGTCTTGATGATCTGCGCGAGATCGTCGTCGAAACACGTGACAATCGGCCCGTTACGTTGGCCGACATTGCCAGCGTGGTCGAAGGAAGCCAAGTCAAGCGGGGCGATTCATCAGCGTTACTAAAAAATCCTGATGGCGGCGTAGATGGAGGACCTGCGGTGATGTTGACAATCAACAAACAACCGGGAGCCGATACGCGAGCGGTAGACGACGCGATCGAAGCCGCCCTAAAAGAGTTGGCATTGACGCTGCCTTCCGACCTGAGAATTGAAAACGTGTACTCGCAGCGGTCTTTTATCGATCGGGCAATCGAAAACGTGGTCGAGGCGCTCGCCGACGGAGGAGTGCTGGTGTTTGTGATCTTGTTCCTGTTCTTGCTGAACTTTCGTACGACCTTCATCACACTGACCGCCATCCCTTTGTCGATTGTCACCACCGCGTTGGTATTTACCGCAATGGGGCTGTCGATCAATACGATGACGCTAGGAGGATTGGCAGTCGCGATCGGCGAGTTAGTTGACGACGCAATTGTCGATGTCGAGAACATTTTTCGCCGATTGAAGGAATGGCGAAACAAAGCGTCGACGCAAGCGATGTCGGTGTCCTCGAGAGCGATTTCTTCGATCCGAGTCGTTTATCAGGCAAGCATCGAAGTACGAAGTAGCGTCGTGTACGGGACGGCGATTGTTGTACTGGTGTTTTTGCCGTTGTTCGCACTCGAAGGGATGGAGGGGAAACTGTTTGTGCCACTTGCGTTGGGGTACGTCGTCTCTCTCCTGGCATCTTTGGTCGTTTCCCTCACCGTGACGCCAGTGCTCGCGTCGCTTTTATTGGTCGGCGACCGAGTTTGGAGGGTCCTGCTTCCGGGCTTCGCGTTTGTAATCGGTGTGCTTGTTTGTCATTGGATTTTGCCGAGGACACTCGAATTTGTCGGCTCGGATGTGTCGCTCCCAGGAAGCCCGTTGTGGTGGTCCGTCATGCTGACAATTCCGATCTGGATTGGGGTTCTTATCGTTGAACGCCGGCTAGGTGGGGAGCACGCAGAGGAAGGGAAACTGCTGGAAGGCCTACACGGTATCGCACGTTCGACGATCAATTTCAGCACACGTTTTTCTGGGTTGGTGTTGGGGATATCCATGATCGCGGTTGGAGTCGCCGCGATGATGCTGTTTCGTTTTGAAAACGATTTCTTGCCACCGTTCAACGAAGGCAGCGTGCAGGTGAACGCATTGCTTCCGCCGGGATCATCGCTTGCGACAAGCAATCAAATCGGTCTGACGGTTCAAGAGGAACTGATTAAGATCCCGGCGGTCAAGTCGGTTGCAAGACGAACCGGTCGAGCCGAACTGGATGAACACGCCGAGGGTGTGAATGTCACCGAAATGTTTTTGGAGATCGAAACACATGCCGATCGTGAGCAGACCATCCGTGCGATTCGCGACACGATGGAAGAGATCCCCGGAGTGGTCTCGAGTACAGAACAGCCTTTGGCCCACTTGATCAGTCACATGATCTCCGGGGTGAAAGCTCAAATCGGAATCAAGCTCTACGGCGATGATCTCGATCTGCTTCGCAAGAAAGCAGAGGAAATGAAAGCGGCGATCGCCGATGTACCTGGGCTGACCGATGTGATGGTGGAGCAACAGACAAACATTCCGCAGTTGCGAATCGAGCTCGATCGCTCGGCGCTTAAGCAGACTGGATTACGTCCGGCTCAAGTGATGGAGATGGTCGAGACGGCAATGAATGGAACCATTGTGAGCCAAGTCCTGTTGGGCCAGCGAAGTTTCGACCTGTTGGTTCGTATGGAGGAATCGTATCGCGAAGATCTCTCAAGATTGCGTCGGTTGGTTGTGCCGTTACCTGATGGAGGCCGTGTACCACTGGAGTCGGTCGCCAAAATCTATGAAAGCGGAGGTCCCAATATGATCAAACGGGAGCAGGTCCGACGGCGAATTGTGCTCCAAGCAAACGTCGCAAATCGAGGTGTCGTGGATGCCGTCACTGACATCAAACAACGGTTGGGTGCCGTGGAACTTCCGGCCGGTTATTTCGTGGAGTATGGCGGGCAATTTGAAAGCCAACAGTCAGCGTCGCGTCGTTTGGCTCTGCTTTCGGCGGTTGCGCTCATCGGGATGTTCTTGGTCCTCTACACCTTGTTTGGGAATGTCAATTTTGCCGCCCAAGTCCTCGTCGCACTTCCGACTGCTTTTGTCGGCGCCGTCGCCGCGCTCGTGATCACTGATCAACATTTGACTGTCGCGGCGATCGTTGGATTTATTTCGCTTTGTGGTATCGCCAGTCGAAATGGAATCCTTTTGCTCAACCATTATGTCCACTTGGTTCGTTACGAAGGCGAAACGTGGTCGCGAGCAATGGTCGCGAGGGCAGGCCAAGAAAGAATGGCGCCGGTGTTGATGACGGCACTGACCAGTGGGATCGGTCTTTTACCGCTGGCGCTCGCCGCGGGGCAACCGGGAAAGGAAATCTTGTATCCGATTGCAACGGTAATCGTCGGCGGTTTGGTGAGCAGCACACTGGCCGAGTTCTTTGTACGACCGGCATTGTTTTGGAGCATCGGCATCGAATCAGGCAAACAGATCATTGCCAACTCGGACGACGAGATTTGGGAAGCGGAAATGAAAACGAAGCACTCTTAGATCGCCCATTTTAGGCGATGAGTTTTAGCGATTCATAACAGTTGAAGCATCCATCGAGACTCCGGATTGGTGCCGGAAAACGATGGTGAATTTACCCAGGAGAAAGCGAAATGTTGAGAGAAATAAGCTTGGTTACGATGGTGGCTCTGGTTTGTCTGGTCGGGTGTTCGAGTGAAAATCACACTGTGACATCACATGGCGAATCTGAGTCCGGGCACGCGGATCATCCCGAGCATGGACCGAATGGTGGAGAATTGATCGAGTTGGGCAAGGAGTCGTACCATCTTGAATTACTACATGATGATGACACCATTATCATGCACGTACTCGATGGGACCGCGATAAATCCGGTTGCGATCAGCGCGCCGACGTTGCAAGTGAATCTAAAACTTGACGATCAGGTGCGATCTTTCCAACTCGCCGCGTCCAACCAAGGAAAGACTGATGCAGAAGCGGAAGACGCATCAGCGACGACATTCATTTCCGATGACCCGGAACTGGTCGATTGGATGGATCGGGGAGCCGAGGGGGGAGTGATTGTTCGAATTGGAGAACAGTCGTTTAACGGATCGATCACGCATGACCACGGACATCATGAACACGAACATGGTCACCAAGGGCATGACCATGAATGATCGTCCTAGTCGTTGGTGAACAACGGATTGCCCGGCGCCGAAGGAAACTGAATCGGTGCCATCGGCTTAGAACGAATGATCTGAACACCACGGCTTGTCATCGGATCGAGCATTAGGCTTCGGAGGCCGTCGATCGTCATCGGCGGTGCGAACAGATAACCCTGGGCACTGTCGCATCCCCATCGCTGCAATAAATCAAGTTGCAGCGGTGATTCAACGCCCTGACACACGATGCGAGCCGAGAGGTGATGAGCCAGTTTCATGATCGCTTCGGCGATGATCGCATGCCCTTGGTCGACCACGATCGAAGCGGTGAATGTTCGGTCGATCTTGACCGTTTCGACAGGGTATTCGTGAAAACAACGCAGTGAGGAACTGCCTTTTCCAAAGTCATCAATATGGATTCCGATGCCGAATTCATCCAGTTCATGCATCGTTTGACGCGATCGCTCGCTATGACGTGCGTCGCTGTTTTCGGACATTTCCAATTTAAGTGCGGAAGAAAACTTGGTTCGATCGATGATCGCATTGAGTCGATCGACGAAGAACGGATCGGCCAATTGGCACCGGGATACGTTGACGCCGAGGTAGACATCGGGGCGTTGAAGGTCGGGGAACGATTGGATCAGTTTCCCAAACTCTCGCATCGAACGTTCCAGGACCCATTCGCCAAATTCGCTGACCAGGCCGATTTCCTCGGCGATCGGAATGAATTTACTCGGAGGGACATAAGCGCCATCTTCGCCGCACCATCTCGAAAGGACCTCGACGCCTTGGATACTCCCGTCACGCAGGCTTATGATCGGTTGATAGCGCAGTTCGAATCGTTCGTCACGCAGAGCGACGCGCAGTTGTGCTTCTAATTCATGGCGGGCGACGATCGCTTCGTGCATCGTTTGATCGAAGACTGCGATCTGCCCCTTTCCGGTATTCTTGGCTTGATACATCGCCGTGTCGGCATTTCGCAAAGCATCGTGTGCATCGTCGAGCGTGTCATCCAGAAAGGCGACGCCGACACTCGTGCCGACGGTGACCAACCGATCGCCGATTTCGAAGGGTTCTCCGATGCGTTTGACGATACGCCTGGCGACACGCAACGCATCGTCTCTATGGAGCATCTGTTCGAGAAGCACCACAAACTCGTCGCCACCGAGTCGGACGGTTTTGTCGTATGACGGTGACAAAGGCTTTCCCGTATCGGTATGACGGGCGGAAGCATCGCGCTCGCGGACACATTCTTGTAAGCGGACCGCAACTTGGTTTAGCAAGTCGTCTCCGGCATCGTGCCCCAAGGAGTCGTTGATGATTTTAAAGTTGTCGAGATCTAAAAAAAGGATCGCATCAAACGTTTTTCGCTTTGGCCCTTGGTTCGCTAAGACCGACTCGAGTTTTTCGATCAGGTACGGACGATTGGGAAGGTCCGTCAGTGAATCACGATGGGCGATGTCACGGAGTTCTAGTTCAGCTTTACGACGACGATTAACTTCATTCTTGAGTATCGTCATTTTCTCTTTTTGGCGAATTGCTAAGCGATATTTCTCGCTGAGTGCCATCGCAAGTTGTCGGGCTTCGTCATGCGCGAAGGGCTTACGCAGTAGCAATAAGCGGTCATTTAGGCCAAGACTGTTGATGATGTCTTCCCACGTGTGGTCGCTATAGGCGGTACAGATAACGACTTGGATCTCAGGGTCAATTTTCCAGAGACGCTTAATCGTCTCTAAGCCGTCAAGTCCCTTCGGCATTCGCATGTCAACAAACGCGACCGCGAAACGCGAATTGCGATCGATCGATTTTTGGACTTCGTGAATTCCCTCTTCGCCGCTGGAAACGTGGGTCAGATTGAAAATGGGCAAGTCCGCATAAACTGCGTGTGGCGGTTTTGGAGCACCGCTGACTTGTGAGGAATCAAGGAATCGAGCTTCAAAATCGTCCAACTCAACATGTTGCTTTCGCTCGCGACGAAAGATTCGCTGAAACGTCTCGTGGATTTCTGGTTGGTCGTCGACGATCAAGACGCGACGTTCGTTTTGAAATTCAGTCATGACGTGAATTCCTCTCGATCATCGGTTTCGGTGACCGGAGTTAAGTCAACCGTATCGTCTGGGGTAAGATTGATCGCGGTGGAAGACTCAGACGCCACGGCCTCAGTTTCGCCGGACCCATGCAGGCCGGGGCGGGTGAGCGGGATTTCGATGATGAAGGTCGAACCCTGATGACGACCAAGGCTTTCGGCATGAATCGCACCGCCGAGGCGTTTCATCGCGTTCGCGCAGAAATGTAACCCGAGTCCGGATCCCGATGACCGTGTCGTGAAGTGTGCTGCGAATACTCGTGACAAGGTTGCCTTGTCCATACCACATCCGTTGTCACGAAAACGCACCCGGGCAGCCGATTTAGTCTTGATGATGTCAACCTTCAGAGTCGGTGTTTGATCTGATTGCGTGAACTCATGACATGCACTACCGGCGTTCGTGATCACATTGATCAATACTTGAAGCAGTAGCGATCGGTCCGTCCAAATAGGAAGATTCGAGTCGTACTCAAATTCAACCCTGACTTGATCTTCTCTTAGTTTGGCTTCGGCACAATTGATCGATTCGCGGATCAGTTTCGGCAGCGAAAGTCTTGACCATTGCAGCGACTGGCTGGTGTGTTTGCGTTGATCACGAATGACTTGGTGGATGTGCTGAATGTTGTCGTTGAGAGTGTAGAGCAAGTCGGTCAAATCCCTTTTGTCGTCTTCGAGCGTTTCACTCAACCGGTGAAGGTAGTTCGGGGTTGCTTGCCGGAAGGCTTCATCAAGGTCATCGTCGCCGAGTCGTTGTGCTAGTTTTTCGAGCGGTTCGACACGCAACGCGTTGACTCGCTGAGTTGCCGTTTCCATTAAACTGTTGACGTTGGTCAGTACGTTTCCGACATTGTGGATCACTGTGTTGGCGACAAGACTCATCCCTGCGGCGTGGGACGCATCGGTCAGTTGGCTTTGGGCATCGCCGAGCCGCTCTCGCATGCGACTGAACGAATCGGCGAGTTGGCTGATTTCGTCATTGCCCGCGACTTCGAGCGGGGAGTCATCGGAATCGTTGACGATTAATCCCGATTGTGCGATTTGCTCGGTGTGCTGACGAATCGATTCCAGCCTTCCGATCACCAATCGTTGTAACAATAAAAATAGAATCAGCAGTGACCCACAGACACCACAGAGCGATAGGTAGCGGGCGATGGCGGTGGTCCGTTTGCTTCGCATCATGACGTCGCGAGGGAGGCTGACAAGTAATTCGGCCAGCGTCTCGCCTTCCGGGTTTAGCAGTGGTGAGTGCACCGCGAGCATCGACTGGTTGACCGCGCGGATTTGTAGTTTTCCGTCATGAGCGGTTTCCGTATGTAGTCGACTGATCGTAAAGGGAACGCTCGTACGACGCTGCAAGTCAGCAACGAGCGTCTGGTCGAGCGCTCGGCCGATGACGTAGTAGCCGTGGCGATCGAACTCGTCATCATCGTCACCAGCGACGATCGGTTGAACGTTTACGGCATTGTCAGGCAAGCGGACCCCGGCAAAAAGCATGAGGTTGACCTGTTGGTCGGTGGTAATTCCCGTTGCCGCTGGGTTTTTCGTCCAGTTGTGGTTTTGTAGACGGGCGCCGATTTGGTCGACGACTTCTGCCGGAAGACTTGGGGGCGTCAACCAGTGCCAGTTTCCTTTTCCATCAACGCGGGCACGCCAGTGAACTCGAGCGGTACGGCGCTCCGTTTCATCGGATTGATTGAGTGTCTCGTAGCGAACAGCGTTCTCGTTCGGATTTTCGGCATAGGCGAGAAACGTGACATCGCGCACCGCAGTGTCGGCCAAGAAGTCGATTTCGGTGTTGATCGCCGAGAGAACACGATTGGTTTCTTTAAGTGCCGTGACGCGTTCGAGCGCCGCGAACTCATTCGCGATCACGTATTGTCGAACGAACTCTTCGATTCCGACGACGACGCCGAGCATGAGGGCAAGCGCGAGCACGATTTTGCTGCGCAACGATTGCGAGTGCGGGCGTTCTTTATTGCTCGCATCGGCGGAAATCGGGGAGGGAGGATCGAGCGGACTTAGCTCGGAAGGTGGATTGTGTTGCCGAGGCATTGTTGCAAACGAAGACGCGGGCGGTCGATCAGACACCGCATCGCTATTTGCTTTAGCCAAGGACGTTGCGCGGGATTGGCATCTCTAAATTAGCCAATCCAAGTTGCACCAATTCAAGCGCGAAGCGGGTGAGTCAGAAAACCCTAGGTCTTAGCGATCGACGTGAAGCCGCCCCGGGGAATCAGACACACCGAGCGAGCCGACTTTAAGCGTTTCGTAACGGTGGAAACGATTGCGACGATTTTCGCGCCTACTGAACACCGACTTCGATGGTGGCGAAGTATTGCCGTGCGGTCGGATGGAAATCCAAGCCTTGCCATTCGGCGGTACGATCACGTGGAATCAAATTTTCGATGATCGTCGGTTCGCGATATAGAAGCTCAAGGGTCGCTTGGACCAGTTCCGATGGCGTATCACGACGAGCGGCAAGGAACGCAGTGGTGCCAACCGTTGGCAGGCCTACTTTGGGGATCGACGATTCAGGATAGTCAGACGCATCGATCGTCATTGGGCGAAGCGTCGGATGATGGATCGAGATCATGATGCTTTGCGGGATCGATTTGAGCTGCCAACCGCTGGCAAGTAGTTTAACAATCAAGTCACTTCCGGCACCGACACAAACCAACGCAATTGGCGGCGCATTGGGACTGTGGAGTTTCGCCCAATCGGTCGTAACTCGTGGGGACACATCGGCTGCGATTTTCAGGGAATCGAGAATCATTTTGGCTGTCCCTTGTGACCCACTTTGAGGAGGCCCAACGGCAATACTGCGTCCGATCAATTGTTCCGGCTCGATCTGAAACGAGCCGGAATCAAAACCATCACCACGGACCAGAAGGTGCGCCATTTCGTAAAATAGCGGTGCGATGACGCAAAGCCGATTGTCGTTGATCGCCGATGCTTGCATCGGGGCAACATGAACATCTTGATCGAGCAACCGTTGTCGGTTATCGACTGAACCTCCGGTCGCAACAACGTCGACGCTGACACCATCGATTTCACGTAGCCGCGATGCGATCAGTGACGAGATCTTGTTGTAAGTCCCATTCTCGATCCCGCCAGCGATGGTGACGTGGTCTGGCATCGATTGAATGTGATGACTGTACAGCATCGCGATACCGACAAAAAAGAACGGGCTGGCGGCGATCATCAGCAGCATCGCCGCTTGGGCACGCCGGTGACTTGGCGATGACCGTACCACTTTGCGGCCAAGCAATGCGCCGACCAGCGGGACGCCGCTGAACCAGTGCCAAAGCTGCAGCAACCGGCCACGCGGACGCGCAAGGATAGGGCGTCCTTCGAGAAACGCATCAAGATCTTCGGCGAGGGCGCCGGCCGAGTGGTAGCGTTTTTTCGGATGTTTTTCCAAGCACTTCGCCACGATCGTTTCCAAATCGTGAGGCACACCGCTACGGAATTGACGCATCAGAGGCGGCGGTTCGTGGACGACTTGCATCAGTGTGTCGACGATCGAATCACCGAGTAGCGGCGGTCGACCGGTGATGCATGCGAATAGAATCGCTCCGAGTGAGTAAATGTCGGTTTGGCGGGTCGCCCGATCGCTGTGTCCCCCGGCCTGTTCGGGAGCCATGTAGTTGGGGGTTCCGACGGCGGCGCCACTTCCGGTCACCGAGCTATCGGCACCGAGGTTTTTCGCTAAGCCAAAATCGGTGATATGAATGCGGTCTTTTTGATCGACCAAAATGTTCGCAGGCTTAAGGTCGCGGTGTAAGACGTCATTTTGGTGGGCGTGTTCGATCGCCCGAGCGACATCGCGGACATAGCGGGCTGCGTCGTCGATCGGTAGCTCGTCTTCCTCGTTGAGCCGTTTTTGCAAATCGGTCCCGTCGATCAACGCCATCGAAAAAAAATGATGTCCCGCACGATGACCGAATTGGTAGACCGGAACGATTCCAGGATGGTGAAGCCCGGCGGCGGCTTGGGCTTCCGTGTAAAACCGCCGTACATCGTTTTCACAGGCCAGCATTCCGCCACGAATCATCTTGACCGCGACGGTGCGATTAAGAACTTTCTGCTGGGCCTGATACACGACTCCCATGCCACCGCGGCCGACAACTTTTTGAAGTTGGTAATCGCCCAAGTCATACGGTAGCGTCGGCCCCGGGTCGCCTTTAGCGCGATTCGCTTCGGGTAACGTTTCGGCGGGATCATCGCCCGATTGATTCGGATCGCTGGTGACGAAGTCGACGGTTTCGGCACCCGCTTGAGACGGAGAGATCGACGAAAGAGGGGGCTCCGAGCGGACCGCAAAGCGATCGATCGCGTCGGCGGCGTCCATCAGATCCTTTAGCTCAGTCGCCATCTCGGGAAACTGGGCGAGAAATTCTTCTCGTGATCCGATCGAGCCCTCGTCGACGGACTTCAGGTACGCCGCAAACGCTTCGTCGATAGGGTCGTCAGCTTCCTGAGGGGAGGGCATAGATAGCGTTCTAGCGGGGAGTGCAATCAGAACTGGTTAATTTTTTCAGGCACGAATACCGGCCGGTGAGGGCGCATCGGCCCGCGGTGGTTGCCCGGCTATGTTGCCACTGATGCGCTACATGTAAGGGTTGTTCTTCGGATCGATAATCGTTCGCAGCTTTTGTAGGCCACGTTTAAGCAATCCGGCCACTGCGGTATCAGATTTACCCATCCGCTCGACAATTTGTGCCAACGAAAGACCTTCCATGTAGCGTAATCGAATCGCTTCGGCTTGCGTTTCCGGTAGTTGGTGAAGCGCTTCGACAAGGGCCAATGCAGTTTCGGCTTTGATGACCACACCCGATGGGCTGGTCGTACTTCCGGGAAGTTGCGTGATCCACGGGGCACCGGCGGAGTCGTTACCGGCCGGACCATCAGCGGCGATCTCTCGCTTGACCGATCGTTTTTGGGTCATTACATGCCGTGTTACCGCAGTGGCGACATTGTTTTTCAGCATCCCGCGAAGCCATCCCGCAAATTCTGCGGGTGTTTCGCCGCGGAAACTGTTGAGGTCCCGTTGCGCTTCTAGAAATGTGACCTGAACGATATCCACCGGATCGACGCGGCGACGCAGTTGATCGGAGAGGTGCCGATGCGCTAACATCAATAGGTATCCCCGGTACTGTTCTAGCAGTCGACCGAACGCCGAATTATCGCCCTGTTTGGACGCGACCACCAATTGGGTCGTCGACATGTCTCCATCTGTTGCGGTCATCGATCGGTTCTTGGACAATCTGGGGTTCTGACGAGAGACGTCCAGTGTATCTAATAACGCGGGCGATGATCAGAATACTCTGCGGATCGTCCTGATGATTTTGTCAGGTCTCATTCTGGTTTGCCTTCTACTTACATCGATGGAGCCGAGTTTTCCAATGTCCAAATCACCTGCTTTGAAAAACCGGATTTCTTTGAGGATGCTCAACCGAGGCTTCCCGTTGCTGATGCTGGTTGCCATCGGTTGCGGGGGATCGCCAGAGCCGGCAACGACGGAGCCGACAACTTCACCGTCCTCGTCGTCTGAAACAGTACCGTCGGCATCGGCCGCAGAGGCTGCTCAACCGGAGCCTGACTCTGCGTCCGCTGGTACATCCGCGGCAGCTTCGACGACAAGCGATCCAGCGACGACGTCGGGGATGCAATTACCCGACACCCCGCTGCCTGAAAATAGTGGTGAATCGACGGAGGTTGATTCGGGGAAAGGCGGGTTGGAAATGCCCGACTTAAATGACGCGGCAAAGCAAGAGTCGCCGGCAGTCGATCTGCGGCTTGCGAGTTGGAAAGAGGTGGAAGCAAAAGCAAAGTCGACAGGAAAAGTCACCGTGGTCGATCTTTGGTCGACCAGTTGCGCGCCGTGCATCAAAGAGTTCCCTGAACTGGTGAAGTTACATCGTGAACAGGGTGATCAAATCGCCTGTTTCGCCGTCTCGGTCGACTACGACGGGCGGAAAACACGTCCGCCGGAAACGTATACAGAGATGGTCACGGAGTTCTTGGCGTCGAAGAAGGCTGAATTCCCAAATTTCTTGTGCGAAACCCCGAGCGACGAAGTCTTTAGCACCGTCGACTTGCCTTCGATCCCGGCGGTCCTGGTCTTCGATGAAGAAGGAAACCTTGTCAAACGCTTCATCGACGTCGGCGAGACCGCAGGGTTCACCTATGAGTCACACGTACGCCCCTTCTTGGAAACACTCGGAAGCTAAGAACTTGAGCGATGCATTGTTTTTCGTCTTCGCTTGAGCCCTATCGCAGATGTGATTGATTCATCGACGTATTGCCTTGGAAACATCGCTAACGCAAATCGGGAAATGCCAAGGCCGAGAAGAACCGTGGCTAACGCCAAACGGCTGATGAATCAGACTCGGACTTTTTGGTGCAAATGCGACATTAGCTGTCATCCATCAGGCGTGAGAGCTCTTCCATGCTGATCGGTGCCGTTTCGTCGGTCGGTTGGGCTTCGGCGGATTCGTTGGGCGGGTTTTGCGATTTGCCCTGTGCTTGATCGGAAGGACGAACCGGCAGCGCAGGTGCGCGAACGCCAAGCATTTGGCGCGCATGTGCGGCCGTGATCGTTTCTGGGTACTCGTCGATGATCGTTCGAATATCTTTCTCGGCGTCTTTGGGACGACGGTACAGAATCTCTTTTGCTTGACGCATGATCCGCCTGGCATTGATTTCACGCTGTAGCAGCTTCGTCTCCGTTTGGCGAAGGATCATCGGTGACGATAGGAAAAGCGAATCAAGCGTTGATGTGATTGAATCACGGAGTGCACGATTGTTAGCGATTTGGGCTTGTTTGGCGATACAAAGTTGGTCGAGTGTGAGTTGGGCGATTCGTTGGTCGATCATGACTCCCGCCGCGCCGATATCGTCACCCTGACGGACCTGAATTAGTTCTTCAAGGGCTTTCAGCGGATTGCCTTCTCTTAGCAAATCATCGGCTCTACTGGTCGCGCCGGCTAACAAACTATCGAACCGATTTTGAATCGCATCCATGGCTTTGGTATCTCCATGATTACGACGGATATCGAGAAGGCATTTGGAGGCACATTTCAACGATTCGATCCGCCGAAATGAATCAGTTAGTGCTTCGATGGCGTAACGCGAGGCTGGGCTCGCTGGCCACCGCGCAGCGTGCTGGCAAATGCGCTCAAGAAGCTTGATGTCATCGCCTTGATTAAGCCCTGAAACAAGCTCATCGATCAATCGCACCTGCATCGGTTTCGAGTGGACTCGCTTGGAATCATTGCGTACCAAACATTCGAGATAGAGCAGCGTTTGCTCGATTTCAAATGGTTGTTTGATCGCTGCCTGAGTTTCGTCTGATGCTGGCAGAGAATGCTCGATATCCGCACAGATCCTTTCGACAAACAGCTTGCGCCCTTCGTCGGTTGATTGACTCGCGAATTCCAGGCTGAGGCGTTGTAAATCGAAACCGCGATCTCTTGATGGGGTGTCGACGAGTAGGCGATCGACTTGCCGAAGCATCTGTTTTTGCATGTCTCCCGGTCGTTCGATGAACCGATAGCTTCCCGCAGTTATTTCGGCGATCTGTTGGAGGTTCCGGCAACTTTTGGGATCCTCGAACGCGATGGTATGAATCGGAATCTGGCGTCCCGATTGTTCGACGAGTCGTAGTGTTTGCCGGGCTCCGCCGTGAGGAGTTCTCCGAGAATATCCCGGGCCGGTAAATTCACCATCGGAAAGAAGGAAGATTGCGCTCGGTTGAAGCTTGATCGCTAATTCGATCGATGAATCCGGGATCGTCCCGCCAGCGGTGCCGACACGCCGAAGCCATCGGATAAACTCTTGCTTGTTGCTCTCTGTCGCCGGCATCAGTTGAGCGGAAACTAAACTCTGGTTAAACATCGATAGTCGACCTTGGGCGAACAAGATGACATGGAATGACTGATTGGGTTGCAGTGATTCAATAGAAGCGATCAGTTCCTCGACCGCACGATAGAAACGTCGTCCGGTCATGCTGGAGGAGCGGTCGACGACGTAGACGAACGAATCACCGCTTGCATCAATCCCAAAGAATCGGCTTTTGCCCTTCGCCGCGTCGGTTTCACGATTGGTCGATGTACTGGTGGAGTCGGCGTTGCTCGGTCTGAAATCCAGATTGCTGGCAGACGTGAATTGTTTCAGCAATTGCTCGGTCGACTCGCGTTGTTCTTCGATGACTTGATCGGTCGTTCGTTGAGGGGCAGACGGAAGTTCGACCGAGATACTTTTCATGTCGCCAAAATCTGCGGTCGACGGATTAGCGAAGCTGACATGAATGACCGAATTTTGGGAATCCAAGCGATGCAGTGGCGCGAGTATCCAAATCAGCAGTAGCAGCAACATTGCATGCAGGACCGTCGATGTCAGCCAGGAAGATAGCGATCGCTTGATTGATGGGGGCGACGAAGCATCGTCGACGTCCAATGTCTCGACGGCTGAGCGGATCGAGTCTTGTTGACACGATTGAAGGAACGTGGGCTCGACTGGCGGTGGCTGGACCGCAGGGGGGAGGCCGAGTGCGAACGTTCCCGAAGAGGATCCTGATGACGAATCGGTGAGCCATCTCACGGTTGACATTCTGATCGCCTCGGAGGTGTCGAAGAAACCTTTTGTCGATAGAAACGCTAGGCGTGCTACTATAGCGTTTGGGCGTCAGTGGATGTCGGAGATTCGCTGAACGTACGCACCTCGAAACGATTTTTGCCTTTTTCGAAAAGAAAGATGACAGATCCATCGCCGCGACGTGTGTAGGTCCGTGTCACCGCGAGCGAACGTGGGCGGAAACTTGGTTTGTTTTGTCGAAAACATTTAGATGTCAGCCCCGGAAACTCGAGCGAGCTTGCTACTGCGGTTGCATGACCGAAATGACGGTGACGCTTGGACGGAGTTTTCGCGGCTGTACCGACCGGTAGTTCTGCAAATGGCTCGGGCTCAGGGATTGCAGTCAGCTGACGCGGATGACCTGGCACAGCAGGTTCTCTGGGCGGTTTCCAATGCCATCGAACGCTTCGAACATTGTCGCGGTCGGGCCCAGTTTCGGACGTGGCTGAAGACAATTGCGAGAAATGCGATCATCAATGCCATCACACGAAAAGCAAACGATCAACCGATCGGCGGTTCGGAGGCAATGGATTGGTTGGCCGTCCAGCCGGAACAAGGTGGGCAAACCGAAGTGCTGCAGTGGCAGTATCGCCGAGAGGTTTTCCAGGTCGCCGCAAACGCCATTCGCAGCGAAGTACGACCGGCGATGTGGGAAGCGTTTTATTTGACTGCGGTTGAACAGTGCTCGGCCAATGATGTTGCCAAGCGAATCGGATGTAGTGTGGGAAGCGTCTACACGTCACGAAGTCGCGTCATCCGGAAGCTTCGCGAAAAAGTTCAAGAGCTTGACCTCGTTGAAGAGGAATTCTCCGATGAGTAAGCAGGTAGTCTGTGGCGATGACCTGATCGACGCATTTCTGGCCGATGTGATGTCGGATCGAGAGGTCGTCGCCTTCGAACAGCACTTAGAGCAATGTACGCGTTGTCGGGATCGGCTTGATGAGAGATCGGCGAGATCGGCATTTTGGGATCATGCCCAAGCGTTCTTGAGCACCGACCATGGCGATCGAGTCACGACTACGAGAGGGAATATTTCAGCGGTCGCCGGCGACGATTCGTCGTGGGAAATCGATCATGCTTCGGGGGAAGGTCACGATACCCTGGGGATGCTTGATCCGACCGATGATCCGGCAATGATGGGGCGGTTCGCCGGATACGAAGTGACCGGGATCATCGGTCGTGGCGGCATGGGGATCGTGATGAAAGCCCGCGACGTTTCACTTGATCGCTTGGTCGCGATTAAGATTCTTGATCCCAGCTACAGCCACTATTCCGCTTCGCGTCGACGGTTCGCTCGCGAGGCTCGTTCGGCTGCTGCGGTTGTCCACGAAAACGTCGTCGGGATCTTCGGTGTCGATCAGTGGAAGGGGATCCCATTTCTCGTGATGCCGTTTGTCAAAGGGGAATCATTACAGCATCGGATCGATCGTTCCGCACCGTTGCCTCTTGAAGAGATGCTCGAAATTTCGGTCCAGGTTGCACGCGGACTTGCAGCGGCACATGATCAAGGCGTCATCCATCGTGACATCAAACCTTCGAATATTCTGCTACTTTCCAGTGTTTCACGTGTGTTGATCACCGATTTTGGATTAGCACGGACCGTTGATGACGCAAGCCTGACGCGTAGCGGGGTGTTAGCAGGAACGCCTCAATACATGTCGCCCGAACAGGCGAAGAGCTTGCCGGTTGACCACAAAACCGATCTCTTCAGCCTTGGTGCGGTGATGTATGCGATGGCGTGCGGGGCGCCTCCATTTCGAAGTGAATCACCCTATGGCGTGTTGAAAAAAATCGTCGAGCAACCACATCGTTCACTCCTGGAAAAACGCCCCGAGCTACCACGTTGGTACGTCGATCTTGTTGATCGTTTGCTCTCTAAATCTCGCGATGACCGATTCGATTCTGTGGATCAGTTGGTGGGTGTTCTTGAGCAATGTTTGATGCATCTTCGTCAGCCGGCGACGACCAAACGGCCGGTCATTAAATCCGGCCTGAAAAGTCTATCCGTTCGCTCGCTTGGAAATGTCGGTGCGGTTGTATTGCTGTTCTTCGTTCTTAGCGTCGCGACGCAATTTGCGTTTCGGAATCGCGATTCCACCTCAAGCACTGCTAACTCTGGTGAACGCTCGAGTGATGAAGTCGCTTTCGGTACTGACCAATCTTTCACGATTGATCCAGAACTGGCTTGGGAATACGACGATCGTGAATTGATGGGACTTGAACAAGAGCTTGAAGCCCTACTGAATGAAACGGATGGTGACGATTTGAATCTTCAACCTGCAGTGACGGGAGAAATTTATGATCAAGAGTAGTAATCGAATTGGAAAACGTCTCGCGATCGTGATCGCATTGACGTGGGCGATCATGGCAGGCGACGTGAACGCCGAACTGCTACCGAAAACGGAGCTTGAAGGTTGCCGCATGCACGTCGTCGGCATCTATAGTCCAGAGAATCATCAAACCGATGATCGTATCTTCGTTCGAGTCGAAAAAACGGAGCATCCGATTGTACTTGTGATGACCGGGTATTTCGGCGCCCAGTGGAATCTAGATCTTGCCGAAGGTGTCGACCTAAAACAGGTGATCATCCCCGGCTACTTCGAACACTCCGTGGTCGGAGTACCCGAGGGAGTCCCCGTCGAAATGTTGACCCACTTTCCGGCGATTCCGAATCAACGACGCGAGTATTTTTGGGCGTACGCATGGCACACTGCCGAAGGACGAGAGCTACGTAAACGGTTGACTGAGCTGACGGGATTAGAAATCTCAACCTTTCAAGGTGAAAACAGTGCGTCACGTTTTGTGGTCGATGGACAACGTGGCGACGTAGGACAATTCAACTCCAGTGCAACACCCGAGAAGGCCAAGACAGTACAGGAAACTCGTCGAATCGATCGTGCAAAGGCGATGCTGAGTCGCGTGAACGAAGAGCTAAAGAAGGCGGAACTGCAGACGCCGTCACCGAAAGTCCTCGAGCTATTGAGAGAAGCACTTCAAAATTCGAAACGCGACTTAGAAAAACTTGGCGTCGATGCCAACGAATTGGTTGACGTCGATGTCGATTTAGAAGTCGATCACAAGCATGATGCCGGCGGCGGAAACCCAAATCTCGCAATGATAGAAACGCTGGTTCGGCAATCGTTCAATCTCCAACTGAAGCTGCACGAAGCTCGAGTGCGGCAGGCAGAAGCCAACCTGAAGCGAGTGAAAACACAGCTCGAACGACGTCAGGCGAATGCAGAGAAAATCATCGCCGCTCGTATCGAAGAGTTGCTGTCGCAAGCAGATGGCGAATCAAGAGGCGAATCAGATTCCGTGGCAGAGACTTCTCAGCAGGACTCTGAATCGGCCGTGCTTTTAGCCGGCGAGGGCTGGCAAGCGTGGTCACGTCTCGATCACCGCGTCGCACTCGAGAAATTCAAGGAGGCACTGCAACTTGATCCTAAATTGGAGCCGGCTCTCAACGGGCTTGGTTGGACCTACATGCACTTGCAGAAATTCGATCAAGCGATCGCAGAATTTAAGAAGCTTCTCAAAGACGCACCGGCACATCAGGGCGCGATGAATGGCGTTGGGCAAGCGTTGTTGGCACAGCGGAAACTTGACGCGGCCGAAGAACAATTGCTGAACGCCACGGTCGGACTGATCAAGAAATATGGTGAGCCGAACGCGGTGCGAATGGGAATTACCGCCGCATGGTTTGGTTTGGTACGAACCTATCTTGCACAGGAAGACTTCAAGAGTGCGAAAGAATGGGCGGATCGGTATCTCAAACACAAACCTTCCGATGAGACCATGCGAGAGCTTCTTGAGGAGGCTGAGGCAGGGCTTCGTTAGCAGAAAATGTGATCGATGCCGCAGCGCTCAGCCTGCCTAAAACCGATTGCCGCACCGGAAAACCGTCTATTTCGTTTCGTACACATAGTATGGGGTGTAGGATCGCTGAACCGCCCACGATGTTTCCCAGACTGTCGTGTTGTCGATGGTCACTTCGGTTGGCACGACCGACATTCGTGCGAGCGTGTAGCGATAGCGATGTTCGTCGCCGGATTCGTATGCTTCAAGCAACAATAGGACTTCCGGATCAGTTCCCTGAACGAAGGAAAACACCGCGCCGTCGATCACGTCACCACCGGTGTGATTCGGGTAGCGATAGATCGGTCGTTCGAGCACTCGAAGTGGTATCGAAGGACGGTTCGGCGGGACCAATTTCGCGCTGAACCGGCGACCGATTGATCGCATCTGTCGAAGCCGCTGATAGGGCGATTTCAGTGGCGGGGCGGTGTCCGGCAGGTCCTTCCAATTGACGCCGGGTTGGTTGGGCTGCCAGATCAACCGATCGCTATCGTTTGCCAGCAACTGGGAAGTACTGAGTGACTGGAATTCTAAATGCACCTTTTCCAACGAAGGGTAGATGCAGAGTGCCGCTTCGGGACGCCCGGTTCGGGTCCACAAGTGCAATGCCCCGACGGTCGTATTGCGTTCGGGATTGCTCCAACTAAGGACCGGTTGTTCAAGTCGGGTGAGTTTCGTCTTTGGCGGCCCGGCCGCAGAAACGGTGATACGCTCAGCGAGTTTGGTGAATCGGTCTTTCAACGCGCTCGAAGAATCGGACTCCACCGGGTCCTGAGCGATACCGATCACAGGGACAAATGCGAGGGTGCCCAGCAAGAGAAACGATAAGCATTCACGTCTGGGAAGCAGGCGGAGTTTGGTTTGGTGCATCGTCGTTTACGTTGAAGGGCCAATACGGTATTGGTGAGCGTTCGCCGCAGTGTGATCGAGGTGGAACGGGTAAGGGACAATCAATCGTCGAACACTCATTCCAGAGAACCAGGGGCATTGAAGACCTATCCAGTCACTACGAGTCGAACACCCTTACGTCGGGCTGTCACGCGAAAAGGGAATTCACTATTAGTGCTGACGGATCTCTAGATGCATCCCTCAGTTTCTGAATTGGTACGCTGGTGTCGTCGGCCCGAATCGTTTCAACTGCGAAACACTATAGATTGTTTGTCTATTTTGTCGGCTTGGATTACGTTTGTCAAGCTTTTTGGTCAAGCTGAGGGCTGTCGAACGCAAACGCCGTCGAGCGTAGGGGGCATGCGTCAGGATTAGAAAAGTCAGTGGCTATGGGGGCAGTGGCTCGGTCTGGCATGAACGAACACTGCATGTGTCGCGACTCACTTCATACCTCGGGGATAGAAAAAGCCGATCACGCCGCAGGACAGTTACCTGCTAACGTGATCGGCTCGTCTGGAGTTTGGCTTGGTGCGAGAAGAAACGTTATTCAGCTTTCTTCTTTGCTTTGCGGTTCTTGCCATCCTTTTTCTCCATGCCTCGGCGCAGGAGTTGCTTTGGCAGCTTGGACTTTTGATCTTCGCTCAGCATGGCGACCGCTTTCTTGAGCAGATCGGCACGCATTTCGTTAGCTTTCTTCAGCGCAGTGGCTTGCTGTTCGCTCAGTCCGGCTTTCTTGTTGACTTCTGCGAACAATTCGGCTGGCTTTTTGCCGCTTTCTTTCAGCTCTTTCTGCGCTTCGGCTCGCTTCTTCATCAATTCCGGGGTGATACCAGCTTCCTTGCGGAGGGCTTGCATTTCCGCGCCGGTCTTCTTGGCCAGTTCTTTAAGCTTGGTCTGCTGTTCCTCGGTTAGTTCGGCCTTTTCAAGTTGTTTCATGACTTGTGCCGCTGCGTTGTTGCGTTGCCCTTTCTTTCGATTGGGTTTTTCATCAGCCGCAGTCAAAGGAGTGGTCAAAACAAAGGCCATCGCGACACCAAGAATCGTACTCTTCATCAATGCACCTAATCAGGTAAGGGCAGGGGAGGGGAGCCGGCGCGATCGGACCGCATCAGAGCGAGTCATGGGGAGATCACGCCGTAGCGTTAGTTTAACCACCGCGATGGAGTGAAGTTCTGTTTCTGAGATCCAAATTTTCCATTTTGCACTGGTGCGGAGATTGGATGGATTTCAGGAGCAGTGTCCTTAACATCACGGCCATTACGCCGATACCGATTGGGAAAACGAAGTTTTGTCAGCAATCACGGACCGGTGTTTCATCAACATTTTAAACGAGGGTCAGTCGATTGTCGTTCGCCGTGGTTTCGTTGCAATAACCGGGGTTAACACCCGTCAGCTGATCTTTCTAAACCAAGCATTGGATCTAGACGGAGCCCTAGTCTGTGATCACCAGTGGGGCGCGGGTGCGTCTGGCAAGGATGATCAATCCGATGAAGGTCAAGCCGATCCCGACGGCCAGCCGGAAAGTGATGGGTTCTGAAAAGAGAATCACGCCTGCAACGGCAGCCATCGCGACTTGGGATGCATTGATCAGATTGACCGCGACCACCGGCAATAGACGTAGCGACGCGGTGATGGCGACGAACGCTGAAAAATTCAGGAACCCGGCGGCTGTCATTGCCAGCCATTGATCCGGCGACGTTCGGCTGATGGTATTCCAGCCGAGCATCACCGCACAGTAGCTCCAGAGTGTGATGACGCCGGTCAGACCGCTGACAAACATCAGCACATTGGATCGGAATCCGTGCTGGAGTGTCATCCGCATCGTGACACCGAAGAGCGAATAAGCGAGTCCACTGAGTGCGGCCCACAGCGACCCCGTGAGAATTTCCGCCGCCGAGCGTGAGACGGTTGTTTCGTTTGCGGTCGTCTCGGGGAGTGAGAGGACGACGACGGCGACGATGAGAGTGATCATCGCAATGATCTTGCGTCGGCTAACAGCTTCGCCCAACAGGATCGCACCGAAGATCGCACCGCCGACGATCAGTACCCCTAAAGTGATCGGGACAGATGCGGCAAGTCCGATGTAACCGAGTGCCTTTTGGAAAGCCGCATTGCCGAAAAACTGTGCTAAGAACGACGCACCGATGAACCGGCCCAACCGCAGCGCTGTGAGTTGTTCAAATGGGCGTTCGGTCGCGGCCGTGGACGAACCCACCCATCGATTCCAGCAAAGCAGCGGACCGAGGACCGCCACGGTGGGAGCTGCTTTGACGGCAGAGACCAAGTAGGGGTCGACGTCAACACATTTTCGCAATGCGATGTTGGTGAGCGTGTAAAGGACGGCGGAAGCGAGACCACAGGCAGGGCCGAGCCACATTGGGGAGTTTGGCATGTCGTGCGAGGTCAGGCGTCAGATCGTTTGACGACGTCACTCAAGTCATCGCTCGTCAGCTCATCCGTCGGACGATCAGGAATCGTGTCCGTATACGCGTTGTTGATCGTCAAGCTGCTGTCGGTAAGTTGACGATGATGTGCGGGTTTTGGATGGGCGACGATCACAGTGATGTTGTCTTCCCCGCCGGCTTGGTTGGCGAAGTCGATCAATTGCTGACAGAGCAGGGAGGCGTCATTTTGGGCGGACGCAAATTGAGCCAATTGTTCATTTTCAAGATAGCGGTACAAGCCATCACTACAGAGAATCACCGAGTCATCGGTTTGCAGGTCGACCCGGTGAACTTCGGCGAGGAGTTCGCGCTCGCCGTGGCCGCCGAGGACGTTCCACAGCACGTTGCTCCAGCGGCTTGACGCTTCGTCCTCGGGTTTCATTCCGCCGGCTTCGACCATTTGCCGAGCAAGCGTGTGATCGGTCGTCAATTGTTTCGCCATCCCTTGCCGAACCAGGTAGCAGCGACTATCGCCCGCATGGACGACATACATCGTCGGCCAGTTGATGTAAGCCATCGTGAGGGTGGTGCCCATGCCAGCCTTGTTGGCGTCATGTCGAGCCTCAGAGAGGATGCGTGTATGGGCATCGCGGAGTAATTGCCGGAGTGAGTTGACGAAATCCTCTTCGTTGTCTTCGTCGGAATGAAAGAACCAATGGACGCTGTTGATCAGTCTTGAAATCAGGTGTTGTGCCGCCACGCTGCTGGCTTGCTCGCCGGCCGCATGCCCGCCCATGCCGTCGGCGACGATTAGCACCTGCCCTTGCATTTTCCCATAAAAACGACCCGCGGGGATTTCTTCCAAGCTTGATGCCGAAACCAGCATCGATTTGCTCAGTTCGGCAATCAGGAATTGGTCTTGGTTCACCGCACGGCAGCGACCGATGTCCGTACGGCCAAAGGTTTCTGATTGCGTGAATTCGAATTCTGAGTCGTGCATTTTTTGGCCTCACCCCGTCCGGTCTTTCGGCGTGCTCGTGTTGCAACCTCACCTCACAACCTTACCGGGGGTTGATTGTAGCCTTGTCGCGTCGATCACGTCAGAGTGGCGGCTTCGCACACATTACTTCACGTTAACAGGCTGTCGAGTGACAATGATCGCAGGTAAGTAGCCGGTGAGGCGACAGCGGTACGGTTCGATCACCGATTGTAGAACAGCCGCGTCGTCGTCGATTCTTTATTGATCATGGTTCGCAAAAGAAAATTTCGTTTTCAAACCCTTTAAAAAATGCGTCCGGCGGTGCATCATTTGAGATGATTGGATTTGTATCACGTGATTAAAAACGTGACGTAGGTTTTGCAGCAAGCAACCTTTGGATTGGAAGAAGCTGTCAGGTATGGAACTATCAAAGAAACGGCGACGTAAGCTGCAGGCCCAAGTCGATCAAGATTATGGATATCGGGCGTACGAAGACCGCGACGTGTACGTCGCCGAAATCAAGGGCAAAGGGCGTGGGGTTATCGCGTCTCGGCAGTTCTTGCCAGGCGAGTTGGTGATCGAAATCACGGGGCAACTGATCGCCGCCGACGATTACGACGGTTCAACGTATGCGATGAACTTGGATGATGCTTGGTACCTGGAACCGATCATCCCGGGTGCCTATATCAACCATTCTTGCAATCCCAACTGCGACATGGTGCAGGTCACCGAAGTCTCTAATGGTTTGGTCGCACGTTGTAACATCGAACCGGGGACCGAGTTGACGTTCGATTATCAATGGGAAGCCCAGTGGTGGATTCCGAAGTGCTGTTGTGGTTCGAAAAACTGTCGTGGCTGGGTGGTCGCCGAGGATGATGTGAAGAAAATGAAACGCTTGGTGAGCCGCGAAAAACGCAAAGCAAAATAGTTCGATCGCTTTCTGTCGAGCACGAATCCTTCGCCGCTAAAGCATGTCCAGAGGGTCGATGTCGACGACGTATTGGACGTCATCTTTTTCGGGAATCTTAAATGACTTTGTCGCCATCCGGATTGTCGCGCCAAGCTGAAGCGGGTCGATCGATTGAAGCAGCAAGTGAAATCGATATTTGCCACGAAGTTTGACGATCGGGGGTGGCGCGGGGCCGAGCAGGCGTACCTCCGCGCCGAGGCGTTCGCGTGCCGATTCGAGACGTTGCAATAACAAGCAGGCCGTCGCTTCGGTGACATCTTCGATGCTCCCGCGGATGATAATCCGAGCGATCGAACCGAGCGGTGGGTAGTTAAATTTGCGACGGTTCGCGATTTCGGCTTTGGCGAATTGAATGTAATCGTGTCGAGAGGCGGCCTGGATTGCCATGTGTTCTGGGGAGAAGGTTTGCACGATGACGCGACCGCCGCGTGAGCCTCGACCGGTCCGGCCGGCGACTTGAGTGACGAGCTGAAAGGTGCGCTCGCCGGCTCGAAAGTCGGGGAAGTGTAGGGCGGCATCGGCATTGATCACCCCGACGAGAAGGACGTTCGGAAAGTCCAGTCCCTTGGCGATCATTTGTGTCCCAAGCAGCAGGTCGATCTCGCCGCTACGGAATGCGGCGAGGACTTTTTGGTGGCTACCGGGGCGACGCATCGTATCGCTGTCCATCCGTGCGACGCGTGCTTTGGGGAATCGAGCTTTGACTTCGACTTCAAGTTTTTGCGTTCCGAGACCGCTGTAGCGAATCCCGTCGAAGCGACACTCCGGGCACCAGGGCGGCGTCGCGATGGTGTAATCGCAGTAGTGGCAAACCGCTTTGCTTCCGTCGCGGTGATGGGTGAGCGGGAGCTCGCATTCGGGGCAGGCAACGACGTGACCGCAAGCGGGGCACTGGATGGTCGTCGCAAACCCGCGGCGATTGAGCAGCAGGATAACCTGCCCTTTTTCGTGAAGTGTTTCGTTGACTGCTTGGTGCAAGCGGCGGCTGATCGATCCGCCCATGGATCGTTCGTCTTTGAGCCGAAGGTCAACGAGTTGGACATCCGGCATCGGGCGATTTCCGACGCGATTGGGCATCGAAATCAACTCCGCATGTCCGGTCTCGGTTGCGTACCAAGATTCGAGTGACGGCGTTGCACTACCAAGAAGCAATGGGATCTTCAGGGACCGGGCGCGCGCGTAGGCGACTTTTCGTGCATGGTAGCGTGGTTGGCTGTCTTGTTTGAATGATCCATCGTGTTCTTCATCAAGAATGATTAACCCGAGGCGGGGCAGGGGGGCAAAGACTGCGCTTCGGGGGCCGACGACTACCTGCACTTCGCCGCGGCGAATCCGCTGCCATTGGTAGTGGCGTTCGGCAGGAGTCATTTGACTGTGTAAAACAGCCACCGACTGAAAACGGCGTTCAAAGCGGCCGCGCGTCTGCGGTGTGAGGCTGATCTCGGGAACGAGCACGATCGCCGCGCGGCCAAACTTAACGACATGCTCGATCGCTTGGATGTAAACCTCGGTCTTACCGCTACCGGTCACCCCGTGCAGAAGCAGGGTGCGCGGTTCGGCGGAATCGACGGCACCGGTGATTTGCCTCAGGGCGGCGGTTTGTTCGTCGGTCAGCGTGTGCTTTTCGACTTGTTCGCCGTCACCGACTTGCCAACGCGTGGTCATACCGGACGACAGTTCACGCTGTTTGTTTTCGGTGACCATGCCTTTCTTCCGCAACGCTCGAATCGGTGCGGCGGTGCAATCGGCATGAACCATCAACTGTGACTCGGTCATGGGGCGTCCCGAGGCAATCAGTAGGCGAAGTGCACGCTGCTGTTTCGGCGGCAGCGCTTCGACGGCGGCGTTGTCTTTGGTGATCGGGGCAGGGGATAGGTAGGTGCGCTGACGCGTGCCTGCTTGCGATCGAACGCTGCTGGGGATGAGGGCGTCAAAGACTTGGCCCGCCGGGGATTGGTAATAGTGGCTCATCCACGTCACCAACCGAACCAAAGGCCGATCACAAAGCGGTTCACCGTCGAGGACATCTGCGACGTCGCTTAGGTTGCGCCCGCCACTGGAGCCGAGCTTGGTTTCGATGCACCAGCCGGTTGTCGGTTGTTTCCGGCGCCCGAGTGGAACATGGACACGCATTCCGGGTTGAAGGACATCGCGGAATTGTTCGGGGATCCGATAATCGTAGGGGCCGAAGGGGGCGTCGCGAAAAACAACACTGGCGATCGCCGTGTCCTCGGGCGTTTCGAGTTCCCAAGGCGGCGGATCGGTGTCAAACAGTTCTCCTTGGGTCGTGCCGTCGTCGGGCTTGGCATCGACGTCAAGGGAGTCAATCTTTTGAAGGTCTGCGTAGGGTGTTTTTTCCAGATCGTCGAATCCAGGTGCCGTCAAGCTTCCGTCGACACATGCCGTCCGGGATTTTGGATCGTCGGGGCGGTTCGGAGTCGTCGGGGGAGAGGAAGCGGATGGCCGGTTTGCGGGTTGGCTGGACGGCGGATTTGGTAAATCACCTGGCTGACGATCAGAAGGGAAGGGGGGTGACATGGTTAGGGGGCCGTCGGGTTGGCCGCTCGAAGCAGACGTTGTAGCGTGGACACTGGTCAGCATAAGGGATTCCGTCGCCAATTGAATCGTCGGTACAAACTTGCCGGGATTGTTCCGAAGGATTTGACACGGTTGGTCCGCTGTTGATCCGACGAGCTTGTGGCAAATGAAATTTAAACGGAGGATTAGCTGATGCGACTAGGGATCTTTGGCGGTTCGTTCGACCCGGTTCATGTCGGACACTTGTGGATCGCCGAGGCGGCGTGGGAGTCGCTATCGCTCGATCGGCTGCACTGGATCCCGACGGCCGCACAGCCACTCAAGCCGGGGGGGGCTTCGGCCACGCCCGAACAGCGAGCAGAGATGTTGCGGCTGGCGATCGGCGGCCGCGAGGGATTTGTTGTTGACGACCGTGAAATCCGTCGTCAGGGCGTCAGCTACACGGTAGAGACGATCGCGGAGATGGGGACCGAATTTTCCGACGCGACGTTGTTCTTGATCATCGGCAGCGATTCGCTTGCTTCGATGCAAAGGTGGCACGAGCCTGCTCGATTGCTCGAATCCGTCCAGCTAAGCGTTGTGCAGCGTGGCGGCGAGGCGGAGATCGACTTTGATGTCCTCGAGGGTTTGGTCTCGACCGAACGCATCGAGCAATTCAAAGCGAATGTGATCAAGATGCCCGCGATCGAAGTCTCAAGCAGCGACATTCGTGATCGGGTGTGTCAAGGGCGAAGCATCCGCTACCGGGTCCCCCATGCGGTCGAGGTGTACTTGAAGGCGAACAAGCTTTATTCAAGTTGATTTTAATCGCACCGTACGATGCGACGTTGGCGGTCCTTAGAAAGAACCGCAAGCGATGAGCGACTACTTCAGGGCCTCGGCCAATCGGATGGTTTCCTGCACCATTTGACCGACACGGGCCTGGATGTTCTCGTCGGAGATTTCGTTGCCTTCAAAGGCATCGCCGAGGGCGTAGACAAACCGCGGAACGATGAGGCAGCGAAAATCCAGCATCAGGCTATTGGCCAGCCCCATCGCGCTCATGTAGCTTCCGGCGCCACCTGCCGCCAGCATCATCGCGACGACCTTGCCGGTCCATTTCTTGCCCGTCAGTTCGACCGCGTTTTTGATCGCCGCGTTGACATCGAAATTGTAGACAGGCGAGGCGATGATGATCGCGTTAGCCGCTTCGATGAGTTTTCCCAGCTCGATCACGTTGGGGTCGCCGTACGCCGAGGCTCCGTCGCAAAAGGGCAGCGGTGTCTGTGCCAAGTCGAACGTGGCGACGTCTTGATGGTCATTTTCGAGAAGCGACTTCGCCGCATTCGCTAAGATTCGGCTGCGGCTGCCGGGATTCAGGCTAGCGCTAATTACCAGGATCATGATCGTTGCTTGTCAAATATCGTGCAGGAAGAGGATTTCTATCCGCGATCCTACGGCAACGATTCGAAGCGGTAAATAAGCCACGGCCGACTTCAAACGCACTTCCGTTGGTCGTTAGACGCAACCGGAGTAGTCGTCGGTGTCCATACCCAGGCGATTTTTCAGCGTGTTGAACTGGTCAAACAACGCTTCACTACTGCTGTGAACATGCTCCGCTTCGGTGATGAACTTCAGCTTGTCGTCCGGGTAGACATCCGATTCGATGAACGTTCGTTCGAATTGTTCGAGGGGTTTGCCGTACACGATCATCAATTTGTGTTCGTCCAACTGGACCTCTTGTCGCCGTGTCGGGTTGATCACGGCGACGCCGGTGCAACCGTCGTTGAGCAAGAGTTCTTCGTGGTCGAGGAGAATGCTTTTCAGGACCGGCATGTCGATATGCTCGCGATACAGGTCCTGATTGTGCGAATTGTGATGATGGCTGGTTTCCAGCACCACGTCGACGACTGGGCCGAGGTGATCGATGAGATCAAGGAACAGATCCATGATCAGTCGACGAGTCACCGACGCCATGATAACCGGCGTGCGGGCTTGACTGCTATCGTCGACATATTCGTCGAATCGGAAGCCTTGTTTAGGGACGACCTGCAAGTCATAACTCGGCCGAATCGCGTCGGTCAGGTCAAAGGCACCGTAGCTGTGGATGCCCATGTGGGTTTGCAGTTCTTCTTCGGATAATGCTTCGAAGCTTCCCGGGGTGAAGACCGATCCAGTCTCTTCGGTCGTGTTGTTTCGGAGGATGCGTTTTAAAAAGCCCATAGGAGGCGATCCGATCATGTCGTGGGGTCACGGGGATTGTGCATCGGTCGAAGCGAATGAGAGTTCCGTCCGAACGATCTACAGCCAACGCTAGGTCACGTCGTTTGCGCGTCGACTGCATTCGAAAACCCCGCGCGGTCGCAAAAGGAAATCCATCAGTCCTAACCGGTACATTCCGATCAGTCGGCCTGACCGTTTCAAACGGGCTCCGCCTTCTGAGTGTTTCGTGTTGCCCGGACGCAACGTCAGGGGTGACAATTGGCAGCAGTGTCCTACGCTTTGTCGATCGACTGCCTCACGGCGGTATAATGCGAGCGTCCACTTGGGACTTGTCATCGAGGTATTTCTGGTGTCCCGGATCAAAATTCTTTTATTGCTATTGCCGCTATTCGGTTGCCTCGCCTGCGATCGGTTGATTCCGCCTCGACCTCCGATCGGTCCGGCGAAGGATTCCGTGGACGATCAGGCCGATCCAGCAACGGCACAGTCCGGAGCCGATCTTAATGCGAACCAAGACGCGGCCGATTTCGAAGGCGATTGGCGAGCTTGGTATGTTCACCGTATGGGACGTCAGGTCGTCGGCATCAGCGAAGTTTCCGCCGAACGGGTCATTAACGAAACGGTGCTCGAATCCGGCGAAGCTCAGGTCCGCTACCAACGCAAAGATCAGTTGATCGTTCGTCAAAACACGTTGCAGTTTCTGCAGATCACTGATACGCAAAGCATCGAATCGCTACGTGCGAATGTGAAAACGTTGACGTCAAGTGTTACCAACGGCCTGAACCAGGCGTCGATCTCCGCGAGTCGACGTGGCAATCGTTTGGCGTTCCGTTTTCAGGCCAGCGGGGGCGAGCCGACGACCCAGGACGTGGTTTGGGCGGACGGGATGCGAGGCCCCTTCGCCGTCGAACAGTCGCTGCGTCGCGAGATGATGCAGCCCGGCGAGTCACGTCGACTCGAAGGATTGAATTCAACCGTCAATGCCGTGGCCGTCTTCGAGCTGCGGTGTACCGGGAAGGCTTCGGTATCGATGTTGGACGGCCAGTACGAAACCTTGACCGAAATCGAAGTGACCACCTTGGTCGATGCCAAACCCGTCGATGATCAGGTGCTGTGGTTGCAAGACGATGGCGTGATCAAGAAAACTTTGCGACCGTTGATTCGTTTGGAATCGTTTTATGTTAGTTCGGCGGCAGCACTCAACGAGTTCACGCGACCGCTGGCACCCGTTGTCTTCAGTGCCGAAGGGACATTCGGAACCGATTCAGAAGGACGGGAGAGTGCCGACGTTAGTCAATTCACTCAGGCCGGTTACATCGTCTCGAAACTCTCCGGGCGTCTGCAGGGTGATGAAACGCTCTTGCCGGCTTTTGGAAATCAATTCACTAACAACGTGGTCGTCGGTCAACAGGTCTTGGTCTCCGGTGACGGCACAGCCCCAGGCGAGTTTACGCAAGTCTCCGCCGACGCCGCTGCAGGTGATCTGGCCGCTACGAAGTTACTCGAGACAGGTCATCCTGCGGTGGTCAAGCTTGCCGGGAAAACGTCATCTGACGATCAAGTGACACTCGAGTCGATTCGCGAAGTGGCACGCATCTGCGGGGACCGACTCACTCTCGTTCCGCAAGGGCCGCTTCGATCCGCCTCGCAGAGTTTGCGTCAAGGGCAGGGCGGTGAAATTGATCAGGCGATCGTGCTCGCAGCCGTGCTTCGGGCCAAGCAGATTCCTGCACGGATCGTACTCGGTCTGGCTCCCGCGGCCGAGCAATCGCCAGGCTCGGGGCGAACGCTCATGAAGTTGACCGGCTGGGTGACCGTTTATGTTGACGCCCAGGATGCAGGGCAGTGGGTTTCAATCGATCCGGTTTCGCGTCAGACCAACGCGGTCGATCGTCTGGCGTTGGCCGTCTCGACAAGCGAGACCGAATTGTCGGTTGACCTTGCCGAGTCATTTGAGCGTCTTGGCAAGCTACGGATTCAGATTCGCGGAGGCCGTTGATCCGGTTTCAGGTTTTGTTCTAGGACGACGTTTTCGCTTCCAAATAGTCGGCGACGGCTTGAAGCAATGGGTCAATCGTCTGGTCTTGGATTTGATGAGGCGGTGCCCAAGGGAACCAGCGGAATTCCGGGTGTTCGGTCAAGATCGGTTCGAAGGTTTGATCGACTTCACCGATGAAGTACGTCACGGTTTTCTCGACCGCTTTGCCGCTGCGTTTGTACTTGACCGGATAGTTCAGGCGAAAACGGAACTCCGGATCGAGACGAATCCGATCCGCCGACAATCCGGTTTCTTCTTCGGTTTCTCGCAGTGCCGTTTCGGCATCAGATTCGTTGCCGTCACGATGGCCTTTGGGAAGGTCCCAGCGATCCGGATGGCGCAGCAGCAAGAATTCTCTCGGCGAAGTCGCCGTAATAATTAGGATTCCGGCGGCGCGTTTCTTTTCTGGGGAGGCTGATGTCATGAGGTGATCGGTCTGTTCGCTCGTTGGGGGCAGGCTGGAGGTGAAACAATGCGATGCGTTGTCAGCTTACCAATGCCTTGCTTGATCGTCTTCTAAGGTGACGGTATCACAGACAAAGTTGACTTACTGAGCGTGTCTGAAATGACGGTCACGCGATTATTGAATCCGCCTGTTAGGACCGACACTGGGAATCATGAAGATCTACACGAGGACGGGGGATGCCGGAAGCACCGGGTTGTTCGGTGGCCCACGAGTTTGCAAAGATGACGTCCGGATCGAGGCGTATGGAACGATCGACGAGCTGAACGCGTCTCTCGGGTGTGTTCGTTCGGCGGGCGTCGCGAGCGGAAACTTTGATGAGTCCTTGGACCAACAGCTCGAGCATATCCAGAGCGAGCTGTTTTCGATCGGCGCCGAATTAGCAACGCCGGACCCCGACAAGTACGAGTTGCGGGTGATCAACAACGGTCATGTCGCGCGTCTGGAGTCTTGGATCGACGAGCATGAGACGGGATTACCGCCGCTGAAGCAGTTTATTTTGCCGGGGGGCTGTCACGCGGCCTCGATTTTACATCTGGCCAGGGCGATCTGTCGCCGCGCCGAACGGCGAGTGGTGACGCTGGCCGCTGTCGACGGAGTAATCGTTTCAGACGCCGTGATCGTTTACCTGAACCGGCTCAGCGACTACCTGTTTGTACTCAGTCGTGAGGCGAATTCGCAGGCAGGGATCGAGGATGTGATCTGGACACGCCCGGAATCACCGGCTTAAGTGAAATAAAGCGTCGCTAAAAGCGATGTGGTGTGCCCGCTGGAAGACCTTTGCACGCGGAGTATACAATAGAGTGTCAGTTCGATGAAAATTCATCAGGTCGCTTTCTCCGAGGCACAGACGTGAAAAAAGTTGAGGCCATCGTTCGCCACTTCAAATTGGAAGATGTCAAGAACGCATTGACCGATCAAGGGATCCATGGAATGACCGTCAGTGAAGTCCGCGGATTTGGCCGTCAAAAGGGGCACACGGAAATTTACCGTGGCACCGAGTACGCAATTGATTTTGTGCCGAAGGTAAAAATCGAGGTCATTTGCACGGACGCCAACCTGCAGACGGTTGTGGATTCCATTTTGCAAACCGCTCAGACCGGTCAGATCGGCGATGGAAAAATCTTCGTCACCGATCTCGAGGATTCGATCCGAATCCGAACCGGCGAACGTGGCGAAGAAGCCCTTTAGTGGGAATGCTGTCAGCAAAGCTGGGACCGTTAGCGCGGTCGCAGCCTTTGATTTCGGGGTTTCCGATGAATTGTTGCGATGAGTGCATAGGCGTAAATGGGTGGTCCCTCGCTTTCCGACGTCGTCCTTTTGGGACGCGAGCAATTACGCGAGGGACGTGAACGTTGTCGTCGTGTCCACAATCAAGGTGGCCACGGTAGCCAGGTTTCCACACTCGTCAGCGATCTCTACGACGACATCGTTCTTGAGGTCTTCAACCAAGCGTGCCGCGACCACTTCGCGGGTGAAATTCCGGCCGGCATGGCGCTTGTCGCCCATGGGGGATTCGGGCGGCGCGATCTAGCGCCATATTCCGACGCCGACCTGATGCTGATCACGCGCAGCAGAAGCACTGCCGCCGCCGAGCGGATCGCGCAGGCACTGACCCGCGATCTCGTCGATATCGGGATCGACGTCGGTTTTGCGCTGCGTACCACTCGCGAAGCCTGCTCGCTTTCATGGTCCGACCCGGTCATCTTCACTTCGTTGACCGAGTCGCGATTTCTTGGCGGAAGCCTGAAGGTCTTCACGCGATTTTTCGAGTCGCTACGTCACGGTGCCTATCTGCGGCGGGCAAGATTGATCCGTGATTTGATCGAAGCCAGGCGAGAAGAGCGGACCAAGTGGGGCGTGACAAGCTACTTGCTGACGCCGAACGTGAAGAAATCACGCGGCGGGTTGCGTGATATTCAGATGATTCGTTGGATCGGTTTCGCCCGCTATGGCGAGGTCGATCTTGAGAAGCTGTTGCGGCTCAATACGCTTTCCCGCGAAGACTATCGGTTGGTACGTCGTGCGTACGATTTTTTGATTCGGCTCCGCAACGAACTGCATTTTCGTGAAAACCGGGCTCAAGACATCTTGGGGCGGGCGACCCAAATGGAGATCGCCGAAGCCTGGAACTACAAAGCCGAAGACGGTGTTTTACCCGTCGAAGCGTTCATGCAGCAGTATTTCGAAGTGACACGCGCGGTTCGCTACATCGCCGGATTCTTTGCCGACGACAATCGTAGTCGACCGCTGCGGGAGCAACTCTACGAATGGACCGCTTCCAGACGGATCGATGAATCCATTCGAATGGGACCGACTCACATTTGGGTAGATCAATCCGAGTTGGCTGAGTTTTCGCATAGCTTGCCCCGTGTTTTACGGTTGATGAGCGTCGCGAATCACAACAACCGTCGGATCGGTCACTACACCTGGCAAGCGATCCGCAACGCGATGCAAGAACGAGTGCCCTCGACGCCGGATTCAGAATCGGTCGGGGCGTTTCTATCGTTGCTCAGTCGTGGAAGTCGGTTGGCGCCGCTGCTTCGCCGTCTCCATGAATTGCGGATCATCGAGCAGTTGATTCCCGAGTTCAAGCGAACGCGCGGGCTGTTACAGTTCAACGCCTATCACAAATACACCGTTGACGCGCATTCGATTCGAGCGGTCGAAGCGGCAACCGATTTCGCCGATGACCAGTCATCGATGGGCCGTCGCTACCGCCGCTTGAAAGACAAAACCCTGTTGCACTTGGCACTGTTGATTCATGACATCGGCAAAGGCTATCCCGAAGATCACTCCATCGTCGGGGCGCGGATCGCACGAAAAGTCGGCGAACGCTTTGATCTGGATTCCAACAGTATCGAGATCTTGGAATGGTTGGTGCTCAAGCATCTGGCGGTCAACAATGTCGCCTTTCGACACGACCTCAATGATACTGAGATCGTACTTTCGTTTGCGAAGGAAGTCGGATCGATTCGCCGCTTGGAATTGCTAATCGTTCATGCCGTCGCCGACCTTGCCGCGGTCGGTCCTGGCGTGCTAACCGATTGGAAGATGAAACTGATCGAGGACCTTTATCTGCGGACTCGCCGATACTTCGAGACCGGCGATGTTGACTTGGATCAGGACGCGTTGGCCGAAGAGATCCGGCATCAAGTGGAGGCGAGTTTGGCCGACGACGACGGTGAATCGACCAGCCATCGCCTGTTGGCTCAGTTGCCCCTTTCGATGCTGCGGCGAGAACTACCAGACGTTCTCGCCAAGCAGATCGACCAGGTCGCCCGATCGCTTGACGAAGGCAAGACGTCGTATTGTTTCCATCATTATGACCCGATCCCGTCGGCGAGCCGGTATGTGGTGATTCACCGGCAAGGAAAGCAACGGGTGGGAATTTTCGCCCGCGTCGCCGGTGCATTCATGTCGTGTGGGATCAGTATCTTGCGGGCCGAGATCGTCACTCTGGATGATTTGGTTTGGGACGAATTCTGGGTCAACGATCCCGACCATCCCGAAGATCCACCCGAGTCACGGATCGAGCAGATCTCCGAGCGTGTGACCCATCTGCTCGATTCACCGGAGATCCCAGTTCCGCCGCGTCGGCAAAAATGGACCATGGCCAAGGCGAAAGAACCGGACTCGGTTAACGTGCTGCCCAGTAAAGTCGATTTTGATAACGAAACGCTCGATCGATTTACGATCGTGTCATTTTTTGCTTACGATCAGACTGGACTTTTGTACCGAATCGCGTCAGCGCTTTCAGAAATGGGGCTTGTGATTCACTTCGCCAAAATCGATACGCATCTCGATCAGGTCGCCGACGTATTCTACGTGACTGAGATCGATGGCGGAAAAATCGAACAGGACGCTCGTAAACATGAGGTTCGAGAGGTGTTGTTGGCAATCGCCGACCAGGATGAGACAAACTCTGCCTGATCGTTACACCTTAGCCGCAGTGACTCGGCTCAAACGGAACCGGTAAGGTTTGTCGTTTGCGACGTCTTTTGTCGATTCACCATTTCGGTCCATCAAGACGATCGTGGCGCCATGGTCACACCAGTAGGCCCAAAACTTTTGTCCCTTTTGCTTGCCAGGGACCACGGGCGCGGGAAGGCTTAGAGTGAAAGAACTGCACTGGCATGGAAGCCGCGCCGCTTGGGCGTCGTGCGACATGTCGTTCGTCACCTCAAGCATTTCTCATGGATGTTACTCATGCGTCAGTTCAAGCTGCTCAAAAAATTTGCCCTATCGGCTCTCGTCGCTAGCTCGGCTATGGTCGGAAGTCCTGTCCTCGCAGGAGACTTCGATGCACTGCTAGCGGAAATTCAATTCGAAAACCCGAGCACGCCAATCGCACCGCCGTTGGTGAACGCCGGGGTCCCGGGCGTAGAAACCGGTGCCCAGTCGGCTCTCGGATTGGAAATGCCCGCCCAGCCGGTTTCCGTCGAAGCCGAGGCGGTCGCACCGTCCCCGGTCGCAACGCCGATTCAGCCAAACGCAACGGCGCCGACTCATGTGGCACCGGTCGCCGCGACGCCGGCGCACGCTCATGCCGCGCCCGCTGGTGATTGTCAGTCATGCGGCAACCACGCTGCTTGCGACTGCCAGCACGGTTGCAAGGGTTGTGGGAGCTGCCTCGGAAATCGGATTCATCAAGGGGCTTGCACGCCTTACATGCCTCCCCAATTGCCGACCATAACGTTCTACCAATACTGGCGTTCGAACGCTTGCAATACCAACGTCTGGGACGGTTACCAAAACCGCTGCCGCACGACGATTGACTTGTCAATCCATCACAAGCATCGACGCGGCTGTGACGCTTGCGGCAACGTCTACAACTCGGTTCCCGCGGACTGGTGTGACATGCAAGAATCTTGTGACTAAGTTGCTTCGGTCGCACGAAGGACGAATCGATCGAACGCCCGGACCCCCGGGCGTTTTTCTTTTGGGAGGGGAGTTCGCCGAGCGTTTTCAGTTTGCCTGACCGGTTTGCCGGAAGTGTCGGTGGTATTCGCGGCCTGAACCCCAAACGTGTCTCCCACCCAGATCTCGCACGCTCGCCGCCAACGTCACCCAGATTACTCTTTGCTAGCAAAGCGGATCATTGGGAGATCGAAAAAAAACGAACGATCCCGCGGAACCACTACAGGAGTCGCGTTGGGGTGCCGATATGACTTGTACCATGGATTGGGAGGGTGGAACGATCGGTGCCATCGTTCCAGCACTGATGGGCCATGGTGAGGCAGGGAGGGCTTCACCATGGCCCTTCTCCTTTTCCATTGCTTCTTAATCGTCGTCCATGCTTACGACGACGGCGCCGAGGGCTTCGTCAATATCTGAAATTACGATGAACCGCATGGACTTAGCCACGGTCTCGGTGCAATGACTGTGGCAAACGCCCTTCTGCTGAGAAGCCGCAACCAAGCATCGGGGCTGAACGAAACTCTGGCAAGTTCGGCGCGTCGCCGATATCAGCGACGGAAGCGCGCTAACTGAAAAGTTCGTTGATCACCGAACCGTCGCGTACCAGTGTGATCGGCCGGCCGGTTGAACTTTGAAATTCAAGTGTCGGATCGATGCCAAGGTTGTGATAAAAACTGGCCGCGACATCGTCTGGAGAAATACCATCATGACGTGGACCCGAAGCGGTGTCATCGCTTTCGCCGACCACTCGCCCACCGCGAATGCCTCCGCCTGCCATCAGCATGAACATACAACGCGGGTAGTGGTCGCGCCCGCCTTCGGCAGATCGGCTGTTGATCTTTGGCGTCCGTCCGAATTCACCGGTCACGAATACCGCCGTCGATTCAAGCAGGCCGCGTTGATCCAGGCCGTTGAGCAGGCCGCTCAACCCCGCGTCAAGCTTGGGTAACTGATTGTCTTTCAACTTGGTGAAGTTGTCGGTGTGCGTGTCCCAGCCGCCGAGTTGAACGGTGACGAAACGGACGCCCGATTCGACCAACCGCAGTGCCAACAGGCAGCTTTGACCGAAGGACTCTTCGCCGAATTGCTTCGCGAATGATTCTGGTTCCCGACTGATGTCGAACGCCGTTCGGGCCCGTTCCGATGTGATCATCGAGTAGGCTTGTTCGCCGAATTGATCGAGCCCTTCGAGTAACTGGTCGTTCTTTTCAAGTTCCGTGAACCGGCGATCGAGTTTCTGAAGCAGTGACTGCCGCCGTTTGACTTCGTCGACGCCAATGCCACCGGGAAGCGAGATCCCACGAACGCTGTAAGGATTGCCAAAAGAGGGTTGTGACTTTGTTTCCAGTGACGAATACCGAATCCCGAGGAATCCGGCGCCATGTCCGGCCCGGGGGACGGCGACGGAACTTGGGATGTCGTGGTCGGCGGGACGTTCTTTGGAAAGCACCGATCCGTAGCTGGGGAATTCAAGTGCGGGGATTGGTTTGCTTCCCGTATTGACGTACTCCTGTCCAAGGCGGTGGGCGGCTAGGGTGTGACTGACACCACGCAGGATCGTGAACTTGTCCATGCAACCGGCCAGCTTCGGCAGGTGCTCGGAAATCTGGATTCCGGGGATGTTGGTTTGGATCGGCTTGAAGGCCCCGCGGTGTGTATCGGGGGCATCGGGCTTGAGGTCAAAGGTGTCCATGTGCGAAGGTCCACCGGGCAATTCGATAAAGATCGCACGTTTGGCAAAGCCCGGGGCAACCTGCCCGGCCGAGGCAAGTCGGTTGTACCCGGCAAGCGTCAGTCCGCCGATTGACAGGCTACCGATTTTCAGCAAGTCGCGTCGTTTGACGCCGTCACAGGTCTGATGAAGTTTCATGGGACGATCCAAAGTCGAGGGGGAATGTATTGGCAATGATTTCAAACGCGGTTCCGTTTCGTACGCGTCACGTTGATTGCGTCGGAAACGAAATGCTGATCGAAGGAGCGGCTCATCAATGGCTGATAATGAACTCCTTCGTATTCACCAAAGCCCATAACAAACCTTCCAGGCCTTTGGTCGGTGATGGACTCGTTTCGATATATTCAGCGGCGATCTTTGCTTCCTCGTCATCGGGATATCGGCTCAGCGTTCGCAAATAAGCTCGACGGATCACCTCGTCAAGCGAGGGTTTCGAAGCGTCAGTCGCGAGCAGCTTTGAGGCATTTTTGGTTTCCAGTTTGCCCCAGATCGAAGGGTCTTGCATCAACGCTTCGAAACTCGGAAGGTCATACGTTTGTCCCAAGCGTTCGGCCATACGGGCATATTGCTTTTCTGCCGACGGCAGTACCTTTTCTTGCCGGGCTTTGGGAAGTTTACGTAGTTGGCTGACTCGCTTGACAATCGCTTGGCGGACCTTTTCATCTTGTCGTTGACGAACCGTTTGAGCCGAGGACTGGACGCCTTGCGGAGACTCGATGCCCATCTGTTGGCAGATTTCGTTGACCCAGCCATTTTTGTCGGCGATCCGCTTGTACATGTCAGCATCGTTTCGCAGGTAGATCGCTTGAAGCAAACTAGGTGAATCACTGCGGTCGCAGTCGCAGTTTGTTTCGCGTATCGATTGTCCGAAGACTTGGAGAGCAAAGTCGGAATTATTGCGGGTGCGAGCTTTGCCATCGGCGATCGCCATCTGGTCCACGTCGCTACGCAACTGATCGGCTTGTTCGGTCGATCCGGTGGCCAGCATCACCATGTCGAAGACAACTTCGGCGGGCAGACGTCGAGGCAAGTGGTGGGAGAAGTTTGACCGGTCATTGATGTTGCTCGGATTCGTGTCCGCACTTCGTTGATAGGCATCACTGTTGGTGATTTCACGATGCAGCCATTTCAAATCGAACTTGTGTTCGATCAGTTCGGCCGCCAAGTGATCCAAAAGCGCTGCGTTACTCGGCGGATTGGCGAGGTTCATGTCGTCCGTCGGATCGACAATTCCGATGCCAAAGTAATTGCTCCAGATTCGATTGACGATCGCTTTAGCAAAGTACGGGTTTTGTTCATCACGCAACCACCGCATCAATGCCGGACGCGGATCTTCGGACAGTTCTAACGCATCGCCATCACCGAGGATTTTGCCGGTGGGAATACGAACGGGCGGAACTTTTCGGCCTTTACGTTTCGCGATCGCCCGCTGTTGTTTTTGTCGATCGGTCAGTCCGCGCGTGTTAACGAATAGTTCTCCAAAGGGAACGACGTCGCCTTTTTGGGCGGCTTTCTGGATCGCCCGACGTAGGTCACCGCCACGCAGTTTTTTTCCGCCGGTCAGTTGTTCGGTCAGCTCGCTATGCTCCTGTTTTGATTCCGGTGAGACCACATTGGCATTGCCGGCGCGGATCGGTGCGAAGAGTTTCGCGAAGTCATCGAAGTCTTGCTTCGACCATTGATCGAAGGGATGCTTGTGGCACTGGGCACATTCAATTCGGACACCTAGAAACGCATAAGCAAACCCAATGGCACGTTCTTCGGGTTGCTGGAAATTTCGTCGCGACCAGTACAATGGCATCGATTCGCGATCAGCGTAGCGGTCGAGGTTACCGTTGCAGATCTCTGTCATTTCACGGCAGTAGTCGAGGTAGCTTTCGCCATCTTCGCGACTGTTGGCGGTGACGATACCGGCGACGATTTCGTCATAGGGGACGTTGTCATCGAAGCGTTTTTGCAGCCACTTAAACCACAGCTTGTTACTGACATTGCGAACCGGCAAAACGTTATTGAGCTGCTCGGCATTGTTTCCCGTCCAATCACTCATCCTAGTCGCCCACCAAGCACCATAGGCCGGCGAATCAAGGAGTTCGTCGATGTACCGGGCCCGCTTGTCGGAGCCCGTTTCCTGAAGGAAGTCCGCAACACGTTCGGCCGACGGGAGGACTCCGGTAATGTCCAAGGAGGCCCGTCGGACGAACGCTTCGTCGGTACAAACAGCCGACGGCGTGATGCCGAGCTTGTCTAGTTTCTGCTGAATCAGTCGATCGATCGGCTTCGTCGGCGGCGCTTCGGCGATGCTTCCCAGTGATGGTGACGAAAGGGAGTCTGCGTCCCCGGAGATCGGCCGGATGACCGGAACAGGGACAACGGCGTTGTCGTAAGAAATGACGACGTGGGTATCGCCTGACTCGCCCGAGCGAACGAGGCCGTGTTCACTGACCGCGGCGATCGAGTCATCGTTACTGCCGAAGCGACAGAGCGGCGTCACGTCTTCGACCGAGCCATCCGCCCAGTGGGCGATCGCCCGCAAGCGTACGGATTGATCGGTTGATGCGAAGTGAATCTCGGCGGGGACAATCTGTAATCGTTCAAGTTCTTGGACGGAAGACGAATCGAAGTGGGCCCCGTCGGCGATCCACTGACGTAGAACCTTGTATTGCCAACCTTGCTTGTCGAAACGTTTTCCGCCTTCGTGCATGTCGGCGTCTGACGGTTTGGCCAGGACCAAACTCTCATCGACCTCATCGGTGTCGATCCGCCCGGTTTGTTCGGCCATCAGCGCATCGTGGTCGGCTTTGAAGTCATAGCCGAAGAGCGACAGCTGAAAATCGCCACGCCCCTGAAAGGATCCATGGCAGGCCCGTCCGTTGCAGCCGAGTTTTCCAAGCAGTGGAATGACGTGTTTTTGGAAATCCGGCGTCTCACGCGCGTTGGGTTGTGAGAAACGTGACTCGATCGATGGTGCGACGACCGGGGGCAGTTTCTCCGCCGAGTCTGAACGAACCGGATCGGCATGCGCCGTAGTCGACAAACCGATTAGGACCATCGCGCCGATCAAACGGCGTCGTCGTGGACAATGCCAAATGGATTTCATCACAATACGATTCGCCAAACGGAAGGAATGAAAAGGGAGAGGGGAGCGGTTGGAAATGCGACCGATTCACTGGGAAACGTTGGGTTTTCGACCCGTCTTTCGCAGATTCAACTCAAGATTCTTTTTCAACATCGCGGCAAAGTCCGACTCACGAGTCTTGATTCTTGCTTCGGCTTCGGATACTTGCTGTTGCATGCGTTTGATCCTGGACTTCAGCGTCGCCAAATCATGCTTCATTTTGGCTAGTTCGGCTTCGGCTAGGTTCTCGGTTGCCGCGGCGAGTGCTTCGCGGTCGGATTCACTATCACGAAGTTTGAGCTTCGCGATCAGCAGGTTCAGTGACGATTGCGCTTTGATGATTTGCAATTCAAGCTGAAAGGCTTCTTCGCCGCGTTTTTCGGCGGTTTGCAAACGGCGCGCAGATCGTGCCAGGCTTCGTATCGCCATGTCATACTGCTTTGGCGCCCGCTTGCGCAATTGATCGAGGAGCGTTTTGACTTCGGGAAGATGTTTGTCGACCATGTCGAGTACGTTTTGCTCGACATCCTTTCCCGGACGCTTGCGTTCGTCGGCGGAGGGATTGGCGATTGTCCGGGGACGTTTGTTTTGATCGGCGTCGGATTGCGAGTTAGTTTGCCCGACTAACCGAAGGCCGAATTCGCTTGAGTCGGCGGCCAACGTGGCACTAGACCAAAAAGCGGCAATCAAGACGCTTGCGATGACTAGAGCCGAGGAACCATGTGCGACTTGATCAACCTTCATTGCGGTTCTCCTCCAGCAAGCTTGCTTCGATCGCAAGGACCATCCAATCGAGCGCGTCTTCGTCGCCGGTCAGTTCATGATCGTCGGCGGTTGCGGCAACCAACTCGACGGGCAAGTCAGCATTGAATTGATCGACGACCAAAGGCGGTGCCTGCCATGTTTCGATGCGTTCGGCCCACGCGGTTGCGAGCTGGAATTCATAGTCCTCGTTTTGCGGCGACGGGGCCCAGCCGATTGCGGCGGCGATCATCACCACCGCAGCGATGGCCGCGACGATGATGGCGAGTGGTTGTAGCGAGACCGATGCCGGACGCGGTGACGCGGGCAGGGTAGGGCAGGGCGTCTCGTTGGTCAGTTGATCGGCAACTTGGCAAATCAAATTGCTTTCGGCTAGTAACGCCGCTCGGAGCGTGTCATCGACGGTCAGGTCGGCTTCGAAACGGCTGGCTTCGTCATCGCCCATCTCGCCGAGCAGATAGTCCGAGCAGCGTTGTCGCTGGTCGATGCAGGACGAATCGGAGGTTTGGTTCATGGTCGGTCGATCGGTTCTGACAGGTAAAGCCGCGACGTTGGTTTCGCCCTTCGGCAATCAGTCAAGTTCGTGAAGGTCATTGAGTTCAATTCGTAATTGGTCCATCGCCCGGCGCATGCGAGTGAGGGCGGTGCCCAGTGGGATGTCGAGTTGCTCGGCGATTTCTCGGAATGGTTTCCCGTCTCGGAGTCTTAATCGGACGATCTTTCGCGTCGATTCGGGGAGTCGTTCGATCGCTTGGCGAACACGTTGCCGGACCTCGGCGGTTTCTAATGGATCGGTGTCGGCGAAATGACGCTGACCGGCTTCTGCCGGGGGGACCGATCGCAGGGCCGTCTCCAAGGCTCGGTCGGCCACGGATTTTTTTCTCCACCATAGGGCGGCTTGGTTAGCGGCCACTCGAAAGAGCCAGGCTTTTCGAGCGGGCGGGGGGACATCTGGGGGCATCCGAAGCATTGCAATCGAAACCGCTTGCAGGCAATCATCGACGTCTGCCGCTTGTGGCAACTTCGTCGACAGGAATGCTCGCAAGCCACCTCGGGAAGCCTCCAGGACCTCATTCCAGGCTTCAATTTCGTTCTTCGGCGATGCGGGACCTCCCGGCGGATTCGGCTGTGGCGGCGAGCCGTCGGCGGGGGGCGAGTTTCCACTCATGGTTTGCCGACGCTCAACAATGCATTGCGCTGGCGTGCTGCGTTATTTCCAGAATTTTCGTTTTTGCCCAATTTTTCCACTGCGTCGCCAGCGGGTGAAAAAGCTGCCGAGGTAAAGAAAATCCGTCCCCACCACTGCCATGAACTAGCGTTGGGCACGATGATAAGCAGCACGAATGACCGTTGTACGACATGCCGGAGAAACGATGGCTGACCAAATGGATGAAATCTGGGTGGGGTTCGACCTTGGGGGCACCAAGATGTTGGCAATCGCCTATGACAGCGACTGGAAGGTCCTCGGACGCCGCCGCCGCAAAACCAAAGGTCGCGAGGGCAGCGATAGCGGGATCGCTCGGATCGGTTCAACGATTGAACGGTTGATCGAGGAAAACGAACTGGGCGAAAAAAAAATTCGTGGCATCGGGATTGGATGCCCCGGTCCGATCGATCTTAAGAAAGGCCGCATCTTGACCACCCCGAACTTGGGCTGGGACGATGTCGAAGTCGGCGATTATCTGAAGAAAAAATTCAATTGCCCCGCGGTCGTGCTCAACGATGTCGATGCGGGCTTGTACGGAGAATACCAGTTCGGGGCCGCCAAAGGGTCACGCTGTGCCGTCGGGATTTTCCCTGGCACGGGTATCGGCGGGGCCTGTGTCTACGAAGGCCGCATTTTACAAGGCGATGGCATTAGTTGCATGGAGATCGGACATACCCGTATCAGCAGCAGTACTCGTAGCAGCGGTTACGAGTTGCCTGGAACGTTGGAGGCCGAAGCGAGCCGGCTTTCGATCGCCGCCGAAGCTGCCAAGGCGGCTTATCGAGGCGACGCGCCGGCACTTGCCGAGGCTGCCGGTACGGATTTGTCAGATATCCGCAGCGGCGCGTTGGCCGACGCGATCAACGGAGGTGACAAGGTGATTCGCCGCTTGATCGAAGAAGCTTGCGAATCGATCGGGATTTCGGTCGTCAATACGATTCACCTGCTTTGCCCCGACACGATTGTGCTCGGCGGCGGCTTGGTCGAAGCGATGGAAGATCTGATGGTCGGTGCGGTCGCCAAGACCGCCCGCAAGCATGTTATGAGTCCCTACCGAGATCGCTTTAAAGTCGTCCCGGCAAAACTTGGGGACGATGCGGGCGTGAAAGGCGCCGCCGCTTGGGCCCGCCAGGAATTGGAAGGTCACGCGGCGACGTAGGTCATCGTGTTTCTGTCGTCACGGCATTTTTTCGGGAAGCAGAGTCTTCCCGAAAATGGACTGTTGCCAACTAATCAGCCGACGACGCTGGCAGCGAGCCCAGTCCCGGTAGGCGTGGGCTGGTAGACGCAGGCCTGGCGCTTGCGTTTGGCTGACATCTTTCGAGCCGGTGCTTAGACGCGGTCGACGTAGCGGTTGACGACGCTTTCGAGCAGCTCTTGACGGCCGCTCACGTTGGCATCGACTTCACCTTTGTCGAGCATGTACGCTTCGAGGTCTTTGAAGTCGACGTCACCGGATTCGATCTTCGCACCGATGCCGCTGTCAAAGCTGCTGTAGCGATCTTTGATGAATCCCTCGAGCGCGTTGTCGGCGCGGATCGCCGCGGCAATCTTCAGTCCCTTCGCGTAAGCGTCCATCGATCCGATGTGAGCGTAGAACAAATCGATCGGTTCGAAGGATTCACGCCGGACCTTGGCATCAAAGTTAACACCACCGCTGCCCAGACCGCCGTGCTTGAGGATGTAGTACATCATCTGCGTGGTCAGGTAGTAATCGGTCGCAAATTGATCGGTGTCCCAGCCGAGCAAGGTGTCACCGGTGTTGGCGTCGATACTGCCGAGGGCATCTTGCGACCCGGCATAATCGATTTCGTGCATCATCGTGTGACCGGCCAACGTCGCGTGGTTGGTTTCAAGGTTCAGCTTGAAGTGATCCTTCAGGTCATAGGCACGCAAGAAATTCAAGCAGGCCGCAGCATCGCTGTCGTACTGGTGCTTGGTCGGTTCTTTCGGCTTGGGTTCGATCAAGAACTGACCTTTGAAGCCGATCTCCTTGGCGTAATCGACCGCCATGTGGAAGAACTTGGCCAAGTGGTCGAGTTCTCGTTTCATGTCGGTGTTGTAAAGGTTCTGGTAGCCTTCGCGGCCACCCCAAAACACATAGTTTTCTCCGCCCAAACGTTGCGTGACTTCCAGAGCTTTCTTGACTTGTGCGGCGGCATAGGCAAACACGTCGGCGTTGCAAGTCGTCGCGGCACCATGCATGAAGCGTGGGTTGGAGAACATGTTGGCGGTGCCCCAGAGCAGCTTGATGCCACTGCGCTGCTGTTCTTCCAACAAGACGTCCGCGACCGCGTCAAGATTCTCGTTGGACTTTGCCAGCGAATCGCCTTCGGGGGCGACGTCGCGGTCGTGGAAGGCGTAGTAGGGAGCTTGCAGTTTTTCAAACAGCTCGAACGCGACACGAGCACGCTTTTGTGCGTTCTCCACCGATTCACTGCCGTCATCCCAAGGCCGGTCGGCGGTACCGGGGCCGAATGGATCGCTGCCGGTGCCGCGGAAGGTGTGCCAGTAGACGATTGAGAATCGGAAGTGATCCTTCATCGTCTTGCCTTCGATGACCTCTTCGGGGTTGTACCATCGAAACGCGAGTGGGTTATCGCTTTGAGGGCCTTCGTACTCGATCTTAGGGATGTCTGGAAAAGCAGTCATGGCAAACAAACGGGGGAAAGGTGAAGGGGAACTTCGTTGATCAAGCCGAAGTTTCAACCGTCACGACGCCCGACGCAAGGTGGGAATGCCTTGCGAAAGACGGTATTTCGGCGGGAATCCGAGCGATTCAGACCCGTCGTAATTATTTCACCGCGTTGCTGTGATTTATTACTAATCGTCAAGCATGTTACGGCTTGCGGTCGCACTGGCTCGGCGCGACAACCATGCCGTCCCGATGCGACTGTACCGCCTCGGCGAGCTTTGACAAAACCTCCGGTCTTGCGTCGGCGATGTTGCGTTTCTCGCCGATGTCGATCAACAGGTCATAGAGCAGCGGCGGGTCATGATCGTTCACGATCCGGCTGTCTTTGGTATAGCTGTCCTGCGTTTTGAAGTGGGCTTTGTAGCGCCCCAAACGCGCCGCCATCAAACGGTCGTCACGGTAATAGAAAAAACGATCGCGCGGTGACGGTGCATCACCGGTCAAGGTTTCTCGCAAGTCGTATCCGTCCAGCGTCACGTCTTCGGGCAATGATGCACCTGCCATCGAAGCAAACGTTGGCAATAAATCCAGTGTGCTGGCTAGGCCATGGTGGACGCGTCCGGCGGGAACGGTTCCTGGCATCCAGACCAGACCGGGCACACGGTGGCCGCCTTCAAACGTTGTCCCTTTCCCGTTGCGTAGTGGGCCGGCCGATCCGCCTTGATCACCAAATGTCAGCCACGGGCCGTTGTCGCTAGTGAATACGACTAGCGTGTTCGAATCGAGTTTCGATTTGCGTAGTTGTTCCAAAATTTGACCGACGCTCCAGTCAATCTCTTCGATCACATCACCGTACAAGCCGGCGAGTGAATGATTCTCGAACGCTTCGTCTCGGAACAGAGGGACGTGCGGTAGCGAATGCGCGAGGTATAAGAAGAATGGCTCGTTTTGGTTCTGTTGAATGTATTCGACGGCCTTCTCGGTATAACGCCGCGTGATGGTATTTTGGTTGGTCGGACGCTCGATCTGCTGCACGTTTCCAGCGGTGCCGGCCAGCAACGGGACATTGAAGTCGCGATAATCGGGATCGGCAAACACGGCCCGGCCTTTCTTGCCGGGAACCTTGTCCATGTCGTTGCTATATGGGATTCCGTAGTAGCTATCGAAACCGTGTTCGGTCGGTAGGTATTGCGGCAGGTGACCGAGGTGCCATTTGCCGACCATCCCGGTGCGATACCCAGATTCGCGAAGAACTTCGGCGATCGTCCATTCGCTGTCTTGAAGGCCGCCAACCGAATCAGGGAACAAGACGCGACGTTTACCATACATCCCATTTCGGACCGGATAGCGTCCGGTTAAAAGTCCCGCGCGACTGGGCGTACAGACGTTCGCCGCAACGTAGAACTGAGTCATCCGGGTACCTTCGGATGCCATTCGGTCGAGGTGTGGGGTTGCGATCGTGGGATGCCCATAGCATGCCAGGTCACCCCAGCCGAGATCGTCACAAAAGATGACAACAAAGTTCGGTCGATCGGCGGCAAGCAGTGCTGACGAACAAAGTGATGATGACAACATCACTGACAGAGAAAACAGAAACAGGAACGCACGCAACATCGGCTTGATCATGGGGCAGGAGGGAAGCTGAAAACGGAGCCGGCGGTGTTGGCTGCCGGCCGATTGCCATTGAGAACGTCTCCGAAAGTTGTCTGCCTAGCGCGCTCGCGTTAATGGCGATCCGGACGCGCTTACGTCGGGCTGTTGTATACGCCCGAGACGTAACGGACACCGCGTACAATTCCCGGGGAAGGGCAGGGGGCTTGCCGCGGTGATTCAAATTTGCCGCGGGAAATCACTTGCCGGGACCAATGACCGGAGATCAGTCTAGCAAGCTCAACCTCACCGTGCGTTCATTTCGCAGGCTAATTGCGACTGCGATTCTCATCCGCAGCTGACGTTGCGAACGCGCGCTTGCCCAACGCACGTTTGTATTCTTCGATTGCTAGGCGACGTTGTTCGCCATAGGCACGTTTTTCATCGTCGCTCATTTGGTCCCATTGCTCGGGCGACGGCTTGCGGAGTCGGGCGGCGATCTTCGCTTTTTGTTCCGGCGTCCAAGATTCAATTGTCATTGCGGACGATTTCTCAGCACCGGCAACTGCCAGGCTCTCACCGATGCCCATGTCGGACGGACGTATCAAGGCAGCGGATTGATCGGTTCCCGCAGGTTCCGTGTCGTCGGTGGCCGCGGGATCGGAGGGTTGTCCGATCAGTTGCTCCTCATCGGGACGCGCGATCAACGACCATTTGTGCAGCATGCCAAAGCGCTCGCTGCGTGAGCAGCGGATGGTGAGCTGCCAAACTCCGGTGATCGGTTTACCGTTAAACGAACTCAAGCCCGGCCCGCGTTTGACCACGCCTTCGGGCAGGAATGTTCCGTTAAAGGGCGGCCGTGCTTTGTTAATCGGCACCGAAGCTTGGTCGTCAAAGACCGTGTCTTCGAAGTGGTCGTCGCGGCCACCGACAGCCGTGAACAGTTCGATCCGAGTCCCGTCGGGCCCGGTTAGATACCCGTCCAGGTTATCAACCGATGTGTGTGTGATCGCAAGTTTCAAATTTAGATCCGCGACGATGAACGTTTCGTCAATTTCGATTTCTGACACGATCGTCTTACGCGGCGGTAGCACCTCCGCTTCTTGGCTTTCGAAAACTCCGCCCGTCATCGATTTCGAAGAAAGAATCTCCATCGGCGAAAGCAACCCATCGCTGTTCGCATCGAGCTGAACGAATTCGTCGACGCGAGCGTCGGTCGGCTCGGCCGCAAACTCGGTCAGGTCGACTTGGCCGTCACGGTTGATGTCCAATTCGTAGAACCATCCCGGCAGGCCATCGACCAAGTCACCGGTTTGGTCTTGAAGGTCTTCCATGTAGGCAAAAAGCTCTTCGCGGGAAAGCTCCCCATCGGAATTCGCATCGATGGCACCGAAGGGAATTCCCAAATCGATCGTTTCGTTCATTTCCAACCGCCCGTTTTGGTTTTCATCGAACCGGCCCAGGATCGATGCCGTCAACCAATACCGGTTGCCGCCTCGGCGATACCAATCACGGCGTTCACGTTCTTCGGAGTTGCCACGGTCTCCGCTGATTGATGGCTGGATACCATTGCCGACGCGTCGAGCGCGCTGAATCAATTGGTCGGCATCGTCGCTCACATTCCGCCGCCGCGCATATCGCTGGGCGAGCTCCATTCGGCTTAACCGGTCGTCCTTGTTGAAGTCCATCGTAAACGGATCGAGCCGCGACCAGCGGCCACGGGCGGCTTCACGGCGATCCAAATAGCCATCGCGATTGCGGTCGTAGCGTCGGATTTGATCTTCGGCTTCGTCTAGATCGTCGGGGGTATACGGATACTTGACGGTGGGTAACCCGAACTCGGGCACCATGATCTCATCATCGCCGAGCCCGAACTCTTTTAAGGTGGTCTTTTCACGACTCGGACGAACGCTGTCTCGATCGGAGCCGTTCTTCATCGCGTAATAAATCCGCGCGGCTTCTTGCCATTTGTCAATTCGGTTGGTGCGTTCGAGAGACATCCGTCGAGCTTCGGCGACGCGTTCTAGATAGGGGCGCGATAGCGAGGTGATTTCATCGGGCGAAATCATTCCGTCCTGGTTACGGTCCATCCGCTCAAGCGATTCACGCAACCCAGCTTGACCGAAGGCCGCACTGGCGGAAAGAACGCAGCAGGCAAACGGCAGCACCAAAGCGGCGAGTGTAAATCGCAATTTTGTAAATCGCAATTTGTTGTGACTTAGCATCCGAACGGCCTCGGGGTTAACGGTCGCGTGAACGGGAGGACGATACCCGGGAAGAGGAGCCGCGAGACGGCGACCGTGATGACGAGCCACCTTCGAACAGCTCTTGCAGGATCGCGCTCATCACCTCGTCGTTGCTCGACGAAAAGACTTCGACGGTTTGCTCGCCGCGCTGGTCGATCGTCTTGGCGAGTTCCTGGACTTCGGAGAACAGATGATCCGGGGCGGTGACAATCAGTGAGTTACTGGGCTCATGGACGGCCAATGTCATCTTGGGTTCTAGGTCGATCGCTTGCTTAGATGCCGATTTAGGTTGCTTTTTGCTGTCTGCTTTTCGATCGCGATCTTGCCCGTTGTCGTCATTCGATCTGGCCGGCTGGGGGCGGTTGCCACCGTCACCCGCGGCGGTCGCCGGTGAGACCGCTTCGACGACCCGTCCGGCAAACGCTTGGCGGATCGCCGTTTCGACTTCGCTCGCTCGCGTGTTGACCAGTTCAATGATATGCGATCGTCCAAAGGTTTCGATCTCGGTGATGCTCGATTCTTTTTCGATGATCCGCAGGTATTTTTCGACGTTTGCGATGTCTTCGGCGGTCCCTTGAGCGATCAAGCGATTGAGTCTTGAATCGGCGACGATGGTCGCCGTGCCCGCGATCAATGTGATGGTGCCATCACGATTGGTGATCAAGCTGCCCAGTGACGATCCCGGGGAAGAAACGGTCGCGTTGATCAGCGAATCCGAACTAACTGCGGCACTGCCGTCAAGCAATTCGGCAAGCATTCGAATCGCGTCGACCGGTCGGGTGAACTTGAGATAGTAAACGATCGGTTCGTTTGTCGCCGGATCGCTTGGACCGGCCAAAGTTTCTAGATGGGTTTCAAACTGATTGAGCACCGAAAGGTCATCGCATTGGATCAGCAAGCCACGGCTGGTCAATTGGCACTCGATGGCAGTCTTGGTGATATCGGTTTTCGGACTATCCAAGATCTTGGTGCGACTTCCGGCAGAAACGTAATTCTCCGGTGTCTTGCTTTCCATGATGTCCAGCAACTCATTCGTCGGTCCACCACTGGGGGCATCATAGACGACTCGTTCGGCAGGCTTGGACGCCTGGTCGGATTCGATCAACAAAATCGGATTGGGGAGTCGCCAGAATCGGGCCGCTGCGGCGAGCGTTTGACGTGCATGATTCCCCGTCAGTGACAGCAAGCGGATGCGCGCGTCGCCATCGGTGCCGCTTTGGGACTTCTGATCAAGCCCTTCGACGATCCGTTTGATCTCTTCGATCTGAGCCGGTTTTCCTCGTACAAACAAGCGTCGATTTTCTGGATCCGCGTCGATCTTTGGTGGGGCCTCCGAGTCGTCGTCATCGTCGTCATATAACGTTGACAGATCTAACATTTCTTCGATCAAGCCGATCGCGACATAAGGATCAACTTTGCTCAGCGTGATGACTTCGAACGTGGCAGCATCGGCCGCCAGTTGGCTCACGGCGTCGGCAATGTCCTTTTGGGTTTTTGGCGGGGCCAGTGCGACGATCGTTCCGGCGGTTTCGTTTTTCGACAGTCGGATGTCTTGTCCGGCAAGCAGTGTTTGTAGAACGTCATAAGCCAAATCGACGTTGCCGCCAACGACTTCGTGCGCCTGAAGTGTGGCATCGGACGTGTCCGCCGTCAGTGAATCATCAGGGACATCAACCGATTGAACCAAACGCTCGATCAGTTTGACTTTGTCTTCGACGCCGGTGACAAAAATGTTCTTGCCCAGAATGTCGGAAGACAAGCTGACATCGATACCGATCATCTCGCCGGTTGCCAAACCTAGGTGTGGACGTGCGACGGTCAGCACGTCTTCGGCATTGACGTGATCAAGCTGAAAGCTGGCAACGATCGTCCCGTTGTCCAGTGTCGATGGTTCAAAAGAATCGAGCACCATTTTAACGCTCTGTAACTTCGACACCGTGCCGGTGACCAACAGTTGATTGGTCTTGCTGAACACAGAGGGCTGCATCATTAGCTTGATCGCCGATAATTCTTCGACGGCGTCTTCTGCGGCGAGTTCGCCGAGTGGAAACAAGCATTTGACGACGTCATGTTTGGGACGGGTCTTCAAATCATCGGGGCGTACCAATTCGGCGAGCGAGTCGAGTTGCTGAAGACTTCGCGGGTCGCTTAGGTTGATCACCGACAACAAATTCCCACTGCGGACGAGCGTATGGCCTTGGGGAAGCAAGAACAGGTTGATGCGGTCGATCGCATCTTGGTGACTAAACGGTTGTGGGTCAGTGTAGGTAAAGCTACCCGCGGGCACTGAATCGACGTGCAGCGCTAATCCCGCTTCTTCGGCAATCCACGTGATGACTTCACGCCATGCGACGCCGTTAAACGAGAAACGCACGATCGCTGGCCGGTCACCCGCCGGGACGGCGTCGGCGGCGGCACTTGTCTGGGCGCGGGCAGTTTGGATCGGCTGGACGCAGGCGGCGATCACTCCGATCACGACGACGAATGCGGTGTGGAGGCTGGTTCGTTGCATGGACTTGCGGAGGGAGTGGGAGCATCGATGACTCTGGCAAGTCACCAACTGAGGGCGAGGGATTGCCACCGGTTAACCGGCGGCGAGCAGTTTCGTTCACCCCGCTGCAACGAAGGTGTTATCGATCACGGATCGATCAAGCGAAACTGAACAATCGATTGGGGTAGGGTGGGGACGGCGACGACGGGCCGTAGGTGGGTACGCTGCAGTATAGTCGCTCAGCAAGAACGTGGCGAGCGAGATGCAAAGTTGAACCGCGATCCGTTTTCGACCGAGGCCAGATCACCGAATTCGATTGCTGGCATTGGAGCTATGGGCAAATGAGAATTGCGAAGGCACGCCAGAATTGCGCCCCGATGACGAAAAAATTCATCTGGGCGGGGCTGGATCTCAATAAAGCATTTCAGGACTTTTTTCCGCTTTTGGTGAACTTCAAAAGCAGCCAGTCGCCTAGGCGGGGGCTCGCGTTACCGACGGCAATCAAAATTCTCATGTACCTCGGCAGTACAAAATCGGGGACACGTTTGGTCGCGCAGCGAAATACGGCGTCGGCGACAAGCTGCGGATCGAGACCTTTGAAATTGGTGCCACCACCGGGAGCCGCAGCGGATTCCGGGAGTGCGCCGCCGGCGCGATCGGCGTAGCGGCTGCCCGCATCGTCTCTGCGAATCGGACCGGGACTGATCAAGCCAACATGGACGCCATGCTCGCGAAGTTCCAATCGCATTTGCTGGGTCAATCCGGTCAACGCATGCTTGGCGGCGTTGTAGCCACCGAGAAAACGGGCGCCGACTTTGCCAGCCAAAGATCCGATGTTAACCACACTGCCACCGGATTGGATCAGTAGTGGCATCATCGTTTGGGTACAGACCAGGGTGCCGATCACGTTGGTTTCCATCAGCTCACGGACTCGGTCAGGCTCCAGTTCCATTGTCAGCCCGCGGTCACTGGCACCGACGCAGTTGACCAGCACATCCAGCCGCCGCCAACGCTGTTCGATCTCGGTTCGCATGCGCGAACAGTCATCGCGGTCAGTGACATCGCCGACGCAGGGAAGCACTGAATCATCTGATGAAGCAATCGATTCACACGCCTGTTGAATCCGTTGAAGGTCGCGTCCGGCAATCGCAACATGAAAACCTCGCGCGGCAAAGGTCTGGGCAGTGACCAAGCCGAGTCCGGCCGACCCCCCGGTGATCAAGGCGACCGGTTTCGAAGAGGCGTCATGCGGTCGCGACATCAATGGTCCATTCCGGTGGAGGGCAGAGCAGGGCAGAGCAGAGCAGGGTAGAGCAGGGCAGGGGAGTTTACGTTGATCACGTCGCGTCAGACAGGTCGCATTAGGCAGACCGAAGACTGAGCAGAACAACGCTGGAACCGAATTTTGCGATCCGGGAAACGCGAAGCAGCAACTCGTGGAGATCATGCTGCAACAACGTCGACCACCATGACGGAAAGCGAGGATTGTAAAACGTTAACAAAGAAACTCAAAACGACCATACTGATTAAAACCTTGTTAAAACCGCTGAATGCCAACTGATGAGCCGAACGTCGGTCGCTTGGCTCGTCGTTCGGCTCGCTCGTCCTGTAATTAATCGGGAATGGGCCCGACGCGAGTACGTTCGGCTTGCGAAGGTCTGATTCGATGATAGAGGGTTCGCAATCATTGTTCTCGGGAAGTCTGTTCTCAGGAAGTCACTGTTCGTTCTCAGAAGGTTTGTTGGTGATAGGACATGAATTTGTGTGATCAAGTTCTCGTCGACGTCGATCTATCGCGATGAACGAGGCACCATCGGAAAGACGACGATTGCGAAAAGTCATTCTCGTTGTAAAACTTGCGGCGAAAACTTGTCTATTCGATCTGGAACTCTGAATGATGCCTCGGCCCGCAATCCACCAATCCTGTACGAAGATCGTCGCGACGGTCGGCCCCGCTTGCGACACGCCGGAGCAACTCGCAGAACTAATCAAGGCCGGCGTCGATGTCTTTCGGATCAACACGGCTCATGGAAAAATCGCCGATCATGAGAAAAAGCTCAAAGCGATTCGCGCTGCTTCGGAACAAGTCGGAAGTCCTGCCGGCGTGCTCTTGGACTTGGCCGGACCAAAGATTCGACTCGGAGAATTAAAGTCGGAACCCTTGCAGCTTGATATTGGTGCTGAGTTAACCTTTATCCGCGAAGGCGAACCGGCAAATGACTTTGAAGTCACGGCGACGTATCCCAAGTTGATCGACGAGTTGCAGCCGGGTAACACGGTAATGTTGGCCGATGGGATGGTCGCATTGGTGGTCGAGTCGGTCAGTACTGATCGGGCAACGTGCCGAGTGACGGCATCGGGGGAGGTCCGTAGTCGCCAGGGAATCAACTTGCCAGGTGTCAAGCTTTCGGTTTCATCGATGCAGCGGAATGACATCGCCAACGCGATGTGGGCTGCCGAAAACGGGATCGATTTCATCAGCTTGTCGTTCGTTCGAAGCGACGAAGATGTTTATTCGTTGAAGAATGTGTTGAAAGCTCATGATTGTGATGCGTTCGTGATCGCCAAAATCGAGAAACCTGAAGCACTCGAGCACTTGGAGGAAATCGTCGATGCGGCCGACGGAATCATGGTCGCTCGCGGTGACTTGGGGGTCGAAATCGATGTCGCAGAAACCCCGATGGCACAAAAGCGGATCATTCAAGTCTGCAAAGAAAAAGTTAAACCAGTCATCGTCGCGACGCAGATGCTTGAATCGATGCACCATAACTCAACGCCAACGCGGGCGGAGGCGAGCGACGTTGCCAATGCAATCTTAGATGGCGCCGACGCATGTATGCTCAGTGGTGAAACCGCCGTCGGTGATCACCCGATCAAGGCCGTCGAGGTGATGAGTCGCATTATGCGAGTTACCGAGCGAAATTTGGTTCATGAAATCAACCACTCCGTCAGTCACTGCGTTCACCCGATCACGACGGCGGTGACCAATGCGGCGATCAGTATCGCCGAAGCGATCGATGCGTCGATGATCATCATTGCGACGCGATCGGGTGGGACCGCATGGGTGAAAAGCAAATCGCGAAGCTCGATCCCAACGCTGGGGGTCAGTGACTGTCCGGCGACGCTACGACGCATCCAGTTGTTCTGGGGGATCCGCCCCGTTGGCATCGAAAAGATGGCCAGCCCCGCCGAAATCCGTGCCAAGATCAGTCAATGGGGTAAGGAAAACGGGCAGCTTAAAAAAGGTGACCGTATCGTCTTTGTGACCGGTAGCGGCGTCGTCGAAAAAGCTCACAACGCCGTTGTCGTCCACTCGGTTGAGTAATCACAACGGAGTCGATCGTTTCAACCGTGGCTAACGCCAATCGGCTTATCGTGAAACCACGACGAAACATCACGCCAACCGCGGTGTCATTCGTTTGCTGCGTTCGATCGTTTCACGCAGCAACATTACTCGTCCTCTTGCAACAACTCATGATCGGAACGGTGTCCCATCAGTTGGAAAATCTTTGGGTCAATGCGATTGGATAGAAAGACCACGGCCCCGTCGGCGAGTGCAAAATTGGCTCCGCCGGGATGATAGCTCTCGAATCCGCCGACTTCGTTGACCGATAGTTCTCGGTCAAGAAACGTTTGCATCCCAACGTCGGAAAATTGGTCGGTATTGCGTAATGTCGCTCGGGTGCCGCTGACCCATCCGAAGGCATCTTTGTCGCCAAGTGTTTCTCCGGCCATGATCGTACTGGTCGTTCCATCGGTGATCTCTGAAAACCGAGTCGAACTGTTCAAGTAAAACACGCCATGGTTGTCATCCGCGATCGGAGCCTCGATATCGTGATAGCATCCGGCGTACGTGCTCGTTGCGACTCGCGGCGAAAGATCTCTTCCGAAGACATGCGGATTGGAGGGACAGGTATAAGGTGGCACGTCATAGGATCGAACTTCGGCGTTGGCCGGGTCATAAACGCTTTTGTCAAAATCAAGCTTTTGGAAAGCAACCTGTTGCTCAATGTAAGGCAGGATGCGTGTCATCCAGCCGATGTGTTTGCCCCCGTTGATTTCGTTGCGGATCGGGCCATCATCGGTGACGCCATCAGGGAAATGGTCCATCGCAAATTCATAGTGATGAATCGACAAGGCGATTTGGGCGAGGTTGTTTGAGCAGGACATGCGTCGCGCCGCTTCACGTGCCGCTTGTACGGCGGGCAAGAGCAAGCCGATCAGGATACCGATGATCGCAATGACCACCAGCAACTCGACAAGAGTAAATGCTTTACGATTCATCTTCTAATCTCAGTTGAAATTGGTACGACTGTTGAGTTTGTTGAGGAAGACTTCCCAGGCGGGCTTGGACCGTGACCTCCAGTGATTCATCGACCTTGATCTCGGCGGTCGCGGCGATCGCTCGTCCCTGAAACATAAGTTCGGTTCGCCAGGTTTCCGTTTTGTATTGTTCATCCGCTCGGCGACGGGTGACCGCACGTAAGATGGCGGCGTCCAAGAATCGTTCGGTCTGTTCCATCTGGTGGCGAAGCTTGGTTTCTTGTCGAGATCGGTTTGCCGAATGCAACAGTGTCATGCAAAGCGAAACGACGATCGCCATGCAGGCCAACACACACAAAGTGATCGTTCCCGATCGACGTTTGTTGCGATGGGCTGCCGACCGTGGCGAATCTTGTCGCGCGTAATGGGGGCGGTGGATCATGATCCGATCTCCGCGCGTTGGTACCGAAGTCGCAGTCCGGTGATCGCTTGAATCGTTCGCCAGACCGGAGTTTCAATCCTAGTCGATGAATCCGTTCGGTCTTGTTGCCTGTCTGTACCATTTGTCGGGCTTGTCACACGCCCAGCAGTCGACGTTTGGACCGCGGCGACAGGGATCGACTCAGGGTGGGGCAGTCTTGTTTTTCGGTGCCCCAATGGCGTCGCGGTTGATAGCCGTAGGCGAAATTCACCGGTCGATTCGTCGTAAGTTAAATCGGGGTCACGCGGGACTCGCCATTCATAGTCGTTTCTTCTGGAGATCGTTCCGCTTTGCCATTGTTTCATCACGATGCGATTCGAATCGACGTCGTATGTGACTTTGTTGTCGTCGCCCAATTGCAACGTTACACGCGTTGACGAAGCATCGGTGTCAGGTACCAGTGTCACTTCACGTGCGAGATGGAGATGGCTTCGTAGTTCGGTCGAAAGCAAATAGCAGATCTGATCATCATGAGTCCGTTGCTGGCCGACTTTGGACCAGGAGAACGCCTGGCGAATCATCCCCGTCGAAAGCATCATCACGGTGCTGGATATTGAAAGCGAGAGTACGATTTCACGCAGGGTGAACCCAAGGCGATGAGGTCTTCTTGTGATCATGACGTAGCCTCCGATTCGGAGTTCAAATCGCCAGCAGGCGTGATTGCTTCGTTCGTTTCGTCCGTCGAAGTGTCTACCGCAGAGCGGTCGATCGCAGTCGCCTCGATCGCAGTCGCATTGATCCAGCCGATCAGTTGGATGGGGGGAGGATCGCCAGGGCGTTCCCAGTTGAACGCAAGTACCAAACGCTGTTCGCGGTTGCCTGAAACGAGGTCCGCCGAAAGCGTGCCGCCCGGGAACTGCGCTGCAATGGCATCATTGACGGCGAGTTGTTCGATGGCTTCGGATCGTTCGTCCGGAGGAAGGCTGATCAATCGGTCGAGTTGAATCGCAAGTTCGTCCGTTGCCAGTTGGTACCGCTGGGTGTCTTTCCATAATCGCATCGACCGCACGACCATTGGGGTGACAATGCCGATCATGACGACGGTCAAGCTGATCGAAACAACAACTTCCAACAAGGTAAAGCCGCGACGGTCTGAACCGCGGTGGCTTGATCGGTGTACTGGCAATCGGAGTGAAGTTCGCATCTTAGAGGCTGTGGATCAATTGGGTCAGCGTCTGGAAAATCGCAATCACGCACCACGCTATCGGAATCGCGACGATCAAAACCGGCAGGTACTGGGCGACACGGATCACGCGATCTCGTCGGAACCTTGTACGTGTTTCGAGTTGCGATGCGAGCTGAAGCAACGCCCATGATCGAATTTGATGGTCATCAATCCGAGCTAAGCTGAGGGCGTGGTCCGTTCCAATCATGCCGATGCCGGCGAGAGAATTGAAACACTCGGAATCGGAGTTTGAACGGCTACGAACCTCCAATAACTTTCGGCGAAGTGACCGATTGGGGTGGTGCAACGCCGCGGATGTGATCGTGTCGGCCAGCGGTAGGCCGTGCTCGGTGGGAAACGCAAAGAGTCGCAACAAACCGGCGCATTCTTGCTCACGCCGACCCGGCAACCATCGAAATGGGATTCGGTCCGCGAGATTGCGCCGAACGTCTTCGAACATTAGCGATAGCACCATCACCATGCTGATCGCGACAAAAACTGGCCATAGCCAACCAAGTTCTCGCGACGCTTGAACGAGCAGCAGCATCGCAGGTGGGAGTTCTAATGCAAACTCTTCAAAGATCTGAATGATGGTCGGCAGGATGAACAGGGTCAAAAAAGTGATCGTCAATAGCGAGATCAATAGCAACGCAATTGTGTAACCGATCGCCTGATTGATTCGCGACTGAGAACGGACCAGTCCGGAAGCATCGTCTTGTTCGAGAATAAATCGGACTACAGATTCATCGGAAGCGACTTCAGATCCGCAGCGAATCAAGAGCGAGTCGTTCTCACTCAAAACGCCTGGCGTATGGGTCAACGCCGCGCCGAGCGAGCTGTTCGCTTTTAACCAGACTGCCAAACGTTCCAATTTACGCCCATATCGATCGCGATATTCGGACGCTAAATTCAATGTCACCACCGAGGTCGGGATCGATCGACTCGACGCGACCAAGAGCAATCGCAGCAACGATCGACGCTTGCTCTCGGTCGGCGGCCCGATGATCCCGTCGGGAAGGAGTCGACGAATCGATCGCATCATGATGACAACACAGTGACGAGCGAGATCATTGGAAGGAACAACGCGAACACAACGAAGGCGACCATCATGGCGATGCCGATGAGTGTTAAAATACTGATCACGATCGATAGTAGGCTGGATTGGGAAACGGACAGTTCTTGATAGTTGTTGGACAAACTTCGTAAAAGCGTCGTGTCAGAAGTCGCAGTGTCGGTACCGGCTGCCATTCCGATCGCCAATTGAAAGTTGGCCGGTAAGCCACTCTTTGTTTGGTCTTGCCATCGATCTATGTTGCTTTCCATCGCATTGTTTCGAGATCGTTCGATGTGTTTGGCGGTATCGACCAATAAAGAAAACAAATGATGTTGTTGGGTGCATGCGCTAGCGATTCGCAGTGCCGTAGAAATTGGAATTCCTTCGTCGACTAGTTCGGCCAATTGGACCGCAAGTCGAGCGAGTTCACTACGGGCGAGTCCTTTGCCGCGATCGCCGAAACGGAACCAATTTCTGGCGAAGATGCCATGCGTGATCGCCATCGTGCTTAGCCAGCACAATGCGACGACAAGGACCACGAACAGCAGTGCGACGAGCGGGTGCGAGGTAACGATTGATGAAAATCCAAGCACGATTTTTGTGGGACTTGGAACTCGTAACTCGAATTCGCGAAACATCTCGTCGAACGGTGGCACGACGAAATAGCTGATCGCAATCGCGAGTAACATCGCCATCGTTGCCACCACGATCGGGTAGGCCAGCGTTTGCAGTCGCCGTCGATTCGCCGCCGACTGATAGGCCGATTGTTCTAAGATGATTGTCGTCGCGTCCGCCGATGCTCGATCGGATCGAAGCGTGAGTAGCCAAAACAAATCCGGAAACTGTGCGACCAATGTTTGTGGGCTAAAGTTTTCTTTGCCCATTCGGATCAATCGATTCAGGTGTCCGCGAACGGCTGGATCCGGGATTGCGTCGGCGACGGATTGCAGGTTTCGGTTCCAGTGTTGGTCGGATTGCCGGACGGTTTCGATCCGATCGTAGAGAACTTGCCGGTTGTCAGAATCCTTAATTGCACTCATCGCCCCGGCCTCCCTACTGAGACCCCGTTGCCGCCTGGCTGGAATGTCTCGATCGAGAATTCACTGACGGAATACAACGCATCAACCCACGGGAGAAACAACAGCAGCGAAAGCAAAACGACGATCGAACTCGCGATCATTAAACCGACCATCGCCGGAATACGCACCATGGTGAAATCACGTGTGTACTGGGCAAGGAATCCATACAGACGCGCGATCCGAATCAAACTGTCGCGTTTCGAAGTGATTGATTGTTCGTCATCGGCACGGATCACTTGCCGGATGATCGGATCGCAGTCTGACGGTGAGGTTAGTAGCTTCGTCGCCAAGTCTTCGGCGACACCCGAGTCAACGAGTGCGAGCACCCGCCGTGCGTTCGCTTGACGTTCCAGAAGGTGCCCATGCTGATGGGCACCGGGGATTCGCGTAGCGATCTTGGGTGCTAACTTGCGCCATCCTAGCCATGTGAGTAGTAAGGCGATCGGAAATGTGGTCACCCAGATCGGCATCGTTTGCGAAAGTACGATCAGAAGCGAAGTGACTGCCGACGGATCGGTTTGTTGTTGTAGATGCTGAGCGGCGATGGTCGGTGTGGTCACGACGCTGATGACGATCAGGGTGACAAAGGCCAAGACCAAGATGATCGCCGGTTCGACGGCGATCGTTCGCAGTGGCATCGTTGCCAACGCGGAAGACCGGGGGCGGATCGCCAGCGATTCTAGTACTGTGACCGGGCGTTCTGTCACGATCATTGCTTCGGCGACCGCTCGGAAATGGCTGGGAAGATCGAGTTGCTCAAGCAGAGACGCGGTCGTCATCTCGCGACCCGATAACCTCATTAGGCGATCGTTGATCGTTCGAAGTGACTCGATCGGATCGGCACCAAGCTGAAGATCAAGGTTGATACCCAACTTGAGCACCTCGATCGCATGGCGATTTAGCGCGATCAATCGGTCAGCCGGAAACTCGGGCATCGTCGTGGGAAGGGTGCTGGCGTGTGTGTGCTTCGGTACAGAAAAACGGAGTGATCAAGCAACCGATCGGCGTCCGCCCCGGTTATCAAAGCGAAAAGGTGGCTAACGCCATACGGCCAATTCTTGGACCGATCCGTGGAAAACACTCTCCGACAAAATCGCGCTCGTCGTCGTGGAGGTACAGCAGGTAGATGCGCTAAAGCTAGAGTTTTATTTACCGACCTTGAATTTTTCTCGGACACATTGACGCCACTGATCAGCATCTACGACGCCGTGCCTACGACTCGGCGTCTTCATTTAACTCGATCGTGTCCATGACTTGATAGGTCGGGCCTTGCTTGTCCAGAAAGCTGGCCATCAGGTTCAGTTCGTCGACCACCATATCGCCCAAGTGGGTGTCGCGAAATGATTCTGCCGCCTCGGTCAATTCGGCGCTGACGCGTCCGCCTTTGCTGCGAGCTCGGCCAAGTGTCAGGTGGGGGCGGTAGTCCCTCGGTTCAGGTTTGAAGCCCAGGTCCGCGAGTTCAAGTTCCATGTCGGCGACCATTTGGACCAAACGTCCACTGGGATCTTCGATACCGGCATAAAGAACGCGTGGTTTTTCCAGGTTGGGGAATCCGCCGGTGCCATGAAAATGCAATTCGAAAGGGGCGATTTGTTGCGTGACCCGCCGGATCGCGTTACAGACGTCGGGGATTTCTACGTTGTCGACTTCGCCAAGAAACTTCAGCGTTAAATGCAGATTGTCGATCGGGACCCACTTGATGCCACTATCGACGGGTTTCAAAGCTCGGATAATCTTTGACGCGGCAGACGTGATGCCGGGGGTGATGGGGATCGAAATGAAGCTTCGAATCGTTTGCATAATGAATCTTTTTGTTTTAGTAGACCGCTGTTTCAATCTCGCGGTGGTCAGTCTTCCAAGGGCGAAACGTATCCGATGATCTCTTTCACGCCGCCGCCGTTCCATCCGAGTCGTCTTTATCGAGGCGGAACGCTGCAAACGATCGCCTCGCTGCGGCGACCATCTGTTCAAGCACCTCAATCGATCAAGCACACCGTTGAGCTTCCCGATGGAGACTGCATTGTGTTGCATCAGTCGGGGCGTGACGATGGGAGGGCGCTACTGATCTTTCATGGATTAAGTGGTTGTCATCAGTCGCCCTACATGATCCGTCTGACGCGGCGGTTTCATCAAGCGGGCTGGACGGTGTATCGAGTTGACGGTCGTGGATGTGGCGCCGCTCGCGATTTGGCCCACGGAATCAGCCACGCAGGTCGTAGCGAAGATGTTCGTGCCGCCTTCGATTTTGTCGCCAGTCGCCAAAGTATCGCCGGGCGAAGTCTGACAGGTCAGGCGATGACGAATCAGAGTGCGTCGTGCCAGACGGTTGATCCTGCCGCACCGCAAATGGACGCCATCGCAGTTTCCTTGGGCGGAAACCAGATGCTGCGGATGCTCGGCCGAATCGGCAAAGGCCTCGACCCGACGCCGAATTGGATTGACCGCATCGGCCGGGTCGCGGCGGTTTGTCCGCCGATCGATTTGGCGCGTTGTTGTCAAAATATGCAGCGACGGTCGCGGCGTTTTTACAATCGCTACTTCATTCGGACGCTGCTAAAACGGTTGCCCGAGCGGGTTCGCAGTCGTAGCGAGTTTCAGCAAGCGATTCGAGTACGAATGCCCCGGACGCTCTACGAATTGGACGATCGATTGACCGCCCCGCTCAGCGGATTTGCCGGTGCGGACGACTATTACCGGCAGTGTGGCGCGGTCGGTGTGCTCGACGGTATTCGCTGGCCGACGTTGGTGCTGGCGGCGGCGGACGATCCGATTGTGCCGCACGAATGCTTCATCGCCGATCGCTTCTTCGGCTCGACGTGGCCAGAATCGGCTCGCCTGATCGTCACACCCACGGGGGGGCATGCGGGGTTCATCGATCGATCCGGCCGGTGTTGGATGGACGAATGCCTGTTCGACTGGATCGCCTCGCCGCAAGCGAGCAATTGTGAAATTGACTCACCGACTTTATGAATTCACTTTGAATCTTGAAGACGGATTGGTGTAAGCTGTTACTTGTACAGTGCTGGGGGCCGCGACTGAAATGATTTGAGGGCGGTGTGATGAGCGGTGAATATCATGGCTGGGATCAAGAAGACGATCACTGGCGTTTCGCGGATGTCATCGGTCGTCCGAAAAACGAGTTTGTGTTTGTGATCGAGGACTTTGGGGCCCAAACGACCGCCCGTCAGGCACTTTCGGCGATCATGTCGGCGATGGCACAGTTCCAAGAACGGGTGCAAGTCATCCAGACGGATTGTAATACTCGTTTAATCATGAAATTGCGCGAAGCATCATTGTTGCGAGTTGCCGAAATTACCGATGGCGAGACGAAGCAATGGGGGATCTTGGGGGCAACCGCCAAACCTCCGCCACCGAAGAAACGCTTCAAATGGAAATTTTGGGCGTCGTAGCTGACGACGGTGCAATCGGATGATCGTTGCTTCGCAGCGCACGTGACTGTTCCGTCGAAACCTTTGCGACCTCCGAGGCCAAACGGTGGCTGCCATTTCCAAACGATCCACTTGGCTGCTGCCGCTTTTCGGTGCGAGCGTGATCGCCGCACTCACGTTTGCGGCGACGGCTTGGGACGCCGCCCGCAATCGCGAACGAACCGATCAGGCAATCGGCCAGATCACAAAAGGCCAGATCACCCGCGAAGACCAAGCTCGCATCGACGAGTCGGCGCGTCGCTTGGCGCGGGCAAAGTTTTACGAGCAACAAGTCGAACCGCTGCTCGGAAACATCGGTCAGCAAAACCAAGCCGCCGCCCAGCGATGCCTCGATCGCATCAAGTCCGCCCTCGATGATTACCACCAAGGCGTCGACGGTTTTGTCAACGACATGACCAGCATCCGCACCCGGTTGGGCATCATCAAACGCATGCCCGCCGGCTGGTGGAAGAACGATGATCGTGTTCAAGCCTATGTGCAGGAGAAATTCCAGGAGCATTTGTTTTCTGCCGATCAGTTGATCGACGATGTCACGGATCCGTTGCTGCAGTTCCGCGCCGACATCGTCGCAAACCAGAATCAACTGCTGACCCAGGTCCAAGCTTCGCTCAGTACCGCCGACGTCCCCGAAACCCAATTCGAAATCGGTGACCAATTCTTCGATGACCTCTCCGGGCCGCTCAGTCAGTACGCTTCCAGCCAAGGCACGACCAGCGTCGAACTGATGATCGGGGCCTTTGTCGTCGGCGAAGTCGGCGCGTTCGCCGCCCAATCGGTGATGGCCGGGTTGTTGGCTCGCTTCGCACCTTCGATCGCGATCGGGTCGGCCGCCGGTGCCAGTGCAACCGTCGGGGCGACTGCGACCGGTGCCGGCGGCGGTTCGTTGGGCGGGCCGGTGGGAACGGCGGTCGGTTTCGGTGTCGGCTTGGCTGTCGGGTTGATCATCGATTGGTGGATGACCGATCAGTTTGAAGCCAAACTATCGAAGCAGATGCATGCTTACCTGAACGAACTAGAACACACGCTGATGATCGGAAACGTCTCGCCGGAGCTGCCGTCCATTCCCGGTGAAGCGACTCCTTCGGTTCGTATTGAAACGCAAGCGGACGGCCGACAAGGCTTGGTCAGCGTCTTGCCAAAAATCTGCGATCAATTGAACCTCGCGTATCGTGATCGATTCTTTGAAGCCATCGTTTTGACCAACCCAATCACAGAAGACTGATTCCATGTCGGATTCGCATTTCTTCAAGTTGTCATCATGCCGTTGCATGTCGCGCATCGCCGCGATCGCGCTTGCCTTCAGCACCCTGTCTATCAGTGGTATGTCCGCCGGCGTTACGTCCGTCGCACACGCGGCCACACTGCCGGCGATGCGGTTGCCCGTCTTGGTCACTGTTCCGGCAGCCGAAAGCATCGGGCTGCTCAGTGGCGCGGCGATCGCGAAAGCAGTCATTCGGTACTTCGGCAAAGAGGGGACGGAGGAAGCAACCGAGTTTTTGGCACGTAGCGGAGGTCGTGAGCTGGCCGAACGCGTCACGGCGACCGCCCTTCGCGAAGGCGGCGAGGAAACGACCGAGCAAGTCGCGCGGTTGGTTGCCAAGCATGGGCCTGATGCCTTGAAGGCACTCGACAACGCACCGCAGATTGGGCCGCTGATCTCGGCGCTCGATGAACTCCCCGAAGCCCAGGTCAAGGCCGCGTTGGCACGTTTGTCCGCCGGGGCGACCGGTCGAGAGTTGGCCGAGACGGTGATCAAGAGTGGCCCGCGAGCGCTGCGTAGCGAACTAAGGCACCCCGGTGTCGGTGGTCAGTTGACGCGATCACTCGGAGAAGACGGGACAAAGCTGGCCAGTAACTTGACGACCGATCAAGCGATCGCGGTGGCCCGGCATGCCGATGATTTGGCCGCCTTGCCCGCCGCCCAACGCCAAGGCGTGATGCGATTGCTGCACAACGACGCCGAGCGGATGGTTGCCTTCCTGGGGCGCTTCGCAGCGGCAAATCCCGGCAAGACACTGTTTACGGCCGCAACGACAACGATCGTGCTGGCCGAATCCGATCGCATTCTCGGCGGCGATGAAATCGTCTTTGATGCCGATGGGAATCCTGTCTTGATCAGCAAGAGTGGTTTGTTGGGACGGACGATGGAATCCGGTGGCAAGGCCTTGGGGCACGTCTCGGCGAACTTCATTCAGCCATTGTTTTATGCCGCGATCGCTTTCATCTTTTCCTTTGCCGCGCTCTTTCTATTCATCAAGTTGTACCACACGCATCAGCGTGAAAAACTGCTCACCTCGGGGGCATCGTTGTCTTCGTCAAGCGACGTCATCGAGGGAAAGAAAGCCGAACGGCAAGACAAGTGATGGTTCGGTCAGCTCGTTGTATGTGAGCACGTGGTGTGTTTGCTCGATATTAATTCGTGAGCCGACGGAGCTAGCGGCGGGCCTGTTCTCGTCTTGCGTTGCTTTAGGGTCAACCCATCAGCCGACGGGCGTTAGCCCCGGTTATTGCACCTTAAGGGTCAACCTATCAGCCGACGGGCGTTAGCCCCGGTTATTGCGCCTTAAGGGTCAACCTATCAGCCGACGGGCGTTAGCCCCGGTTATTGCACCGAAACCGTGGCTAACGCCATTCGGCTAATCTTTATTTCAAAGGTTGGCGAAGCACTGGTGGAGTCTTCTCGGCAGTGCCATTAGTAGTGGGCGAAGTTTCGTGGCGATCAAAGCAGAAGATCTTGCTCCACGTTTGATCATGGAACAATCGCCACCATATTAAAAAGCAGGTTTGCCGCAGAGAACGCAGAGATGGGGCCAAGGCAATCGCACGTTTAGATCTGATACCGCCTGTTCAAACGAAGCGACCTCGACCGTTATGAAGAAGACAGCCAAGCCAAAACGTAAGCCGTCTAGCAAATGTCGCTCGGCTCTCCGAGCCGACAGCGCATTCATCTAACGTTTACGGCTCGGAGATCCGAACGACATTAAAGCTCCAGCACGTCCTGCGAAATGCTCAGAAGCCCCACTCCGAATGGTGCCACACACGAATGGCACGGGATTAAGCGACAGGCACAGCACGTAGTGGGCTTAAGATTTTGATAGCGCAACCTGTGGTGAAAGCAAATGGATATGATTTCTTAAAACCCCCTTCCCCTTTCTGACTTGATGTGCCAAAGCTGTAAAAAGATCTTCCCGCCGTGTTTGTGAACGGTGTCGACGACCATCTTCCAACCTGCCTGCATCTCATCGGTATAGATACCGGGCGTTTCCGGCCACCCGATGCCCTGTTCAGAGATCGTCGTCGCTTCACTAATGATTAGCCCCGCAGACGAACGCTGCACGTAATACTCCGCCATCAGTTCGTTGGGAACGCGACTTACACCCGCCCGCGCCCGTGTGAGCGGTGCCATCGCGACACGGTTTTTCAACTCGAGCGACCCAATTTGCGTTGGGGAGAGCAGGTGTCGATCCGATGGTGTTTCGTGAATGGGGCTCATGAGGGTCTCGCTGGATTGATGTGGAGCCAAACGGCCGAGGGTGTTTGTGGACCGAGTGCCTACGAAGCGTAGAATGCCGTCTAGCGTCTGCGTCCATTGACGGCCCAACCTGTCGGCAGATAGATACCACGCCAAACGTCTGGGCTTACAGGCGGCTCAAAAAGTAGCCGTCCGGTGATAACCGCAGGCCGAATAGAAAGCTCACTTCGAATGACAAGTGAGCGAAGCCCAAGCGTGTTTGCCGGATTCTGTCGGCAATTGAAGTTGGCTTTAGGGCACTACCGACGCCGACGAAGCAAGACCGCCATCGACAGCCCCGCGCACAGCAACCCTGAACTGGGTTCCGGGATCGCCGTCACACCCACCCAGCTCACGAACAGGTTCCTGCTTCCGGCATTGCTGTCGGTGACCCGAAAGGACGTAAAAGAACCGAGCTGCTGATCGGTTAAAAAGACGCTGTCTTTGAGCTGACCGAAGGTAGCAGCGATTTCTCCCGTTTGATCGTTGATGTCGATGTCTCCGACATATCCACTGGTTTGCAACTGGATCGAATCGAGCATGGTTGATCCGTCACTTGAAAACCGAACCAACTCTCCCGAAGTGTTGCCGACAAAAATCGACCCGTCTGACGCAACATCGATCGAACGCCATTGATCAAATGAAATCGTGATCGAACGTAGGTAGTCACCACTTTCAGAATCGTAAACGTCGATCTGGTCCGAAACACGATTGTTGATCGTGTAGAGGTTCCCATGAACGTCCAAGTTAAGATCGTACGGGTTGTCAGTCGTTGGCGTTGCCGAATTCAGACGTTGAGCCGATCCGTTAAGCAAATTGAAACGAACAATGCCGCCTCCATTGGAGGCAGGCTGAGAATCGGTTGCGAACAGATAATTGTTGAACGCTTCCAGCCCACCGGTTGAAATAAATCCGTCAGTATCCCAGCCAGCAAATTCGATGGTTTCTTCCCAGCTGGCCGTTGGCGTCGCGGGGCTGATTCGCAGCAACTCCGATGGAGAATTATTGGAATTGTGAACGTAGACGGCTCCGTTCAAATACACCAAATCGCGTGCATGATCGGTGGAGCTTCCGGAAGCCGGGTCGGGCACCTCCTGAAACGTCTGAACGCGAGTTCCCGCGGTGGTGTACTCGGCGACATACGAGGGCGCCGTGTTTAGTCCGGTGAATTCGTTGATCGAAACGATCAGATTGCCGGTCGTCAGTTCGCCAGAAACGTCGTTGCTGATGCAAGAAAAGAGTAGGAAAAGTCCAACCAGCTTGGCCAATCCGCGTCGATGCATTCGTCCACCTCCATACAAAATCGGAACAGCCCGAATTGTAGTCACCGATCCCCTCAGTGTGAACAGAAACACCTTCACAACCACAGAATCTCTACCGAACCGCATCCAACTCCTGCATTGTCGACAAAGCGACAGTTGGACAACGATTGCGCCCAATCGCTAATGCCCTATTGCAGTACTCAGTTCAGCAAACAACTGCTCAGCTGAATGAGCTTTATCAACTGCAATATCGAAGCTATAGCCTTAGTCGATGATGCGCAAAGCAACGTGAAGCTCTTGCTTGAGGCGTCAGTTGTTTGAGCCATTGTGTTGCAGCACAAAGGGGTTCGGCACGAAATTTGTGATTCGCGATTGATCGGCCCGAGCTGCTCTGGTTGCTTAGCATTTCGAACGCTCTGTTTTCAATTGTTCGCCGTGACCATGGCCATTAGCGCCGCGTGAATACCGAAGCCACTTGAGCTTCGCTCGGCATGTTGTTCCCGGGAAAATGCCCGTTCCAACTTTCTAACATGGACCCAAAAGAGGCCTGACCCATTTTCTTCTTCGGAGGGTTTTTACGAGCCTTCCTCGTCTCGCGTTCTTGTGTTCTGGTTAATGTCTCTTTTTATCGTCGGCTTGGTCGTCGCATGCCTCTGGTTTGTCGGGTCTCGTCGCGGAAAACGATGGCGTGCTGCTCCACATTTGGTTGGAGTTACTTTGGCATTGTTCAGCTGCTCTGTTTCCACGCCCCGAGTATTCTCAGGCGAAGCAGCTATGAAAAGGCTTGTCGTCGTTAAATCTTGTGGCACCAGTCGGACCGTGGAGAGATTTTGGTGAGGGTGATTTATGCGTACTAAGCTCTCGAAAAGCCGGCAAGCAGCGGCTTTTACGGCAATCGAACTGATCGTTGCGCTTGCGATTCTAGCCATCGTTGTCTCTATTTCCCTGGTCGCAATCCAGTCGTCACGGGCGGCGAGCCGCGATGTGTCATGCAAGAATAATCTGCGGCAATTAGCTCTAGCTGTTCACCAATACGAGGAACAGTTCGGCAGTTTGCCCGCTTCTTACGGAGGCGTCGCCTCCACCTCGCCACGCTATAGCGGTAGAAGTGACGGGCCAATCCACGCATCGGGGATGTGGCGTATCCTTCCCTATCTCGGCTACGAACAACTCTCGCAATTGGTAAGATCGCTGAATGCACCGACCGGCTTTGTGTTGCAGGAAGGAGGGGCCAGGCGGCCCGATTCCACGGTCCTGCCTGTTTTGCACTGTAGCTCTGATTACGAGGAGGGGTTCGAAGGAACCAGCTATCGATTTTGCGCCGGTTCGACGCCATTCTCACAGGATCTTCCATCGCTCGGCCGTGACCTACAACCGAACGGTGCCTTTGGTTTCTTTGAGAGGTCGTTGTCCGCTGTCGAGGACGGGTTGTCCTACTCTGCGATGTTCTCCGAACGTCGGCTGGGGCATCAAGGAGCGTTTTTCGATGGTAAAGCCGATATCATTGGGCTGCCGCTCCACCCCACCCTTCCGTTGCAAGAACTGACTCACGAGATGTTTGGCGAACTGGCGGATCGCTTTGGAGAAACGGCCCCAGCGGAGTACTTTCCTATCAGCGGTTTGCGATGGCACTTCCCGGGAAAGTACTTTGTCTTATATGACCATGTCTTCGCGCCCGCGGAATCGGTCAGCGGAATGGTCAGCGGTTATAACACTCGATCCAGTGATGGAGCGATCGGAGCAGTTGGGGCGAGTTCTTATCACCGGGGGCATGCGAATTCCGCACGTTTGGACGGGTCGGTTGGGTCAACATCAAACGAGGTCGACATTCTCGTCTGGCGGGATTTTGGGAGCATTTACTAAACCAGATCGTCGTCTGCTTGGGGCGAGTTTGCGAACACTCGAAGATGGGATTAGCCGAATGCCGTTAGCCACGGTTCCTGTGCAATAACCTGGGCTAATGCCCGTCGGCTGATATCCGAAAATATTTAGTAATGCGACAGGCCGACTGCAGAGGTGCCGCCGGAAAGGTCTTTCTTGAATGCCGTGGATCTTGTAGCGAGCTGGCACCTCGACTTTGATTCGTTACGTAGCTTAACGGCGGAACCAGGCTTTGCGTTTGACGTAGCAGTCGCGCATGAGGTCGAAGTAGACCGTGTGATTGTTCTTCTCGAGTAACGACAAGAACTTGTGAATGCCGTTGGTCTCAATCAATTTTCGCTCTTGGTCGGTGATGGTCAGCAGCCAGAAAAGCTGAATCGAATTTCCGACATAGTCTTTTGCCGGGATGGGTTTGGAATCCGATTCGACCGTCGGTAACAAGTAAACCGCGTCCTGTTGTGGACTGCCCGACATCTCATCTTTGAGTTGGTTCAGGGTCGCCGTCGTGCCGATCGAGAGGCCTTGTTGACGCTGGTAGGGAGCTTTGGCAGCGGTTCGTAGGATCTTGAGGGCGGATTCATCGACGTGGGTCACGTAGAGCAACAGTTCGGCGCACACCGCACGCTGCCCGTTGGGCATCGCGATCGGATAGTCGCTCATGCCACTGGTGACCAGTGTTGTGTAGTCGCGCGAATCGTGGGGCCCGTGAATGGAGATATCAATCCGCATTGCCGCATCGCGATCTTCGTCGTAACGCAAGCACGGCCCAAATTTTGACTCATAGATCTGCTTGCGAAACTCAACCACCGATTCGTGCGAGTGTGTTTGCGCCGGACTCTTCGAATCTGGCGATTCGAAATCATCGGAATTGGAATCGGAGGATTCTTGCGGGGTTCCCGAGGTTGTGGAGCCTTCGCGAAAAATGTCCTCCCAGCTTTCCGCATGCAGCGTGCCCGTGGAAACTTCGTCTGAGTCCGGTTCGTGCTCGGTTTCCTGCGACGTCTCACGCCCGGACTGCATCGACTGAAGCGCTTCGGCGAGGGCCCGTCCGTCGTCCTGGCGACTGGAAGACGATGACGGAGGACTCGGTTCAAATTCCAAACGTTCTCGATCGAGATGCTCTGCCTCTGGGGGCAATGCCTCCTGATTACCTGCCTCTTGATTATCTGTGCTGAGGTGCCATGACGATGTCGCCGGCTTGGACGGAACAAACGGTTTCGCCGCAGTCGCGGTCCGCGGGGCGTTTCCGGAAGGCGAGGCGTTGCGGCTGGAGTGCTCCCGTTCAGCCTCGTCCGGTGCGGGTAGAACGGTCGGGGATGCCGGTTCTGGTGTCGCGGGGGCTTCGGGTGAAGCAGGCGTCTTTGCTTCCGCGGTGACCATTGCGTCTGTCGATGGCCGTGGCTGAACCGCGGAGGCGAGTGACGAACGATTGCCAGAAAGGTCACTACCGGGAACCTGTTCGGCGATCACGAGTTCGCGTTGCAGAAGTTCGTCTTCACGGCGAATCAATTCTGCTTCGCGTCGAGAAAGCGATTCCTGACGCGCGGCAAACTCGCCGAGAAGCTTCTTCTTTTCGGCCAGTAATTCATCGACAGAAATCGCGGCGGGGGCCGATTCGGGAGGCACCGTATCGGCTTCGTTGACCTTGTCTGCCTCGGCGGCGCTTGCAAAGGCTTCGGCTTGCTCTGCGAGTTCGTTTTTAAGCCGCTGCAATTCTTGCTTGGCCGATTCGAGCGTCGACGTTAACTCGGTGACTTGCTGGCGCGTCGCTTGTAGTTCGGTCTCGGTCGCTTGCGTTGCCTGTTGGGCCGACGCGATGTTTGCCGATTGTTCTTCGGCTTCGTCCTTGGCGGACTCCAGCGCCGTCGCCAGTTCAGCGAGTTGCTGCCGTAGCGATTGAATTTCCGATTCCAATTCGCTTTTTGTTTCGGAGGCTGACGCGGCGCTGGCGACTTGTTCGTCTAGCTCCTGTGCTTTGGCAGAGAGTTGACGTTGGAGTTCGCTCACCCGTTCGCCCAAGTCCCGTTTTTCGCTCTCGAGTTCGGTTTCAAGTTGCGAGAGTTGCGACTGAACTTCGCCGAGTTGTGACTGTTGTTCGGCGAGCTGGGCTTGTTGTTCGGCGAGTTGGGATTCCGCCTGTTCGGCACGCTCGATCGCCGCTTGTTCTTTTCCGGCAAGCTCGGATTGTTGAGATTCGAACTCCGCCCGCTCGATATCGAGTTTCTGTTCCCGTTCGGTCAGGTGTTTGGAGACCTGGTCGAGTTGTTCCTCACGCGATTCGATGACTTGCAGTCGATCGTCGAGTAACTTTTGCTGTTCTTGGATTTGGCGTTCGCGGGCGTCGAGCTCTGCTTGCCGTTTTTCGGCTTCAGGATTCGGCGCGTCTTGGCCGGACGACTCGGCAGAAGGCGTGGACGATTCCGTCGTCTCTGGATCGATGCCAGATTGGGGGCCCGATTTGGCAGCGCCGTCCTGGGCGGCATTGACTTTGGCGGCCAGATTGCTGGCCCGAATTTGTTGAACCGCTTCGTCGGGGAATTTCAGGCCCGGGATGGAGATGGCGGTGACCCATTCATGTTCGCCGTCGCCGATCCCGGCGTTCGGGCGAATCGCACCGGCGTCAACGTAGCGTTGTAGCTGTTCGATCGTGTATGGCCCGCGTTTTCCGCTTTTTGTTTTGATGAACCATTTTTCTGACATCATCCATCCGGCTTGATTGTGATTTCGTTCGCCGCATCCCTACATCCGGGTGCTGGTCCCTTTGGTGAGGGCCATGAAGGCGGATTCAAGGTCGAGTTCCTCTTCGGTGAAACCACGCAACGCAATCCCGTTTTCGATCAGCAGTTGGGGGAGGTCGCTGTAGTCATCGACGTCAGGCTTCAGGACAACGCGGACGCTTGCATCGCCAGGTTCGCAGTCCTGGACTTTGTGGTGCCCGATCAACTGATCAATGATACGTTGCATTTCGTCGGGGCGATTCGGTGTGACGACCAAAACCGTGTGTTCGCGAACCATACGGATCACTTCGGTGACTTCGGCGTTCTGTTTCAATTCGCCACGATCGATAATACCGACTTTGTTACAAACGTCCGCCAGTTCGGGGAGGATGTGACTACTGACAATGATCGTTTTTCCCATCTCGCCGAGTTTACGAAGCAGGTTGCGCATTTCGATCCGGGCCCGTGGATCGAGACCACTGAGCGGTTCATCAAGCAACAGGACTTGCGGATCATGAAGCAACGTGCGGGCGAGTCCCAAGCGTTGGGTTTGCCCTCGGGACAGCGTGTTGGCGAAGGCATCTCGTTTGAAATCCAAGTCAACGATTTCCAGCATCTCGTCGACGCGATTCTTGCGATCTTGGCCGTTGATCCGATACGCGGCGGCAAAGAATTCCAGGTATTCGACGACGGTCATGTCGTCATAGACGCCAAAAAAGTCGGGCATGTATCCGACCAAACGGCGGATTTCCTTGGGAGCGGTGTGGACCGAATGGTCGCACACGTAAGCCTCGCCATGGGTCGGTTCTAGTAGCGTTGCGATAATTCGCATCGTGGTCGTCTTCCCAGCACCGTTGGGGCCGATGAAGCCAAACAGGTCACCCGGTTGCAGATCCAAGTCGATGCTTTTGATGGCGAACGCATCGCCATATTTCTTTGTTAGGTCGACGGTCTTGATCACGATTTCAAACTCACGGGGTCAGCAATGTCGAGCGAACGGGCAATACGACACGTACCATGGATAACACTTTCTCGGTCTCGACCGATGCGATCGGGCGTGGTTCCTCTGTCGATCGGTCAACAAGGTTCATTTGGACAAGTGGCTGTTCGGTCTTGGCAACTAGAATGCAGCGGTTGTCCAGCAGCGTTTCGGAGAGATCTAAATCACCCAAAATGTCATGCCGCAAGCCGGTGTAAAGTTTTCCGCCGGCGGCTTGGTGAAACAGCAGCATATCGGCGACCCGCTCGATGTCACCAAAATCCGCGGGAGACCACGGTGTTGATTCGGTCGCGCTGTCTTCCAGCGAAACTTTGCGTGTCAGTCGCCAGCGAAAGTTCCGTTGACGAACATTTTCGATTGATTTGACGGGTTTGCCGGCGGGCACACGTGTCGGCAACAAATAGACGGTGTTGCGATAGATCAAGACGGCGTCGATCAAGTCCACCGTCAGCGGGTTAACGAAATCGCCACGCAGTAGATCGCTTCCTGGACGTCGAATGACCGGGGTCGCACCGGAGGTGTCCGCAGCAAAGTACTGCTTCGACGCGATCGACTTGCTACTTCGTGGCGCGATCGTCACCTGTTCGATCAGCGACTCGGCGCCATTGGTGTTGTTGTTTGCATCGTTCGGTTGACCGCCATTTGCCGGGATCACTTCGTAAGGCAGCAGGCTACCGTTTTCGCCGACCAATTGAATTCCGCCGAAAACCTTTCCGGGGTATCCAAACGGATAACTGATCGATTGAGTTCGATGATCCGAATCGGTCTGGATCATCTTCGTCAATTCGTCTGATGGTCGGATCGCCACATCGGCTTTGATCGGATGATGGGTGTAGATCGATGACCACAGAAACGATCGTCCCGCGCCGTCGACGAAATCCAGGTCGGTGATTTGGAACTGATTGGCCCGAACCAGCGAAGACGTTGGTGATTGGGGATCGTTCACATCGGCACGCGGGCTCGACTGCAGGATCAAGAAAACGCTTAGAGCAATCGCAAACACGGGAAACGTGACCCAACCCAACAGCGGTTTGCCGAGTACGCGATTGATCAAAAGATAATCGAGCGGCCCGATGGCGGCGATCAAGATCAGAACGATCAACGAGACGACTGAAAAATCGAATTGCCGTTTGACATCGAATTGGTCCAGCACGCCACGCATTTGGCCGGCTAAGTCATTAAAAGTCGTCGAATTATCGGCGGACGAATTGCGGTCGTTTTGTTCGGTGAATAAGTCGCCGATCGCTTGTGTGACCAAACTCATCCGTTCGGGCCATTCGGCAAACAGCGGCGATTCCAAGTCTGCGGTGATCGCGGTGATCTTGCCCAGCCCGATCGCGTATTCGGCGATCAAGACGGCCGACACCCGGCGGGTGGTTCGGCCGAGCAACAGCGGCTTTCCGTCGCGCCGTGGGAGTTTGATGCCGCGAAACACATCCAGGGGGGTTTGGCTGCTGGTGTAGGTTTCAAATGCCGCAGGATCGTAGCGATTCAATTCGACTTCATCGATCGGAAGCAAGCTTATTAACCAGGGGGCGGCGTCGAGCAACGCCTGACTTTGTTCGCCGAGCGACACGAAGCATCGTCCACCGCTGCGGATCCATCCGACAAACGCGTCGGACTGGCGATCGTTCATCTTGCCGACCACGTCGAGTCCTGCGGCGTTGATGATGACTAAGTCAACGCCGTCGTAGCCGAGTTGCTGATGGGGGAGGCTACCGGCGGAATCGATTGTCGTGACTGCGATTCGAGCCAGTTTGTCCGTCAAGACGTTAGACGTACCGAGCGTTTCAATGCCCAATGCGTCTCCGATCGATACGACCCAGGGCATCGACGGTGGGATCACCGAGGGGCCGCGAGCTGGGTTACCGGATTCGGGTAAACGAGCTTGCGCGACTGTGGTGAATTGACCATCGTCGAGCCGTCGTACAGCGACGGGTGCTGCTTCCGAACCAGCGTTGATCAGGCCCAACTCCTGCTTTCCATCGGCGATCGGGAGGACATCATCGTTATGGTACCGCACCCGAACGCCATCGCCGTCGAGAGTTTCGAGGACGATCGGTCCATCGATGGTATTCCGCGGACCGGCAAGCCGGACGGTTGTCATGTGTCCGAGCCGGTAATGTCCGTTGATGCCGAACGACAGGACGGGCTTGGATTCTGCGGGCGTTGACCCCGGATCGGCCACCGATGCTGTCTCGGACTTGGCGGCTGAAGACGAGGCTGAGGAGTCTGGATCCGACTGTCCGAAAGCGGCTGAGACGGAAGCGAATAGCAACACGAGGGTGAGGGCGGCCGCGCGGCCCAGCGAGTGATACGTCATGGTTTCTCCGAATCGGGGCACTCGCAAACCAGCTTGGAACAACCGGGGCACCCGCTGCCGTATTTCGCCGTTAACGCGGCGTTCAAATCGATGTCGGCGACGTTGGCGATGGTGGCCAGCCAAGCAATTACATCGGCGAATTCCTCGGCCAGATTCTCGCGGTCGTTTCCCCTCAAGGCGGACGACAATTCTCCGACTTCTTCCATCAGCCACATGAAGGTGCCTTCCACCCCACGCGCGACGTCTTTGTCGTAGTACATTTGGCGGATGTGACGCTGGAGGTCTGCGATCGAAAGCTCGTTTGGTTGATTCATGGTGACTTCGCAGGCGATTCGGTCCACGCGTTCGATCGCCGGAGTGTTCGGCAGAAACTCTTGGCAATCCTCTCGACAGAAAAGCTCGCCAGAAAGCTCGACAAGGGGTGGATGTTTGATTTCGGCCCGATTGTAGGGGGCAAACGAGGAATTCGCGATGGGCGACCACGGGGCATCTGCACGGGAATCGGCGGGAAACGCTTTCGCAAACCGCATCCCGCCTGTTAGATTGATCGTGCTCAGAATCGGTCAGGAAATTCGATTTAGGCATTCGTACAGCGCGCGGGGGCATTTAGTTCCCCGATCGACGTCGATTTGTTCAAGAAACCGAATTTTGGCCAGCGACTTTCTTCTTCTTTGTACCTATCTCACGTCAATCGTTGACAACCACAGAGCCCCCGCCCCAGTCGTCCCGCGACGCGTCCCGTCCCGCCGAATTTCATCGGTATCCGTTCTATGCGCCTCGGTTTTGGCATGGGATGCGACCGTTGACATGGTTGCGTTTGCTTCGCGAAGGCAGCTTCCAGGTTCATCCGAGTCGCTGGAGCCACCTGCTTGGCGTTTCGCTTGCCGTTCCCGCGAATACCGTTTTGTCTGGTATCCAAAAGCTGGTGTTTGGCCGCAGGCTCGCCGCCGCTGAACTTCACGGGCCGCCGGTCTTCATTATCGGCCATTGGCGCAGTGGCACGACGCTGCTGCACGAATTGATGGTGCTCGATGAACGCTATAGCAGCCCCTCGACGTTCCAATGTTTTGCGCCGCACCACTTCCTCGTAACCGAGTGGATCTTTCAAAAATTCTTCCGCTGGTTGTTACCGGGAAAGCGGCCGATGGACAACATGGCCACCGGTTGGGACCGCCCTCAGGAAGATGAGTTCGCACTCATGAATCTAGGGTTGCCGTCGCCCTATCGACATATCGCGTTTCCCAACCAGCCGCCGCGCTATTTGGAGTACCTCGATTTTGATGGCGTGCCTCGATCGGAACTAAATGTTTGGCTTGCCGGACTGAAGCGATTCTTGCTGGCTGTCAGCACGGTGACCGGGCGACCGCTGGTGATCAAGAGTCCGACGCATACAGGCAGGATTGCGGAACTCGCAAACGCATTTCCCGATGCCCGGTTCATTCACGTCACTCGCGATCCACGTTCGTTGTTTCCCTCGACATGCCGCCTCTGGCACAGTCTGGCCGACGTTCAAGGGTTGCAGGTGCCTCGGCCTTATCGAGCGATTGAGGAAAACGCACTCAAGGATGGAACCGACAATAAAACCGATCCACTAGCGCCGGAGAAGCAATACGTCGTCGACTGCTTCAAACGGATGTACGGCGCTTACCTTCGCGACCGAGACAAAATCGATCCCGGTCGCATTGTCGAGTTGCGGTATGAGGACCTAATCGCCGATCCGGTCGAATCATTGGGATCGATCTACCAGCGTTTGCGATTGAGCGAATTCGATTCGGTTCGGCCCACCATTGAAGCTTGGGCTAGCCGCGAGCACCGGTCCTACAAGGTTAATCGCCATCAGCTAAGCGAAGCAGACGAACGGCTGATCCGCGAACAGTGGGCTGATTACTTTGAAGCGTACGGCTACCAATAAGCACATCGTTGATCGCCGAGGCAACGATTCATTCGGCCGGTCTCAGCGGGTCATGAACACAGCGAATGAAAGCTCGGTTTCGATCGGCGAAACAATTGTTGATGCCTCCGTCATTTTGCCAGTCGCAGATTCCGGCATAGTTCTCGCCGTACAGATGCGATGACCAGTAACTTTGTCTTGTGACCCCATCTTCCGAATATCGTGAATTACGAAACGGAAGTTTGTCGGCGGGGAAGATAGTTCCTAGTTCATGGCCGGTTGGCAACCGCCAATCTGTAAGTCGTCCGGTCGTGAAGTTTTTTGCATAGTCCTGGCCCTCGTAATAGTTCAGCAAGCCTGATTGCGTGCCGTCGGCTTGCCAGAACAGACCCGTCTCGCGATCCTCGATCGAGCCGCCGCGATCGACGAATCGGACTCTCGCGATCAATCCAGCTTGTTGTTTCAGCTTAAAAGCAAGGACGGTCGCCCGGAACTGAATGGTGGGCTGTGAACTGGTCTTGCCTAACCGCAGAATTGCATCGATTGATTGTTCGTCCTGCGGTGCGATTTTGCCGAGCCAAACGATCAAACTGTATTGCTGATTCTCGGGGGCATGTTCAAGATCGGTCAGGTATTGCGGAAGTACTTCACGATCCTTCGGGGTGAGTTGCTCCTTTTCGGCAAACTCTCGAATTGCCAATAGATGTGAGGGCGTGTACGGCGAAGGCGGTCGATGAATGGGCATCGCCCGTGATGGGGAAGCTTCGACGGTCACCGCTCCGTTTGCTTTGTTGAAATCGTTTCGGATCTCAGGCGGAAGGTGCACAACCAACTTTGGTAGCACGCGCCGAAATTCGGGGTGATGCCGCCGACGAAGAAGCGTAGCAGCGTACCGCACGGCTTGTTGTGGGGATTCGACGAGCGAGTTTAGCCCCTCGCGTATATCGGCGATCTTTCGACTTTCAAGTTGTTCTCTTACGTCATTAGGTTCGTCCGATTGAGCTGACGCGATTGAGGTGATCGAACTGAGAAGGCAGCAACAAACGAGGGGAATTTGCTGCAGACGTAGCAGCCTACCGCTCAATTGCATGCGGAATGTGAACAATGAGGATGAATTCGATTCATTCATGATTGCAAAAAGAAAAAGGCTTGTGACCAGGGATCAGCCACAAGCCTCATTCGTGCACGAACAGCCGTGTCGGGCTGCAGATTAGCTTGCCATCGCCGAACAGGTCTCTTGGCATTGACGACAGCATTCTACACACTTTTCCATGCCGTCGATTTTTTCGCAATTGTCCGCGCAGGCCTTGCAGATTTCGGCACAGGCCCCGCAATAATGCGAATGGAATTCGCTATTGCGGCTCATGAATCCGATGCAGGCTTCACAGGCGGCGATACAGTCAAGCATCAGTTTGACGTGTTCCTGCTCAACGTGGTCACCGCCCTTGGAAAGGCACGTCGAGGTCAACATGTCGCTGACCGTTGTTACACAGGTTTGGCAATTTTCAATACAGTCTGACTTAAGATCGGTGGATGTTGCCATTGCTTGATCCTCTTTGGTACGTGTTAGTTGGTCGTGTCAACATAGCCACCACTCGTGCAGAGACTGTGCCAAAGCGAAGGAACATCAACTTGAATCGCGAGCAATGAAAAGCTGCGGTTGGTCCCGAATCGGGGGCTAACCAGTTCGCGAGGCAGGGATTGCGGACGTCAGCCTTGGATTGCTTTCGAACAGAGGCGAGCGGCGACGACGGTGATGTTGTCGGGACCACCTTTTTTGTTTGCCAGTTGTGTCAGTCGGTCAGCGGCGGCTTGGCAGTTTTTTGCGTCAGTCACCGTTTTCAGGATCGTTGGTTCTTCAACCACACCTGACAGCCCGTCACTACACAACACGATTTGATCGCCATGTTGCAAGTCCACACGAATCGCTTCCGGGCGAACTACTTTGTCACCCGCGCCGACACAATTCCAAAGGACATGACGCCACTGTTGCAGTGAAGGATCGTCTTGGTCGAACCCGCCGTCTTGAACCAGTTGTTGAGCGACGGTGTGATCCGTCGTCAACTGTTTGACCTCACCGTCGCGGATCAGGTAACAACGGCTGTCACCGGCGTGCACGACATACATCTTTGGCGGGATCACGTAGGCCATCGTTACGGTCGTGCCCATCGTTCGGCCCCCGTCACGGGGCTGTGACCATAGCTTCTGCTGGATAGAAACTAAACACTGTGACAGTTCATCAACAAAGTCGTCTTCGGCGGTCGAAGTCAACTTGAGGAACCATTGCATCATGTCGAGCACATACCGGGCGGACGACTCAATCGCGATCCGGCTCGCCGCTTCACCATTGGAATGACCACCCATGCCATCGGCAACGACAAGCAAATGTCCTTCTTGGCAACCGAAGAGCTCATTTCCACAGCCGTCGTGCGCCACGTTTGTGTCGCGGATCTTTAATTGTCGCCGCAGATCGGCGATCAAGAAATGATCTTGGTTTTCGGCACGTTTTTGTCCCACATCCGACCGCCCCGCAACTTCAAGTGTTTGATGAAGGGGAACTTCCAAGTCGAGCGTCGTATCAGCTTTTGGATCGGTATGGTGCTTGGTCATCGGTCAGGACTCCCACCGCCAATGGATTCCGAGACGGCGGTGATTACTTTTCTTTGCCTATTTGAAGCAAGCAGATCATCCTTCCGAAGCATGTTCGCAGGATTATCGGCCGCTGAAACGCCAACCGACCCTGCGATTCAACTCCTGTGCCAAAGCTCGCTTTCTTGGCGCGTTATCGGGATCGGCCCACCGTTTGCACGTTTCGATGCCTCAGTTGCGGGTCGGGGGAGTCAAGTCGGCGTCAGTCGGCGAAGAACGACGCCCTGGGAAGCATCCGCCGAATTCAGGTTTGGCTTCTCTTCGCCCCGAAGGCATTGAGCCAGTGCGTGATGACTCGTCGGATCGCCTCGGCGCAGCAAACGGGCACTCTTATGTCAAAACAATCAACTCGATAGATAGGAAGAACTTGATGGGTCAGAAATTTCAGGTCAAGCAACATGTTCAGTGGAAGCACGGCGCTAACGTCGCTGAAGGACAGATCACAGAGGCGTTTAAAGAAAAAGTGACTCGGACCATCAAGGGGAACGAGGTCACGCGAAACGCAACGGAAGACAATCCGGCCTATTTGATCGAGCAGGAAGACGGCGATCGAGTGCTGAAAAGCGAGTCAGAATTATCAAAGGCAAATTGATGATTCGCTGGCAGGTTGGATGATCTCCGCCCACATTGGAGCGTGGGCTTGCGGGGTGCCCCTGGCGCCGATGGCTCGATTAATGCCAACTTGCATTCCGATTTTCGAACTCGACCTGTCGGTCATGCGATCAATCACAGAGCCGGTGATTAATCCGGTAAAGTTCTACGCTACAATGCGCGATCTATTGTCATCCGCGAAAAGCGGCTGCCCGTCACCTCGATCGTCGCTCCGGCCAATATGTTTGTAGATCATCGACTCTGCTGTCTTGGATTGTTTGCCTTTGTGTCCATTTTTCCGGGGTGCGGACCCCGGAAAGCTGACGACGCGTCTGAAGTGACGAGTACGCAGGAGAACGAGGCTGTCGTCGAACCCGAAGCAGACGCTAGCAGCGACACTTCGAAGTCTGTTTCATCGCCCTCGCAACAATCTTATGAAGTGACCGAGGCGGAATTGCTCGACGCGCGGCTTCCGCGCGAAGAGGTTGCCGAAGGCTGGGTCAGGCTTTTCGACGGCCACACGTTCTTCGGTTGGCAGATCAGTGGCGAGGCAAATTTTCGGGTGCAAGATAACGCTGTCGTTGTCGATGATGGCGAGAAAGGACTGATCTGTACCTCGACGACTTGGGGTGATTTTGAATTGGTTCTTCAGTTCAATGCCGACGCCGACACGAACAGCGGTGTGTTCGTGCGTACTCCGCTAAGTCCGGAAAACCCGGCCGAGGACTGCTACGAGATCAATATCGCGCCCGACGATAACCCTTTCCCAACCGGCAGTATCGTTCAGCGTCAAAAGGTGGACGCCGAAGCGGCCGGGGAACAAAAGCCGGAACAGTGGCGTGAGATGAAAATCATTGCCGAAGGTCAGACGGTTACGGTCGAGCTTGATGGGAAGCTCGTTTGCCAATACGAAGATCCCGCCAAACTTCAAGCTCATCGCATCGGTCTGCAACACAACTCGGGCCGCGTTGCGTTCCGCGATATCAAGATTCGGCCGTTGGGTTTCAAGCCAATGATCGATGCGGAACTGACGCAGTGGAAACGCTATCCAGAAATGGAGGGAGAGTTCACGGTCAACGACGACGGCCAGCTTCATGTCGACGGAGGCAAAACACAATTGGAAACGCTGGAAACCTACGGCGATTTCTTCCTGCGAAGCGACTATAGGATTGATCAGCCCGACATGAACTCGGGGATCTTTTTTCGTTGTATTCCCGGCGATGAAATGATGGGTTACGAATGCCAGATTAACAACGACTTTAAAGATCAATCGCGGTTGTCACCGGTCGACTGTGGAACCGGGGGGATATTTCGCCGACAGGATGCCAGGGTGGTCGCCGGGGAAAACGGGACCTGGGCAACGGTTGTGTTGCAGGCTTATCAGAATCATATCGCCGCTTGGGTCAATGGTGTACAGGTCAGCGATTGGGAAGACACCCGCCCGCCAGACGAGAATCCACGTCGCGGTCGACGCGATCAGGCCGGCACAATCATCATTCAAGGTCATGACCCGACGACCGATGTGCTCTACCGAGACATGCAGATCTCGACAGTGAAATGATTCGCCTTTTCAAATGGGATTCAAGGATTAGCCGCATGGCGTTAGCGACGGTTTCGTTGCAGTAACCGGAGCTAAGGCCCGTCGGCTGATGAGCCGAACCCGTATTGTCAGATGGAACGAAGCGCTCGCTTCGGAGACAATCCGGACCGATGCATTGAACCCGATCAGATCGTCACTCGGCGACCTTCGCGGCTTCTTTGGCGATCGCGCGGAGCGGTTTGGGAAGTGGAAAATGCACCGACTCCTCGCGGACAGTGGCGAGTTCGACTGAGGCATCGAATTGAGCTTTTAGCCATTCAATTGTCTCTTGTACCACCGACTCGGGGGCGCTTGCTCCGGCAGTAATCAGTACGACGTCATTTGCCGAAAAATCGTCGATGCTTAAGTCTTGGGGCCCATCGATCAGGAAGGCGCGGCGTCCGCGTTCCTCGGCGAGTTCCTTTAGCCGCGCGCTGTTGCTGCTGTTTTGACTGCCCAGCACGACTACCACATCGGCATCATCGGAAAGGGTTTTGACGGCGTCCTGTCGGTTTTGCGTGGCGTAACAAATGTCGCCTTTCGGTGGGCTTTCGATACTCGGGAATCGGGCACGCAATTTCGTAATGATGCGGTTGGCATCGTCCACACTTAGCGTCGTTTGGGTCAGCAGCGCGAGTTTCGATTCATCGGTGACCGTCAGTTTGTCCACGTCGTCTTCGTCTTCGACCAGAATGATTGCGTCGGGGGCCTCGCCAAGCGTTCCGATCACTTCGTCATGGCCTTCGTGTCCGATCAGAAAGATGGTGTAGCCGCCTTTGGCGTATCTGATCGCTTCCAAGTGAACTTTGGTGACCAACGGACAGGTCGCATCGAGGGCGGTCAGATTTCTAGCTTTGGCTGCGCTGCGGATTTCCGGTGAGACGCCGTGAGCAGAAAACATGACGACGCTATCCCGAGGGACCTCGTCGATTGAATCGACAAAGACGGCGCCTTTAGACTTGAACATTTCGACGACATACTGGTTGTGAACGATCTCGTGGTACACGTAGACCGGTGCGCCAAAATGTTTCAAAGTCAATTCGAGCGAATCGACCGCCATGTTGACTCCGGCACAAAATCCACGTGGGGCCGCCAGTACGATTTTCATTGGTTCAAACCTGTTTCTCAAATCTTGTCCGAATGCACGCCGATCGCAAACTCGAATCCAAACAACCCGGACGGCAAGTCCAGGGGCTCGCGTTTTCTCCTCCCACGGTCGGCACCACGCCAATGAGTGAGCCAGTTGCGGGATCTGCGGGCGACACCGAAGGCGGGTGTCACACCAAAAACAGCAGTCACGGTACGGTTGATTCGGAGGTTTTGGTCGGGAGTTCTAGACTTATTCTGCGTCATAGCGAGCGGTACTGTCGACGTCTGGCACGAAGCCACTACGAAAACTTTCTCGTCGCATCAATTCTACTTCCTCGTCGCTTGCGCCAACCGTTCTACAATATTTATACGTTTTGCCGCACTGCCGATGACATCGCTGACGAATCGGGCGACCGCCGGTTGGCACGTGAAGGATTGGATCGAATTGCCGCGGATTTGGAAGACGTGTTCGCCGGGAAACCACGCACCGAGGGTATGTTTCCCGCACTGCACCATACCATCGCAACGTTCGCGATGGACCGAAAGCCGTTTTTTGACCTGCTTTCCGCGTTTCGGCAAGATCAGGAGGTGCTGGAGTACGAAACTCTCGACCAATTGCTCGATTATTGCTCCCGCTCGGCAAACCCGGTTGGCAGGCTTGTGTTAAAGTTGGCCGGCGTCACCGACGCCGAGCAGATTCGTTTGTCCGATCAGATTTGCACCGGATTGCAGCTCGCGAATTTTTGGCAGGATGTCGGTCGAGATTATGCGATCGGCCGGGTGTATCTACCCGACCAATGGCGGCAGCGATACGGAGTGACCCGCGACATGCTATCGGCCGGTGCGACTTCGGAGCCCGTTCGCCGCCTGCTTGCCGACCTCTGTAAGATGACCGATGGATATTTCCAACGCGGCATTGTGCTTGCCGAGAAAGTTCCCGATTGGTTGTCCGCCGACATCAAGCTGTTTGCACACGGCGGAATGGAAACGTTAGCCGCGATCCGCCGAGTCGATTTTGATGTGCTTCGGAAGCGTCCAAAAGTCAGCAAATTGACTCAGGGGAAATTGATTTTGGCGGCGTTGTTAGGAAGGCTTTCGTAAGTTTAATTGCACCGATGCAATCCACGCGACAGATCAATCGCAGCTATCAAGATGTTCGCCGCATCGCACGGCAGAGCGGGAGCAGTTTCTACCGCTCGTTTTGGTTGTTGCCCCGCAGGAAACGCAATGCGATGTGCGCGCTCTACGCGTTTGCCCGCGTGACCGATGACATCGGGGATTGCAACGAACCGGCGGCGCTTCGCACCCGATGGCTTGATTGGTGGCGACGGACGACGGCGCTTAATCTGATCACCGACCAGGCGAAAAAAGGCGTCTTGCTGGCCTCTGGTTTGCCGACCGACACGTCGGATTGGCCGATCGATCTGGTCACCAAAGCACAGCAAATTTTCCCGGCACTGCACGACACCGTCCATCAGTTTAAGATCCCTTCACGTTACTTGTTGGAGATCATCGACGGTGTACTCGCCGATCAGCAAAAGACACGTTTCGATACCTACGAGCAACTCGAGCACTACTGCTATTTAGTCGCGTCGGCAGTCGGGTTGGCTTGTTTACACATTTGGGAATTTGAGGAACCGCTACCATCACAAGCAGCGATCGATTGCGGCTTGGCATTCCAGCTCACCAACATCTTGCGCGATATCTCTGAGGACGCGAGACGCGGTCGTATTTATCTGCCGCGTCAGCACTTCGCCCAGCATGGACTCGGCGAAGATGACTTGCTGCACCCGCGTGCCGATGATCGTCTCGCCTGTCTGGTCGAAGACGAAATCCGACGAGCAAAGGTGCTCTATGCCAGTGGGTGGGGCGTCTGGGATTCTCTTGGCCCCGACGGGCGGCCGATGTTTTCGATGATGTGGCGGACTTACAGACGCTTGCTTGACCGAATCGCTCAAGATCCCCGCGCGGTCGTGACACGCCGGGTGCGATTGTCGACGAGAGAACGATGGGGGCTCGTCTCGCAGCATTTTATCCCGCCATTGTTTCGTCGATTGCCCTTGCCACCGCACGAAGTCGAAGAGGTTCGTTCGTGAGCGCCGACCCGATCGCGATCGTCGGAGGCGGTTTGGCGGGCATGGCTGCGGCGGAATGGATCACACGTCATTCGCCCGGAACTCCCGTGGTGATCTTCGAATCGAAACGCCGGCTCGGCGGACGGGCAGGCTCCTTTCGTGATGCGACAGGCGAGGTGGATTATTGTCAACACGTTGCGATGGGATGTTGCAGCAACTTTGTCGATTTGATGCGGCAGTGTTCGTTGCTATCGCATTTTCGTCGTCTGCAAGAGTTGACGTTTCTGCATCCCGATCATCCGCCCAGTCGGTTTGCCGCGAATCGGTGGTTGCCCGCACCGCTGCATTTGCTCTCGACCATCGACGGCTTGCGTTTTCTTTCTTCGTCGCAGCGATCGGAGGTCAAGCGTGGGCTGTTGGTTTTAATGAGGACACCGAGCGAGTCGTTGCAAAACACGGTCGCCGATCAATGGTTGCGGCAAATCGGACAATCAGATCGAACGATCGCTGAGTTTTGGGATGTGATCCTGGTAAGTGCCTTGGGCGAGCTTTCCAGTCGCGTTTCGATGGTGGCGGCGCGGAAGGTCCTGATCGATGGCTTTGCCGCGACACGTGGGGCGAGCGATGTATTGGTGCCAACGTTGCCGCTCGCTGATCTATTCGGGCGACGTTTGGCTGATCAGTTGCGGCGACGTGGAGTAACGATTCGGCAGGGTTGCAGGGTCCGTCATATCAATCCCGATCGATCGCTTTTGGTTCAAAGTAACGAGGATGATGAGCAACGGATTGAGCCATCAGCCGTCATCTGCGCTGTGCCTTGGTTTGGCCTGCGGCGATTGTTTCAGCACTGGGACGCGGCGGATCGAACACCTCTCCCTCATCTGGAGAGGATTGATTCGTTTCCAAGTTCACCGATCACGGGCGTGCATCTTTGGTTCGATCGCCCGATCACGACGATGGATCAAGCGGTGCTAGTGGGAACGGTTTCTCAGTGGATCTTTCGGAATCCCATTTCGATCGGCGAGGCAGCGGTAATCGGTGAAGCCGAGGGGGGCGGTCCATCGAGCGGGGGTGATCAAGTCGGGGACGGGCACGGGGCAGCGATTGAATCGGATTGCCAGCATTACTACCAAGTCATCGTGAGTGCTTCGGCGGGGGCATTGGTCGAGGGAAAGCAGTCGTTTTTACACACGGTGCTCGACGAACTGAAGCAGTTTTTTCCGGCAGCAGAGTCGGCACGACTGGTTCGCTCTCGGTTGGTGACCGATCCTGAGAGTGTCTTTTCGATTCAACCGGAAGTGGAGTCGGAGCGGCCTGGGGCGATGACGGGGTTGAATTGGCTGTACCTGGCCGGCGATTGGGTGCAAACCGGTTGGCCGTCGACCATGGAAGGGGCTGTTATCAGCGGACGTCAGGCGGCCAGCGCGTGTATGAGACACACTGGGCTTGAGCATCTTGAGCCGATCCCACTGCGCCCGCCTCCCGGCCTCTTGGCACGGTGCCTGATTCGACGATGATCAGTGTTTTCTGTTTGCGCCATGTTCTTTGTTGGCACCATTTCGCGGTGAGCCTTTCGTGCTCGAATCACCCAAATGGTGGTGGATTGTCAGGTAGCTACGATCCTTCACGTGGCTGTTTTACGCGGATCGAGTGACCGAGTGTGGATATTTCTCTTCCCGATAATCTACGACAACGAATTCGATGGGTGCAGACACCAGAGGAAGCTGCCGGCGGTCCCGGCCAGTTTGTTTTGTACTGGATGCACAATGCGCTACGTGCGCATGAGAATCCGGCTTTGGACGCAGCGATTTGTTTTGCGCGTCAAAACGGTTTGCCACTGTTGGTCTACCATGGCTTGAGCGAACAGTATCCGTATGCTTCGGATCGTCATCACGCGTTCATGTTACAGGGGCATCGTGATGTTCAGCGTGAACTAGAAGATCGCGGGATCGTGGCCGCGTTCCACTTGCAGCGTTGCGGCCAGCGCGGTCCATATCTGCGAAATCTTGCGCGAAGTGCGGCGGTATTAGTGACCGAGGAGATGCCGGTCCAGCCCATCGTCGGTTGGATGGAACGACTCGTCGCAACTTGTCAGACGCCGGTCGCGACGGTGGATTGTGCGTGTTTGGCTCCCGTGACCGCCGTCGGGCGACCATTCACCCGTGCGTTTCAGTTCCGTGAGGCGGTCCAAGACATCCATGACCATGCCTTGCAGACGTCTTACGTGGAACAGCCGATTGATGTCGCGATGTGTGACCTGGATGACTTAAAGCGTCGCTTCGACTTGCATCCGCTGTCACTGCAGGATGCCGATCTGGCGTCCTTGATCGGTTGTTGTCGAGTCGATCATTCCGTCGCCCCGGTCGCGGAAACGCCTGGCGGTTCGAAGGCAGGATACGCACGGTGGGAAGCGTTTAAAAAGAATGGCTTAGCAGATTACGAAGCGACGCGGAATGATCCGTTAGCGGCTAGTGGCGCAAGTCGGATGAGTGCGTACCTACACTACGGTATGGTCAGTCCATTTCGGATCGCGCGTGAAGCGGATGCTTTAAACGCAACGAAGTATCTTGATGAGCTGCTGACATGGCGTGAACTGGCGTTCCATTTCTGTTTTCATCATCCCGACGACATCGATTCGCTTGATGCCGTCCCCACGTGGGCCAAAGAGTGCTTGCGTGATCACCGCGATGATCCACGTGAAAAAGATTGTAGTTGGGAGTCGCTCGCCCGCGGTCGGTCGGGGCATCCGCTTTGGGACTCTGCTCAACGTAGTCTGCTCAAGCACGGCGAACTTCACAACAACGTGAGAATGACTTGGGGAAAGGCGTTCTTAAACTGGACGCTTTGCCCCGAGCGGGCGTTGCAGCTGGCGTTGGATTTAAACCATCGCTACGCACTCGATGGTCGAAACCCGTCGTCTTACGGTGGAGTATTGTGGTGCTTCGGTCAATTCGATCGGCCATTTTCCCCCGAGCAACCGATTTTTGGAAAGGTCCGTACGCGTGAATTAAAAACACACGCCAAGCGGCTTAACTTGGATCGCTATCGAATGAAAGTCGATCGCCCAATCGCGGCACGATTGCCGAACGTGGCGATCATTGGTGCCGGCATCGGCGGATTGATCGCGGCGAGAGTGTTGAGTGATCACGGCATCAACGTTTCGGTCTTTGAGCGTCGTGAGCAAGTCGGGGGACGCACCGCAGCCTTGCACATGCCGTCCGGTCAAGGCGATCGCGACGTAACGTTTGATCTGGGGGCACAGTACTTTACGGCTAGGCATTCGACGTTTTGTCGCTACGTCAACGGATGGGTCCAAGACGGCATCGTTCAATCGTGGCTAGGGAAGATCGTTTCCATCGATGGGAACGGCAGGCTTTTGGACGAGTCACACGACCGGCCACGCTACGTCGGTGTTCCGTCGATGAACGCGATGGCGATTCATTTGGCCAAAGACCTGCCGGTCACGTTCGCCAAGCAAGTCATCGCCGTCGAAGCGGAAGGTGAACGATGGCGTTTACGGTTTGCTGACGGCGAACAAAACGGGCCGTTCGATCTTGTGCTGAGTAATTGCCCGGCACCGGAAACATTTGATTTAATCGGCGGTTTGACATCACTGGGGCGGAAGATTCGTCGCGTGAAGATGCGTCCTTGTTGGGCCGCGATGTTGACGAACGATCGCTTGGTCGATCTTTCTTTTGACGCGGCGTTTGTGCGTTCGGGGCCGCTGTCATGGATTGCGTCGAGCGATGGAAAACCAGGGCGGAAAAGCGGCGGGCATTGGGTGGCCCATGCGTCGGCGGATTGGTCGCTCGAGCATGCCAAGGATTCGCCTGAACGGGTTGCCGATCATCTTGGGAAGGCATTTGCGGAAGCGATCGGCAGGTCGTATGAAACGTCTTGGCGCGTGTCGACGCACTTTTGGGAGAACAGCGAAACCACCGAGCCCTTGGACGTCGATTGTTTGTTTGACTTTACGACAGGCCTGGGGGCATGCGGTGATTGGTGTCGCGGACGCAGGCTAGAGTCGGCGTTTATCAGCGGGATCGCCTTAGCCGGCGCGGTCCTCCGTCGCTACACTATCGATCGACCGCCAGCACCGCGGGGGCAGGCAAGCCAACCGCGGTTGTTCGTCTAGCTCGGCGACCGTGTCGCTTGATTCTCCGAATTGTGTGTGTCCATTCGCTGAACAAATCCTATGGACAAATCGACTTCGGTCCCGATCGTGCCTGCGTCGACCGTCTCTATTTTAGCTTCGCGATGACGGCGGCGATCTTTTCGGGATCCTGAGCCGCTTTGACTTGCGAGTCCTTGTAAGCGATGTTGCCTTCCAGATCGATGACGAAGGTCCATCGTTTGGCTGTCGCTTTCCGGACCAGCTCTTTCTCGATGTTGTTGATCAGTTTGGTGACGGCTTTATCGCCAAGGCTGACCGGGACGCCGAACGCTTTGGCGACACTGCCATCGGTGTCGGCCAACAAAGTGAAATTTAAATCATGAACGTCTTTGAAAATTTTGTGGTTTTCGACCGTGTCACCACTCACCCCGATCACCTCGACACCGGCGTCGGAAAAGTCCTTCATCTTGTCACGGTAGCCGCAAGCTTGCTTGGTGCAGCCGCCGGTCATGTCGGCAGGATAGAAGTAGACCACCAGGATTTTCTTGCCGACATGTTCGGACGATTTCCAAAGTTCTCCGGAGTCATCTTTCGCTTTAAACGACGGGGCTTTATCGCCGACCTCAACGGCAGAGGCGTTGAGGCAAAGGGCGAGTGTCAAGGCCAACGAGGTGAGGATTGATTTCATGGCAGCGTGGAGTGAAGTTGTGTAGGGTGAGGTTATGAAGAAAGGAGACGATCATCGACAGACCGGCGAGTGCACCGTCTAGATCCAATGTTTGGGTTCGGCTCATCAGCCGGCGGGCGCTAGCTCCGGTGATTGCGAAACCGTGGCTAACGCCAGTCGGCTAATCCTGATTTCAGATGTTGACGATGCACTAGGCGTTTAGTTTGACACTGGCATCGTCGGCGACGTTGACCCAGACGTGAACGTGAGGTTTGCCCCGGTAGTGCCAGACAAATGAGGGGCCTTCCAGTCGCCAATTGTCCCAAACTCCGTCGTTGCCGATGTCGGAATCTTGGTAGAAGGCTAGCGAGCAGGCATCCAGTCCGCCTTGAGTTTTCAAACAATTGAGGGCTTCTTGCTGATCACTTTCGCGGTACATCTCGACAAGCAGGCCAAGTGTTTTTTGCAGGTGTTCCTTTTGGTCCGATGACATCTCCGTGACCGGAAGTCCTGGGATCGTTTGTTTGCCGCGAAACGCGACTGATTGCTCACGCGGCGTACGCCGGAGTAACGCTTCCTGCTGCTGTTTTCCGTCGAGCATCTTGTAAAGATCGTTGGCGGCAACGGCTTGGCTCCAGAACACGTTATCGGTGTGTTTAGGGTCTTCGCTGTCAACGGGGGCATGGCCATAGAAGATTGGTCCACCGAAGGCGACGTGGTCGGCCGAGTTGCCATCGCAACGCAGGGTCATGTGACGACCAGTCAGGACTAACTCGAACTTGCCTTCGTTGGGTTTTCCGAAAATCGCGATCGATTGTTCGACGCCGAAACCGCCCGCGTCGTCTTCGAGTTGTCGGTAGTACCGTTCATGCCAGTTCGGATGAACGATCGATTCGAAAATCTGGGTGATCAACTCGCGCTGTTCGTCACTGTAAAAGTCATCGACGATTTCGTGACGCGTCACATTCCAGTTGTTCGCCACGAAGGTTCGCAACAAACCACGTTTGGGGTCTTGGTGGTTCCAATCAAAGCAGACATCGTTGCGCTGTTGCTGGGACAAGGTCGAATACAGTCGACCGACAAGTGACTCGGCTGAGGTCGTCGCACTTTCCGCGGCGGAAAGTGATTCCGATAGAGGGCTGATCATCGGGGCCGCGGTGGTTGCGGCGGCGACGGCAGATGCACCTTGCAAAAAGGTCCGGCGATCCAAGCGTGGGTTCGGTTTCATCACATTGCCTTGGGGGTGGGAGCGATCGGGTGGGAGCATTCACGCTATGATAAGGTCGATTCTAACTGATTACGGCGGGAAAGATGGAAATGGTCAAACAACTTTATTGCAGAACAACACTCCAGATTTCAAGAGTTTGCGAGCGAAGGAACCATTGGCGGGGATGGGGACGGATTGTCCTGGCCTTGATCGCGATCGCACCGACGCTTTTGCTCGGATCGGCGGAGGTCGCCGCACAAACGGCAGATGAACAGGCGTCGGCAAGTTCCGACGCGCCGGTGGCTTTGAAACTGTCGATGTTCGATCTTGATGTCACGCCACCGATCGGGTCGATGATGGCCTATGATCCGGTCAAGAAGCATGACGAATTGGGGCTGCGTTGTCGCGGCATCGTGTTGACTGGGACGGACAAAACGATCGTGCTGTGCGCCGTCGACTGGATCGGAATCGCTAACGCCGCCCACGATGAGTTTCGCCGGCGGTTGGCCGAAGCTGCCGGGACGGATGTCTCGCACGTCAGTGTTCACACGCTTCACCAGCACGACGCGCCACGTTGTGATTTTACCGCCGAGCAGTTGCTACATCATGCGGGGGCGACCGAACTGGGTTCATTTCAAAGTGCCCATCAACGCGAGGTGCTCGACCGCCTTTCCGAAAGCGTTCGACAATCATTGCAGGTTTCACATCCGGTGACCCACGTGGGTTTCGGGGCTTCTGAAGTGAAAAAGGTCGCGAGCAACCGTCGATTGCTTGGTCCCGATGGCAACGTTTACGCGACTCGTTACACAGCGTGCCGTGATCCCGAAATGCGGGCGGAACCGGAAGGCACGATTGATCCGGAATTGAGCTGTGTTGTGTTTTATCACGAGAAGGATCCGCTCGTTTCGCTGACGTACTACGCTTGCCACCCGCAAAGTTATTACCGAACCGGAATTCCCAGCCCTGATTTTCCCGGGATCGCACGGATCTTGCGGGCACAGGATTCTCCCGAAGTGATGCATGTGCACTTCAACGGCGCCGGCGGTAATATCGGTGCCGGCAAGTACAACGACGGTTCCAGCTCGAATCGATTGGTCTTGGCTGGGCGAGTTGCCGACGCGATGCGGCAGGCGTATGAATCGGTCGAACGTTTCCCGGTTGAAGCGGACGATGTGCGTTGGTCGGTCGTCTCTTTGGCTTTGCCTGCCGCTCCGCACCTGGATGAACAGAAACTGCGCGACGCATTGCAACAGCCCGCACCTTCGGTGATCGAGACCGTTCCGGCCGACTTGGCTTGGTTGCTACGTTGTCAATCGGGGCATCAAATCGATATCGGATGTTTGGCCGTCGGAGATGTTCGCGTCTTGCACCTTCCCGGCGAGTTGTTTGTCGAGTATCAGCTTGCCGCCAAGGCGATGCGGGAAGACTTGCATGTGGCGATGGCGGCCTACGGGGATTACGGCCCCGGGTATATCGGCACGGAAATCGCATACGGACAAGGCGGGTATGAAACCAGTCAGCGTGCGTCGCGTGTCGCATCCAGTGTCGAGCCTTTGCTGATCGATGCGATCGGCGAATTGCTGGAAGTCGGATCGGCCGGCGCGGAGGCTACCCAAACGACGAGTGCCGAGACTGCAAGTGCCGAGACTGCGGGAGACCAGCGATGAGGAGCGTGCACAATCAACTTGCGATCGTGAAGGCGAACGCGGGGACGAGGAGGTTTCTTTCGTGCGATTTCGGTGGATTTCCCATTGCCTTGCTTTCTGGCATTTCATCAACGCTGCTTTGGACGATCGTGGTCGAACTGACGTTGGTCGGGGCGGTGCCGAGCGTGCCCGCAAGTGCCGAAGACTATTCGGGGAGTTTGCCGCGAATCGAAGCGACGTCTCCGGTAGGGAGTCTTGAGAAGCTTGCCGTAGTCGACGGATACCGCGTCGAATTGATTGCCAGCGAACCGCTGGTCAACAGTCCGGTCGCGGCGGAGTGGTCCGCGACGGGCGAGCTGTTCGTTTGCGAGATGCGAGGCTACAGTGAAGACCGTGATGATGGCCTATCGCGAATTTCTCGTTTGATCGATGAAGACGACGACGGTGTCTACGATCACAGCACGGTGTATGCCGATGGGTTGCTTTGGCCGACCGCGATTCTGCCGTATCGTGGCGGCCTGTTTGTCGGCGACGCACCGAATTTGTGGTACATGAAAGACACCGACGGCGACGGCGTCGCCGATCAGAAAGCGGTGGTACTGACAGGATTTTCGGTCAGCAACGTGCAAGGACTGATGAACTCATTTCGCTGGGGGTTGGACAATCGAATCCACGTCGCGGTAGGAACTTCTGGGGGCAAGGTGCGTCGCCCTGATCAGGCCGAATCTGAAGCGGTTTCCGTTCGCGGTTTTGACCTCGCGTTCGATCCCGAAACGTTTCAGTTTTCGCGCACCAGCGGTGGTGCCCAGCACGGCATGTGTTTTGACGACTGGGGACGCAAGTTTGTTTGCTCCAACAGCGACCATCTACAGCAGGTGATGTACGAAGATCGCTACTTGGGATCAGGGGCATCATTCGTGGCACCGGCAGCACGGCTATCGATCGCCGCAGATGGACCACAAGCAGAGGTTTTTCGCCGCAGTCCCGTCGAGCCATGGCGAATCCTGCGCACCAAGCTGAGGGTCGCCGGTGTTGTCGGCGGGCCGGTCGAAGGCGGTGGGCGGGCGGCAGGGTATTTCACCGGGGCGACGGGCGCGACGATCTATCGCGGTGATGCTTGGCCAGAATCGGAATCCGCCACCGCGGTGATCGGCGACGTGGGCAGCAATCTGATTCACCGCAAACGCTTGGTCGGAAACGGTGTGCCATTTCAAGGGCAGCGGATCGACCAAGGCAAGGAGTTTGTCGCATCGACTGACAATTGGTTCCGGCCCGCGCAGTTCGCTTGCGGTCCCGACGGGGCGTTGACCGTGATCGATGTTTATCGTGAAGTCATCGAGCATCCGAAGAGTCTACCGCCCGACATCAAGCGTCACCTCGATTTGACCGCCGGTCGGGACCGTGGGCGATTGTATCGAATCGTTCCCGTTGATTACCGCCACCGTAAAACCGGCGATCTATCGAAAGCCGGCGGTGCCGAACTGGTCGCTCTTCTCAATCATCCGAATGCGTGGCATCGTGAAACGGCGTCACGATTGATCTTTGAGAGACAAGACCGATCGGTCGTACCCTCGCTCCGGCAATTGCTTCGCGACGGCACACCACTTGGCCGGATGCACGCGATGTACGCACTCGATGGCCTTGGCGAATTAAAAGCCGGGGATGTCGTCAGCCGTTTGGCCGACCAGCATCCGCAAGTGACCCGGCATGCGGTTCGACTGGCCGAAGGGTTCTCTGTCAGCGATCAGGATGTTGTTTCGGCGCTCGAGTCGTTGGTGAACCATCCTTCGCTGGAGGTCCGTTATCAGCTCGCGTTTTCGCTTTCCAAATTTCCGGGGCCAAAACAGATGATGTTGCTCGCATCGATTTTGGTCCGCGATATCGAAAACCGTTGGGTTCAAACGGCGGTGATGTCATCGGCCGGACGCGAGCCCGATCGATTGATGCAGCATTTGATTGGTCGGATCGGTGTAGGCGATGGCTTCCTTGTTCGAAACCAAGCTATCTTTGTCGCCCTCGCGAAGGACATCCGAAAGACCAACGCGAGGCGGGCCATCGAGTCGGTGGTTCAACGTCTCAATTCAATCGGCGGGCAACCGGCGTTGTTACCCGTCATCGAGCAGTTTCGCACCGGTGATTGGAGAACACTGGTTCGGGAAGCTACGGCCGAACAATTCGACCGACTGCGGGAACGCTCGATTCAAATTGCAATCGATCAATATGCCAGTGACAAGTTAAGCGACGCCGATCGAATCGCGGCGCTTCGAAATCTGGGGGGCATTGTGGATGATCGCTTGACGCTCGCCACCATGGAGGTCTTGCAAGGCGATGAGTCTTTGACGCTGACAGCGGCGACATTGCGATCAATCGACCGGCAGGCGTCGATTCCAATGCTGGAAACGATCTTGAGCCGGTTAAGGCAATGGAGTCCGCGATTGCGAAATGCGGCCTGTGAGGTTTTATTTTCGAATCCGACGCACGTCAGCGTTGTCTTTGAAGCGATCGATGAAGGCATCTGTGATAGTGAGGATTTCCCGATCACCCAGTGGCAGCGTTTGGCAGAAAGCAAGGACGATAGGACCAGAGAGCGTGCCGAGAAAGTAATCGGCCAGTTTCGCTCAACTTCACGTGATTCGGTGATCGAGCAATACCGTTCGGTGCTCGCGAAAACGGGAAGCGTCAAACGAGGTGAAGTGGTCTTTCGCGATCAATGTGCCGGGTGCCACCAGGTTGGGGCGATGGGACACGTGGTCGGGCCAAGCTTGATGGCCGCGGCGACACGCGGCGCAGAATCGATATTGACCAATGTGTTGGACCCAAATCGCGAGGTGAATCCGCAGTATCGAAACTATGTGGTGCTGACGGTAGACGGTCGAACCTTTAGCGGGATGATCGTTGCTGAAAACTCCAGTAGTGTGACCTTGCGGGCTGCCGAGTCCGTTGAAAGCACAGTGCCGCGGAGTGAGATCGAGTGGATTCGCGACAGCGGAGTTTCGATCATGCCGGAAGGCCTGGAAAAGGTCATTACGCCCGACAAGATGGCCGATCTGATCGCTTATTTGCTTAAGGATCGGTAACGTCGTGATCGTGCCGTAGGTAAGACCGCTCTCGTGTTTTATCTGAAAATGTGTCGATGCGAATGTCTGACCCAATGATCGCAAGGAAGTGGATCGCGCATCAATTGGCAACCGACGTGTTCAGATGAGGTCGATGGCGCATAATGTCGACTGATTTATTTTGTGATCCTTCGCCGCGCATTTATGCCGGTGGTACGCTGACTATTTTGAGCAAGGCAGACCATGGTGATTCGTTGGGGCTTGATCGGCTGCGGTGACATCGCAGAAAAACGTGTGGCCGACGCGATCATACGGGATTCGAATTCGCAGTTGCTTGTCGCCTGTCGACGTGACGAGGAAAAGCTGGTTCGGTTTGCCGAACGTTACGGGGTCGAGCACTGGACCACCAGTGCGGAAGAGTTGATTGCTCGAGAGGACGTTGATGCGGTGTACATCGCGACGCCGGTAGAAATGCATGCGCCGCAGACCGCCAGCGCCGCCGCCGCCGGCAAGCACGTCCTCGTCGAAAAGCCGATGGCGATGGACTCGACCCAGTGTCAATTGATGGTCGATTTGTGTCAGCAGGCGGGCGTGCAGTTGGGCGTCGCTTACTATCGGCGGTTCTATCCGGTGGTTGCTCGGGTCAAAGAGTTGATTCGGTCGGGCGTCTTAGGGCGTCCACTCTCGATTTTGGCAACGACCGGGAATCCGAATCGATTTCCCAAAGACGACTGGCGGGTGGTGCGCTCGCAAGGTGGTGGTGGGCCGTTGATGGACATCGGCAGTCACCGATTGGATTTGTTCCTCGACTTGTTTGGTGAGGTCGTTGACGTAAAAGCAATGTGTGCACGTTCGCCGGACTACGAAGCCGAAGATATGGCGACGCTATTGGTGGAGTTCAAGGCGGGGCAGCATGGCGTTCTGCAGTGCTACTTCGGGACCGTCGATACGCCGGATCGTTTGGAGGTTATCGGTACCGATGGACGAGTGACGATCGAAGACTTGAATGAAGGGTCGCTGCTGGCGGTGACATCGGAGGGGGAAACGAGGGAATGCCATCCGCCGCATGAAAATTTTCATGCTCCCTTGATCGCCGACTTTACTGCCGCGGTGCTGCGGCAGACCGAACCGGCCGTACCGGGGCACGTCGGTTTAGCGACCAATGACATCATCGAGGCCGCCTACGCAAGTTTTCCGGTCGCGTCGCCGGACGCCTGATCGGCAGTGCCGTTTGGGCTCAATGCGTCCGACGGTCGGTACAGAAGAAGTTTGCCGTTCGTCAGAAGTTTGCCGTTTGGCGGGGCAATCCGAACGCTTGGGTGATCCGAGGGGAGATTCCTTCCCTTTGCCGTCGATGACACTGGAACCGAGTTTGATATCCGGTACACTCTGAGGCAACACATTGGGCAACGCCTGTTTGCCCAAGCACCGATCGTTGACATGTTGGCCCGCGTAGAACGCAATTTCTCAACTGGGTGAGTCGTTTTAAGACGACCGCCGAGGTCGGGTAAGGTGTGCGGTGTGGGTGCGATAAGCGGATCGGTGAAAGGCTGCCGGTCCGAAGTGGCGCCGGCTCGTCGAAACCGAATCACACCCCGATAGGTCCGCGAGAGACTGGATGAGTCAAGCCGAAGCTTCATCGTTGGCGCACACCCCCTTGGATCGATGGCACCGGGACGCCGGCGCAAAAATGGTGCCGTTTGCGGGCTACGAGATGCCCATTGAGTACGGTTCGATCGTAGACGAACATCAGGCCTGCCGTACCAAGGCGGCGCTTTTCGATGTCTCTCACATGGGTCGACTGCGTTTTGACGGAGACGGGGCGGCGGAACTGCTCGATCGTTTGCTTACTCGTCGAGTGATTGATTTACCCGTCGGCGGTGTTCGTTACGCAATGGTCTGCAATCAAGACGGCGGGATTCTGGACGACGTCCTCGTATCGCATCTTAAAACGCCGAGCGATCAGTACTACTACTTGCTTGTCGTCAACGCTTCCAATCGGCAGAAGATCGTGGAGTGGATCAAGCAGCAGCTTGACGATTTTCCCACCGTGACCTTCACCGATCGCACCGAGTTGACGGCGATGATCGCCGTTCAGGGGCCGCTCGCGATGGAGACCTGCCGCAAGCTGTTTTCCTTCGACCCGGCGCGACTGAAGTACTATCAGGCGACGATCACCGATCAATTTTCGAAACCAGCGATTGTCAGTCGAACCGGATACACCGGCGAGGACGGCTTTGAGTTGGTCGTTCGGGCCGAAGAGGCAAATAGGATCTGGGAAAACATCATGTTGGCCGGTCGTGACGCCGGGTTCGCACCCGCCGGTCTAGGGGCTCGTGACACGCTGCGGATGGAGGCGGCGATGCCGCTGTACGGTCACGAGCTTAATGAATCGACCGATCCCATCAGTGCCGGTTTGTCGTTCGCGTGCAATTTAAACGACCGCGACTTTCTGGGACGAGACGCGATCGCCAAGATCAAAACCGCAGGGCCGAAACGCCGACGCGTCGGGTTGTTGCCCGAAGGCCGCCGCCCGGCCCGCGAAGGTTGTGACGTGATCGGAGCTGACGGTAAGGTTGTCGGTACGATCACCAGCGGTGGCCCGTCTCCGACTCTTGGCAAGCCGATCGCGATGGCGATGGTTGATGTTGAGGTTGCCGATCAAACCGAATTCGAAATTGACATCCGCGGAAAGCGATCTGCCGCGGTGGCGACCAAGTTGCCGTTCTACCGACGTGCGAAGACCGATTCTTAGGCGATCGCCGATCCGACGTTTTGAGTCATTGCCTGGTTTGAAGTCATCGCTCTGTTTTGAATCACTGTCTTAAATCGTTGTCTTGTTGACTCTCGAATTACTTACCCGTTTCTTTCCACTTGAACGCTTGCCGAAAAGGAACCCTGATCCGTGTCACGCGATAAGAGCAAACTGCTGTACGCCGAAACTCATGAATGGGTTGATGTGTCCGATGAAGGCGGACAAAAAATTGCGACGATCGGGATTTCCGATTTCGCGATCGAACAACTCAACGACCTCGTTTACATGGATTTGCCCGAAGTCGGAAAAACGTTCGACAGTGGCGAAGAGTTTGGTGAAGTCGAATCGGTCAAAGCGGTTAGCCCGCTGTATTGCCCGGTGGCCGGCGAAATTGTCGAAGTCCACGCGGACTTGCCCGACAACCTGGATGGTCTGAATGACGATCCCTACGACTTCGGTTGGGTGATCAAGATCAAAGTCAGCGACGATTCCGGTTTGGCATCGCTGATGGATTACCCGACTTATCAAAAGCAGTGTGCCGAATCGGCCTAACGCTTTTACCGAATCGATTGCAGGGAAGGCAACATGACAAGGATCCGGCTGATCCGTTGAAGTTCCCGCGCGCAGAATTCGCGGCGTGAACGATCTTCACTTTCTCGTTTGACGACCACGGAATTCTGATTGATGAAAGGGTACTTGTTTCACACCGATGATGATCGCCGGGAAATGTTGCGATCGATCGGCGCGGAATCGATCGACGAAATCATTGACGGCCAAGTTCCCCAGGCGTTGCAAATGCAGCGACCGTTGGACTTGCCGCCGGCCGCCGATGAGATGTCACTGGAAGCGGAGTTGCGTTCGCTGGCCGCGAAGAATTGCTCGGTCGCCAGCCACATTTGCTTTATGGGCGCCGGTGCCTACGACCACTTCATCCCCGCAGTCGTCGACGAGATGGCATCGCGAGGCGAATACTACACCTCTTACACGCCCTATCAGGCCGAAGTCAGCCAGGGCAATTTGCAGGTGATGTTTGAATACGAAACGATGGTCAGTCAGATCAGCGGTTTGGATGTCAGCAACGCCAGCTTGTACGACGGTGGGTCGGCCGCAACCGAAGCGGTCTTGATGGCGCTCGCTTCGGTCAAGAAACGTCACAAGGTGGTCACCTCCGACGCGGTGCACCCGCAGTACCTCGAGATCCTGCGGTCTTATCTGGTGGGTATCGAGGCAGAGTTGGTGGTCGTCGAATCGGACGAGTCGGGCTGCAGTGATCCGTTGATCGACGCGATCGATGACGAAACCGCGTGTGTGTTGATTCAGCACCCAAACTTCTTCGGTCGCCTGGAACAGGTTCAAAAGATTGCCGATACCGCCCACGAAAAAGGTGCGTTGGTGATCCAGTCGTTTGACCCGATCAGCGTCGGCTTGCTCAAGCGACCCGGTGATCTTGGCGTCGATATCGCCGTCGCCGAAGGTCAATCACTCGGTAATCCCTTGGCATACGGTGGGCCCTACTTGGGAATCATCGCCTGTCGTAAAGAGTTGATGCGGAGGATGCCGGGACGTATCGCCGGGCAAACGATCGATCGTCGTGGGAATCGTTGCTGGGTGCTGACGCTGCAAACAAGAGAGCAGCACATTCGCCGTGAGAAGGCGACCAGTAATATCTGTAGCAACCAGACGCTGCTCGCGCTTCGGGCGACCGTTTACTTGAGTTTGCTTGGTCCGCAGGGACTAAAGGAAACGGCCGAGCATTGCGTCGTTAAAGCCAACCTGGCTCGCGATCGATTTGCCGCCAGCGAACGCTTCGAATTGGTGCATTCCGGGCCGGTGTTCAAAGAGTTCTTGGTCCGTGATCGCGAAGCCGACGTGACCGGTTTGATGAGGCGGGCGGCCGCCGAAGGCGTGTTGGCTGGGGTGCCGGTCAGCGACGTCGCCGAAGGAGCCTGTGGCGGGCGGTACGACGACTGTTTCTTGGTTGCGGTGACCGAGAAGCGAACCGAAACCGAGCTGGATCGGTTGATGGCGGTTCTCGACGCGGCGCAGGTCGCCGACTCGGTTCACTTGGCGGAAACGGTTTAGAAGGGGGGAAGCAAACCAATGCGAAATCAACAAGCAACCAAACTGATTTTTGAAATGAGCCGACCGGGGCGTCGCGCTCATCATTTACCGTCGCTGCCGGAATCGGCTGAAGCGATCAGCGAACTGTTGCCCGCCGATGTGCTGGCCGACGAGCCACCACCGTTACCGGAAGTTGCCGAAGGCGACGTCGTGCGGCACTTCGTGAACTTGTCGACTTTGAACATGAGCGTCGACACGCATTTTTATCCGCTGGGTTCCTGTACGATGAAGTACAACCCCAAACGCAACGAGCGGATGGCATCGTTGGCGGGTATCGGAGACGTCCATCCGTTGCAGCGTGACGGCACCGTCGGTGGTGTGCTGCAGATGATGTACGAACTGCAAGACATGTTGGGCGAGATCTCTGGTTTGCCAGGCGTTTCGCTGCAGCCCGCCGCGGGGGCTCACGGCGAACTGACGGCGCTGTTAGTCGCGGCCGCCTACTTTAATGAACGTGGTGAAAGCCAACGGACGGTGGTGCTCACGGCAGACTCCGCACACGGGACCAATCCGGCAAGTGCCCAAATGGCTGGTTTTTCAACCAAAGCCGTCAAAAGCAACGCCGATGGCTTGGTCGATCTGGAAGACCTCAAGAGCAAGCTTAACGACGAGACGGCCGTCTTCATGTTGACCAACCCGAACACGTTAGGGTTGTTCGATTCACAGGTAGGCGAAATCGCCGACTTGGTTCACGAAGCCGGCGGATTGATTTACCTTGACGGCGCGAACATGAACGCGATCTTGGGAATCGCGCGGCCGGGCGACTTCGGTGCTGACCTGATGCACTTCAATCCGCACAAGACGTTCTCCGGGCCCCACGGTGGTGGTGGTCCCGGTGCCGGACCGATTTGTGTTCGTGACTTCCTTGCCGACTACTTGCCCGGACCGGTCGTCGTTCGTGATGGCGACGGGTATCGTTGTCAGGCTCCGTCGAAATCGATCGGTCGGGTGCGCAGTTTCTTTGGCAACGTCGGTGTCCTGGTTCGTGCCTACATCTACATTCGTACGTACGGAAAAGAAGGCCTACGCAAGGTCAGTGAAGATGCCGTGTTGGGAGCGAATTACTTGCTCAGTAAAGTGCGGCATATCCTTGACGTTCCGCACGGCGATCGCTGCATGCATGAATTCGTTGCGTCGGCAAAGCGTTTAAAGAAAGACAAGCATCTGACGGCGATGGACATCGCCAAGCGTTTGTTGGATTACGGCTTCCATGCTCCTACGGTTTACTTCCCGTTGGTGGTCGAAGAAGCAGTGATGGTCGAGCCGACCGAGACCGAAAGCAAAGAAACGTTGGACGCGTTCGCACAGGCGTTGTTCCGGATTACCGAAGAAAGCGGTGACTTGATCGACGAAGCACCGCACTCGACCAAGATCAGCCGTCCCGATGATGTCGCAGCGGCTCGCAAGCCAATTCTGAAATGGAGTGAAGGTGAGTGAGCCGCAACTGATCGGCCGAGCCCTGACGCACTGGTCCGGCGAAGGGGCTTGGAACATGTCCGTTGACGAGGCGATTTTGCAATCCGTCTCGGCGCGAGCCGAACGCGGTGAGTCATGTCAGGCGGTGCTGCGGTTTTACAGTTGGAATGTACCGACGCTATCGCTGGGGTACTTTCAAACGTACCAGGCGGCGATACCTCGGTTTGCCGACGCGGCTGTCGTTCGGCGTAGTACCGGAGGTGGTGCGATCGTGCATGATCGAGAATTGACCTATAGCTTGACGGTGGCGACACCTGTCGGTCAGCGGGGGGCTCGTCACGATTTATACCAAGGTGTCCATGCGGTGATCGTCGACGTTTTGAAACAGTTCGGTGTCATCGCGCGGCCCTATCGGCTGGATCGCCAGCGAACATTTGCAGAAGACGCGTTCCTCTGTTTTCAGCGGAGGACGGCAGAGGATTTGATTGTCAGTGGCTACAAAGTGGTGGGGAGTGCACAGCGGCGGGCAAAGCGTGCGGTGCTGCAACACGGGAGCGTGCTTTTGCGTGCCAGTGGCGTTGCGCCGGAATTACCTGGCGTGACAGATCTCACGTCAAAGCCGATCGATCGGAGCGAGTTTGCCGACATGATGAAGCTGCGGATTGGACAATTGCTAGGAGTCGAATATGCGGGATCGGAATTGAACGAGGCGGAACTTGCGGTCACAAGGCGGGTTCAACGAGATAAGTACGGTTCCGTCGATTGGCTTCAGCGGCGTTAAACTTGTTCGCAGGACGATGGGCATTGGTCAGGCGGTCAGATTGGATCAAAACCCTCGAATCAATCAAAAGAGTCAAGGCGTCAAGGATCGAAGTGGGATAACCTACAGGTAGGAACGGGGCGCAAGCGTCCCATCAGGCGGCACCTCGTCGTTGAGGTAGCTGGTTCGGGGGGTGTCTTTCACTCAAATCCTGCAATTGCGGCATTTTCCCAGCCAGTGGAACTGTTTACAATATTTATGAGTACGGCAGCCCGTGACGATGCTAATCGGTGCTCTTCGAGCACATCTGGCGCTGTCGGCCCGCGGAAATCAATGGCCAAGATTGGCCGATTCAGTCAGAGGATAGAGGTGCCGTATGCAAGTGAAGCTCAAGGTCATGACGGGAAGTCACGAAGGAGTTGAGATCCCGGTCAACGGCGAGAAATTCCTGATTGGACGGAGCGAATCGTGTCAGCTGCGGCCGAAAAGTGATTCGATCAGCCGTAAGCACTGCATCATCGTGATCCGCGACGGGCGGGTGTTGATCCAAGACTTGAAAAGTCGCAACGGGACCTACGTCAACGAAAAACGGCTTCCCAGTGACCGGGCGAAGATCCTTTCCGCCGGCGATCACATCAAACTCGGCAAACTGGAATTCGAGATCGTCGTCGAACACGGCTTGAAAGGTGCGAAGAAACCCGAAGTCACCGACGTGGGTGATGCCGCCGCACGAATGGTCCAAGAATCCGATAGCCGATTCGAAGAGGTCGACGTCAACGGCTGGTTGGACGAAGCCGATCAGATCGACCGCGTGCGAAAACTTTCCGATCCAGATACGCGGCAATTCCGCCTCGACGACCTGAAGAAAGCCGAGGAGGCAGAGTCATCCGCATCGGTCGAGCAAGAGTCCAGCGACAGCACGGATCTTTCCGTCAACGACAGTTCCTTGGTTGAACGTCTGCGACAGCAGAAGAAGCAGAAGAAAGGCAAGCTACCCGAAGGTCTGAAAAAGGCGATGACGGAAAGCTCTAAGGCCGCCGCCGATGACGCACTCAAACGCTTCTTCAGCGGACGTTAAACGGTCTCGTCATTACCTGGTCGGAACGTCTTCGTATTCGTTTTCGTTCTGTCGTTATAGGGTCCGCGGCGCTCGCCTCGGGGATTGTGGGCTTTGGCGACGAAGGCTCGATACCGGTACGTTCGGCTCACGGTTCGATGGACAGGTGCGAAGCGGACTTGCTCTCCGGCGAACGTCGCGTGTTTGGGGATGAGATGCCAAGATTCCTGTTTCGTTTGCGAATCGATGCGCGTATCCTGGATTGCCTGGCATTGTCGTTTGCTTGGCTTAGTTCTATTGCGAGGCGCCTTTCGTGGACGATCCATCCAATCTCTCGACCGCAACATTGGCGGAACAGGTCATCAACGATGATGCTACCGCGTTCGCCGTGCTGATGAAGCGATACCATACATTCGTGTACGGAATATGCTTCGCCATTTTGAAGCATCGCCAGGATGCCGAGGATGCGACCCAAGAAACGTTCAGCCGCGTGCTTCGTTACCTCCATCGCTGGGATCCGCGCCGACCTTTTGAACCTTGGTTAGCCACGGTGGCTGGCAACCGCTCCCGCACCCATCTGGCTCGGCGACGGTCGCATTCTCCGCTCAGTGATTCGATCGAACCTCAATCGACGGCAATGACAGAGGCTTTAGCAGCTTCCGCGATCGCCGAAGAGATTCGCTTGGCGTTGAGGGCTCTGCCAACCCGCCAACGGACCGCGTTTGAGTTGTTTCACGATTGTGAATTGTCTTACGACGAAATCGCTCGTCAAATGGACTGTCCGGTTGGGACGGCAAAGACCTTGGTCCATCGAGCCCGCAAACAGATGGTCAGTGCACTGCGTGACCGAGATGTGCTGCAATCCAGTCAGCGGAGGGCTTCGTAATGAACTGTGACCAGTTTGAAGAACGACTCAATCAACTGTTGGATCAGCGATCCGATGTGACCGCCGACGTGCCGCTGCAGGAGCATGCCGGACGCTGTGATCATTGCCAAGCCTCCTATCGGCTTTGGAGCACGTTTGCCGAAACGTCTTGCAAAAATACGGACCACGAATTGGAACTTGCTGCGTCGGTATCGCAACAATCCACACCCCGCTCCCGTCTGGCAACCTATGGTTTGGCGGCCGCGGTGTTGATTGCGGCCGGGTTGCAGTTTGCGACGCTGTTGACCGGCAACGGTCAACCGGTTGCCTCGGTCGCGCCCGTGGACGGAACGAAAGTGCGGCTGACAGATCCGGGATCTGAAATTACGCCCGGCGGGGCGGACGCGAGTATCGATCCGGAGATGGTCGAGCAGGTCACCCTTTCGCCGGTTTGGGTAGGAGGCGAATCGTGGTGGACTTTTGTCGAAGACGGCGTGTTTGTTGAGAGCACGAAGCCGGCGTTTGAGTCCGTCCGAGTCGGTGTCGAGCCACTCAGTCGATCGATGAAACGCGCCTTCGCGATTCTGATGTTCCCTTCGTCGGGCGCGGTGGATTCGGCAACCCAGGAACAGACTCCGGTGACATTCCGTGAGCAAACTTCGATGGAGTTTTCTACGACGCTTGACCAAATGGTTTAACTGATGCGAACGCAGACGTTTTCTGCAAAAGCCCGGATCGCAATCGGTGCGATTCTTTGTGCCGCGATGGTCGGTGCCGTTCGCGTTCGCGCCGATCAGCGTGTGATTCTTAAGAGCGGTCTTGCACTTGAGGGGTTCTTAGTTGATGTCGCGTCGCTGAATGAAAGTGGATTTAGCGCCGGCGGGGCACAAAGTCAGTCGCGGCCGATCCTGTTAGTTGATGACGGACTGCGTCGTGTTTATGTCCATCGCCGTGGTATGGTCGCAGGAGAGCCGCAAGACGTTCGCGGGGTCGAACGGACGATTGAATTCAAACAGCTTTCGCCGGTCAGTGGCGATCCGATACAAGCGATCGGCGATATCCTTTCGGTTTCTGAATTCAATGAATACGCCCGGCGACGGATCGCAATCCGTAGCCACGATGGGCCGGTCGAGATCGTTCAAGGGATCACCGAGTTGAATGCTCGGTACGCGAAAATTGAAGCTCTTAAAAGCAAACCTGCTTACGATTGGGACATGCGAGTTTCGACTCGATCGATCCGGCCCGAGACATTTCAAAAAATCTTTCGCCAGCGTATCGATCAAAACGACCTCGACGCACGCCTGATGGTGGTGCGTTTCTTTATGGAATCGGAACGTTACCGCGCTGCCGAGGAAGAATTGACCCGTGCGATTCGAGACTTCCCCGAACTCGAAGACATGAAGTCGCAATTGAGCGCACTGTTGGTCTTTCAAGGCGAACGATTGTTGGACGAAGCCGAACGGCGAGCCGATGCCGGTCAGCCTCAATTCGCACGTCAGATCTTTTCCGGGTTTCCCATGGAATCCGTCGGAAGGACGATGCGTGAACGAGTCAAGATCGCGATCGAGGAAATCGATGCGACCGACCAGCAAGCCAGTGATCTTATTCAATCGTTGCGCTATGACATCGAACAACTCGGAGAGCCTGATCCGGCGATCGAGCGAATTTACAAAGAAATCGAGCAAGGACTCTCCGGGGCGACGTTAGCGCGATTAAGCGATTACGTCCGACTGAAGGATTCAAAAACAACGCCGACAGAAAACCGTGTCGCGCTCGCGATCGCCGGGTGGATGATGGGCCCCGGTTCCGGCGAAACAAACTTGGTCGTGGTCAGTTCGCTAGTGACGGTTCGAGATCTAGTCGCCGAATATCTTCGGTCGGCAAATCTGGTCCGTCGCCAAGAAATTTTGGAGCAACTCAAGGGAATCGAAGGGGCGCAAATCGAATACGTTGCGAAGTTGATTGAATACTTGGGCCCGGTGAAACCATGGCCAGAAGGGGCGGCCGATGAAACCATTGATGGTATGTATCGCCTCGGATCGCTCGCCGGTGAAACAGAAACGCGGACGATTGAAGAGCATCCCGATTACATCATTCAATTGCCGCCCGAATATGACCCGCTTCGAGAGTACCCTTGCTTGCTGGTGTTGCCGCCGCCAAATGCGCATCCGGAACTCGAATTGACTTGGTGGGCTGGCGACTTCAACCAGGCGATGGGAAGTCGCACGGGACACGCAATGCGGAACGGTTACATTGTGGTGTCGCCTCGCTGGGGACGTCCGACACAGCGGCTCTACGAATACACCCCGCGTGAACACGACAACGTTCTGTCGTCGCTTCGGCACGCGATGCGACGCGCCTCGATCGATGCCGACCGTGTTTTCATTACCGGGCATGGCGAAGGCGCGACAGCGGCTTGGGACATCGCATTGTCACATCCTGACTTGTGGGCAGGCCTGGTTTGCGTGAATGCCGAGCCGTCAAAAACGATCGGTCACTACCACGACAACGCACGCCATGTTCCCATGTATTTGGTGATGGGAAACGCGTCCGGCCCCGGCGCACCGCTGGTTCGCTTGGGAGCGATCCTTGATCGTCATATGCACGTCCGCAACGATGTCACGGTGGTGATGTATCGAGGGCGCGGGCGAGAGGATTTTTACGAAGAGACGCCGGAGTTGTTTAAATGGCTGAACGTTCCGACGCACGTGCGCAAGCCCATCCCGCGTGATTTTGAGGCGGTGACGATGCGACAGGGAGACCAGTTCTTTTGGTGGTTGGAATTGGGCCCGCTAAAGCCGTTGGTCGACACAAACCCGATCCTCTGGGATCAGGAAGAGCGGATCCGGGCAGGCGAAATCAGTGGTCGAATCGGTGGCAATAATTCGGTGTCGTTCAACGGACCGAGCGACACTTATGAATTGTGGTTGAGACCGGATATCGGCTTAGATCTAAGTAAGCCTGTCGTGATTCGTGCTCGCAGCACTCCGCAGTACTTCGAATTTGATGGGGAATTGGAAACAATTCTGGAAGACGTCCGCCGCCGAGCGGATCGGAAACGCCCCTTCTGGGCGAGTGTCCGAGTGCCATCTTAAAACGACGGCCGAACTTCGAGCATCGCTAATGCGTATCTAATGCCGTCGAAATTACCCTCCGAATGAGTCACGGTGCCTCACGGGCGCCGTTTCTCGCAATGTGAAGGTTTAGTGGCGTTTTGGTGAAGATGAAGGTTCGGAGGAATTCGATTTCGTGCAGCCAAGATCGCTGCTTTGAACCATAATACTCGTTCGAAAATGTTTCTCGGCGATTGGGAAGTTCAATCCTGGGCCTGAACCGTTTTCAAGTTGGCAGTCTCTTTCATTGAAAGTCCATCTCTGGAAGAACCAGCGAGGACGCCGATGCCAACTTATGTATGGAAGAGAGTGATCTGCATGGAGACCGAACGCCAGAAACCGAAAATCGGGCGAGGTCGTCGCGGAACAAAACAGGAAGATTGCAGCGAAGTGACCGTCGTTTCTGAACACCCACCGAGATTGAATGCAAAGGCGCCCGAAGAAGGTCCGTCTGGTCTATGCGACATGGAGTTTCCTGTCACGTTGGGGCCAGATGATTTTCTTCGTTTGGGGGTGCGCAAAACAGAGACCCGTTTGGCAGTCATTCGGAATGCGGCGTTGAAAGCGGCCCGTGCACTCGCCGTGAAGCAGTTGGCCGATCCGAACGAATCAACCCAGAAGCAATTGTCGCAGGTCGCGGTGTCGGCTTATCGCTTGCTCGATCCACGGCAGAGGGACGACCGATATTCGCGAGTCCACATCGGACGGATCCGTCCCGGTGCGCTGCACCAGGCGGGGCATGCGGAGTTTGCCGATCACCGCTTGGTGCTGAAGCAGCGGAGGCAGGTGCTGCCGGACTTCGAGTTTGCCGACCGCGACTGGAAAGTCGACCCGCCACCAGAAGAATCGATGGAATCTGGTCTCGAGTCTGTGGATGCTCAGTGTGGCAGGACGGAGCAGCAGATTCATCTTTCGGATGCAAGCATCGTTGCTCAGGAATTTGCGGCGATCACACAGCAGCGACGACGTCGTTTGCGGCATCCGGCCGTCTTGGCGACGATGATTTTATTGTTGCTCACTGCGGCAGGAAGCTTGCTAATGTGGGGGCAGCTTAAGCAGGCAGCTCGGATGCGATTGGAGTCTCCGGGGTACGCCGCGGAAAAATAGTTTCGCCCCTCATTCCTCGCGACTCTCTCGATCGCGGGTCGATTTCCTGGGTCAGTCACGGCATCGAATCCGTCACGATCGCAAAAACTCTGCGCCCCTGGTTTGCCGATGCATACAATTGTTGCACGGCCTCGGGCGTCGGTGTGGTTCGATTCCGACCGCTCCGACGATCAATGACAGATGACCTTTGTAGAGACTTTTGCATGAATACGGCGACGATTGAGACCCGTCCGACAACACTCCGTAAGTTGATTGACAGCGGATGGGAGTCCAAATCCGTCAAACACGAGATGCGTGACAATTTCATGCGGACTCTGGCGTTCGGAGAGGAACTGTTTCCGGGAATCGTCGGATACGATGACACAGTGATTCCGGAAATCAATCTGGCGATCCTGGCCTGTCATGACATGTTATTTCTCGGCGAAAAGGGTCAAGCAAAAAGTCGCATCATGCGATTGTTGACTCGGTTTTTGGACGAGTGGGTTCCGTACATCGATCATCCGGATTTGACGGTGCATGAAGATCCCCTCGCGCCGGTGACTTCACTGGGGCGCCGGTTGGTCGCCGAGCATGAACCGGAAGATCTTAAGATTGCGTGGTGGCATCGTGACGAACGGTATGCCGAGCGACTTTCACCGGGAACGAAATTCGCAGACATCATCGGTGAAATCGATCCGGCGAAATTGACCGGTGGAGTGAGCATGAGCGCCGAGGAGGCGCTTTCGTTTGGCCTGATCCCGCGGATGCATCGCGGCATCTTTGCGATGAACGAGCTGCCCGAATTGGACGACCTCGTTCAGGTCGGGTTGTTTAACATCCTTGAAGAACGCGACGTTCAGATCCGTGGCTATCCGATCCGGTTTGATTTAGACATCGTCATTCTGTTTTCGGCTAACCCGTCGACGTACAACCGCAGTGGAAAAGTCATCCCGCAGTTGAAAGATCGAATCGGTACGATCATTCAAACGCACTATCCGAGCGAACGAGACCAAGGAATCGAAATCCTGCGTCAAGAAGTCGGAGATGACCTGGGCGGTGGTTATCCGGTCGAAGTGCCGTACTTTATGTATCAACTGATCGAAGAGATCACCAATCAGGCTCGGCGAAGTAAGTTTATCGATCAGGCATCCGGGGTTTCCGCTCGGTTCTCACTCGCAAACTTTCGCACGATGGTGGCCTCGGCTCGTCAACGAGCGATCTTGCATGGTGAAAAGCCTGCCGTCCCACGGGTCAGTGACCTCGGACACTTGTACGCAAGTTCGCTCGGCAAACTCGAATTGGATTTGATGGGCACGCATCAAATGAGCGAACGCCAAGTGCTCGATGCCGTCGTCGCAAAAGCGATTGAGGTTGTCTTCGACGAATACGTTCAAGAACACGGGTTGGCCGAAATCGCCGAAATCTTTCGAAGCGGGGTGCGCGTCGAAGTCGGTGACTTATTGCCCAGCCGTGAATATGCCGAACGGTTGAAAAGTGTTCCGCCGGCTTGGAAGTTAGCGTTTCAAGTCAACGCGGCTGAAAGCGACGCGGTGCGAGCGAGCTGTGTCGAATTTGTCCTTGCCGGTCTGTATAGCGCCGATCGCATCAGTCGAGCCCAACGGCATGGAAAGATCGAATACGAGATTTAATCACAATGAAACGTCACCCCGTCGGCGGAGTCATCCATGCCTATCAAAAATATGACCCGGCAAGCTTTCCGCCCCCGACTCAAGAAGCACCCGATTTAATCACGCCAGCTTTTGAGCAGGCGATGATGTATGGCGAGTTCCGTGAACTGAGCGAAGAAGAACTCGCGCGCGCCGTCGAGTTGGACCCCAGCCAGATCAAGGGATTGGGGCCGAGCATCGATTTCCTCAAGCAAATGTTGCTCGAGCGAAAACGCAAAATTCTAGAAACCTACGAAGCGCAAAGCGTTCAGAAAAAGGCTCGGAAAGCGTTCCATTCGGCGGCCAAGCAAGTCCGCCCACCCGAGGATCTGGTCAAGACGTTTCGAGAAGCGATCAATCGAGAGCAGCCGTATCTGTTGGAAGCGCTGTGGTATCGCGGTGAAGATCGCGGCGGAACGTTTTCGACTGATTTGCTGAAAGTCGCATCGCGGATGGCGGACAAACATCAACTTGAGGAGTTGGCTGGCAAGTACGACTTTACCGGCAGTGAGTCGATGTCGATTCCAAAGGCACTCGAGATCAAAGAAGAACTTGAGCAGATCGACGAACTGCTCAAGCAACTCGACGAAGCGGCGAAGACTGCAAAGATCGGTCTGATCGATATGGAGAAGCTGAATCAATTCGTCCCGACCGAGGACATGCAGCAACTCGAAGAGATGCGCCGGCAGGTTGAAAATATCATCCGCGAGCAGGCCGAGCGACAAGGATTGGAGCGAGGGGCGAACGGTCAATTTAGATTAACGCCACAAGCGTATAAGGTTTTCCAAGGACGATTGCTTGAACGCATTTTTAGTGAATTGGCCCCGTCACGCTCGGGACGTCATCAAGGCGACGTGGTCGGCGAAGGTGCCGTCGAATTGCAGCAAACCAAGCCGTATGAGTTTGGCGATTCGATCGCTAACATGGATATCCCGCAGACAGTCATCAATACCTTGTTGCGACAAGGTGACCAGCGACCGCTGCGTCTGCATGGCGATGACATCGAAATTCATAAAACACGCAATCACCCCAAGTGTGCCACGTGTGTCGTGATGGACATGAGTGGTTCGATGCGCTACGACGGTCAGTACATGAACGTCAAGCGAATGGCGCTTGCTCTGCAGGGACTGATCCAGACAGAGTATCCCGGTGACTTTTTGCGTTTCATCGAGATGTACACGTTCGCCAAAATGCGTGCCCCCGGCGAAGTGATCAACTTGATGCCCAAGCCCGTGACGATCCATGACCCATGGGTTCGGCTGAAGGTCGACATGAGCGATGAACACATCAGTGAAACGCAAATCCATCAACACTTCACGAATATCCAGCGGTCACTGCAACTCGCTCGGCAGAATTTGGCAGCTACCGATACGCCGAATCGTCAAATCGTGCTGATCACCGATGGCTTACCGACGGCTCATAACGAAGGCGAGTGGCTGTACATGCTTTATCCGCCTGATCCGCAAACGGAGCAAGCGACGATGCGCGAAGCGATGTTGTGCAGCCAAGAAGGGATCACAATCAATATCTTTTTGGTTCCCAGTTGGTCGCAAAGTGAAGAAGACATTCGCTTCGCTAGCCGGTTGGCTAAGACGACGAAGGGACGTGTCTTTTTTACCAGCGGTAATAACTTGGATCGATTTGTCCTTTGGGACTACGTCCAGAACCGTCGCGAAATCATCTCGTAGGACGATTCCAGACCGGTGAGCGGTTCCAGACCGGTGAGCATTGAGTAGGCAAGCTTTGTTGTGTATGCGATGGAGGATGGTTGGGTTCGGCTTAGCAGTCGACAGCACGGTACTTTCGACGTCCCGATAGGAGGCAATGGGAATGCTCGATTGCTAGCAAGGGAATCAATGCAGTGAGATCGGCTCTCGGGGCAACTGCGCTTGCTGCGGCCGGGGCATTGCTGTATCAGAATGATTCGAACTTTAGCTCCATTTAAAAAAATAACGAGGCAAGGATGCGCTCGTCACAGACCTGCAGCCAACGATCCATTTTCGCTTCTTCGCATCTGACCGGCCTGTTGGCGGTATTGGTGTTCGGAGTGCCGGGATGTCGATCGACGCGTCCATCGGGATCGATGGTTCAAGTGACCGAAGACCATTCCTCGCCGGTGGTGCAAGTCGATGCACCGCAGCAGCGATTGGCAACGACGAAGGTTGTACCCTCGCAGTCAAACGGTGATCGCGCGTCGCAGTCGACGACGAAACTATCCAGCGGCAAAGTCGCGACACAATCCGGGCCGAAGAACAGTTCTGTTCGTCCTGTTTCGGCGACCGATGATGATATTCAGGTCAGCGTTGGTGGACTGGTTTCGGCTTCGCTAAGCGACCTGAGCGTCGCCGATACATCTGCAAAGGCACCGGTCGAAGCGGCGGAACCTCCGGTTGTCAAATCAAAACCGAAAAACCCGTCACCGCAAGATCAGAGTCATCGGCAAGTCAATGAGAACAGCGGCGATCACGACGAACTGCAGACCGAAGTTGTTCGAAAAACTTTGAACCCAGCCCCCAAGGTACGTCGACGACCGGTCAATCAGACCGATCAACCGATGGGTTTAGCCGCGGCGATCGAGAAGTCGCTGAACTCGCTGCCGGATTTGCCCGAAGCCAATGATGATTATCAAGGCCCGGGGCCAAAACGAATCGGCGTTGGCAAACCATCGGTGACTGAAACTGCAGGTGGGAATACGACGGCGGCGTATGCTTATGTGACCGACGACGATTCCGATCAACCGTCGGCACAGGTTCAAACGGTATCACATGCTTCCGGAGACGCCGGCTCGGCAAGCTTGATGGCATCTGCCGGCGGAAAGATGGTTGCCGAACAACAGATCACCGAAGATGACTTGTATTCTCAGTTGCTCGAACGGATCGTCGCACCAAAGTCTGGCGAAACCTCCAACGACTTGGCCCGGCGACAAATCATCGCGCGTTATTTAATGGTCTTGGCGGGTGATCCCGAAACCGCGACCGAATCGATGGATGGTTTTTCGGAAAGCGAGCGTGAGTTCTTGCGAAACCAGTTGATGGGATTGTGGACGATGATCGATCCGGACGGTCATCCTTCGGCGGGACGCCGAGTGACCGAAGCGCTGCCGCAATTCCGTGCTGCAACGTCCTACCTTGCCGCGGCCTCTGATTCACTGGATCTTCGCCATCTCGAATTTTGTACCGAGATCGAATCCTACGGGCAGATCAAACCATTCGACGGGAATCGATTTGCCGCCGGACAGCAGGTCATTTTGTATTGTGAAGTCGAAAATTTTGCTGCGTCCGAACAAAGCGGATTGTTCCAGACTCGTTTAGAAGGCAGTTACGACATCTACGACGCATCGGGATCGAAGGTGGTCAGTCAGCTATTGCCGGCCGATCAGCAGCGGTCACGCAACCGATTGCGTGATTACTTTGTGGCCTACCAAATGAACTTGCCAGAATCACTTCGCAAAGGCACCTACCGATTGCAACTCACGCTCGAAGACGCGGTCGGTAAAAAATATGGGCAGGCGAACATCCCATTCGAGATTCGTTAAGGATTTTTCAAGGGACCGCACACCAGACTTACTTGGGTTGGTCCTACGTCCCGTCGCCCTGCAAAGGTGACCCCACAGGCAACGCTTTGCGTCTGGTGTTTTGTGCCGGTTCAGTCTTAGGATTAGCCGAAAGGCGTTTGCCACGGTTCCGGTGCAATGACCGGATCGAACGTACGTTGGCAGATGAATTGAACCCAACGTTTAATTGAGACGGAGCACTCGTCTCGAAAAATCGGCAGTTTTCGGGGAAGTTCGACTCTTTTTCGGGGGCGACGAAAAAAAGTTAGACAAATGAGCTGACAACGCGCATCATGGACGCGTTATGGCTCACACTAATCTATTCAATTGCCAGATTCACCAGGCGGCCCGCGAGGTTGCTCAAGCGACGGTGGCGTCCACTCGGACGTTTGCGCTGGCCAGTCTTTACGACTTGACGGCGGACCGATTGGTTCGCTTTTCCGTGACGGTGACTCGTCGCCAGCACGATGCCGAAGACGCGGTCGCGACCGTGATGCTGAAAGTCGCGTCACGTCCAGAAATCCTTTTGCGTGCCGAGCGTCCGTGGCACTACTTGCTACGAATGGTCCGCAACGAATCGTTGGTGATCGTGCGTTCGCGTTCCAGGTTAGCGTCGATCGGTTCGATGGCGGAACGCTTGATGGGGCGTTCAATCGATGTGGTCGAACGAGACGATGAACGCCGAGTGATCTGGCAAGCACTCGAAACGCTGCCGTTCGACCAGCGTGAAGTGATCGTATTGAAAATTTGGGAGCAGTTGACGTTCGCCGAGATCGCCGAGATCCTCGAATTATCGCCTTCCACCGCGGCCAGTCGGTATCGGTACGGTCTTGAAAAACTGTCGGCCAAACTGGTGCGATTACTTGGCGACGAACACGGCGGCGACGAATCTAGTGATCGCAAGCACGGTGTGACTGAATCCGATCGTTTTGCACCAAGTCGTCGCCTTCGCGAGGTGATCTGATGGGGATTTCGGATCAACAGAGGCGACACATCGAATCACAACTGGCTTCACTGGGACGTTCGATCAATGTGTCCGAGTCGCATCGAGACCGGGTGCTCGAACAAGCCTCACAACATCTTGTCCGCGCCAACAGTCACAAGCGTGGAATGCAAGTCGCTCTGGCCGTCGCGATTGTTCTGCTCTTGGTGTCGCCTTTGATCAGTCAACTGACGCGGGGAATGAAGGCGCGACCGGCGGCGACCGCATCGCAGGTACAAGCCGAAGCGATGAAGATGTCTGATGCCGAGCAAATGTCATTCGATTGGGCGCTGGTGCACCTTTTCGATCAGTTTCGTGGACGCTTGCGAAAGTGATTATTTGAAGAACGGGTTGAGCGTGCTCCCGTCGTTCGCCCGCTTTGGCTTGTACGGTGTTCGTGGTTGGGGCACCGGTGGCGTGACGACAGGTCGTTGTGAGTCGTTGTTCGAAGACTTTGGCAAGTCATCTGGCTCAGGGGCGAAGAACGGATCGAATTGCTGAGGGACGTCGTCACCAGCTTCAAAAACGACGGGCGTCGCATCTTGGATGGGGTATTCAAACTCGCCTTCGAATGTCGCATCGGATGAACCTGCGGTTTGATTCATGCCGTCCATCTGGGCACGCAGCCCTTCTTCGGAAAAGCCACCAATGACGGCGAGCGGAACGCACGCGCAAAGCACCACGAGACCGACCCCAATTGTCGAAACAAAACCGTTGGCGATCCAGATACCGAATCCACGGAGGATGCTACATTCGCCGGCGACGGAGAGCATGTACGCCGTCGCAAACCATGTAATTGGAACCGCGATAAGATATCCAAGTGGCCCAAGTGAGGTCCCTCCGACCGACGCGATGGTCATGTTGATGACCCCAATGGCAATGGTCCATCCGACACAACCTAAGTAGGTCGGGGTTCGATTCCCAATCATCGAACAGCAAAGTTTCAGCGAGCCAGCCAGCACAAGTAAGATGACTAGAAGCATGCCGATCGCGATGGTGATACCGACCGCACCGATCGCGAGAAATTGTTCGTTCGAAAATTGGTCCATGGTCGTCGAGTGGCCTACGGGTCGGGAAGTCATTCTTGGACATACCGCAGCAAGCCTAGCTCGAAACTAACCATGCGTTCAAATTGTCACTTGCCCGCCGAGGACTTTTTCGAAGCGGTCGACAATTCCTGAATCAGCTTTGTTTCTTCGACGCGATAGGGCGTTCCGTCAGTGTCGAAGATGTCGTGGAACCACGGATCGGGTTGTTCGGTGTAAGCCTTTTTCCAAGAATCCCAGGGATAGATCGTTTGGGAACGACCGTTGACGAATCCCCAGTTGTAGGCGGCGACATCATGCATTTGCAAAAGCGGCAAGATGTCTTCGAAGGTCGATTGATTCCCGCGGGCCATGTACTCGGTACATAGCATTGGGCGGCCGAATTGTGCCAGGCCTTCGATTAGCTGCCGTGTCTTGGTTTCCGGTTCGTAGCTGTGAAATGAAATCACGTCGGAGTTTTCTAGACACGCACGCTGATATTCGGTTGGGTGTGTGAGGTAATCGCCTCGCCAAACGCCGACGGTCAACGGCTGCGATGGATCGACTTCGCGAGCCCATGCGAATGATTTTTCGACTAGTCGCAACGCGAACTTAGTCTTTTCTGGTTGGTCTAATTCGATCTTCGCTCCGCCGCCGCCGTAGGCATTGAAATTAGGGTTGTCCGGTTCGTTAAACAAATCCCAGACCAGCACTCGGTGGTCGTTTTTGTAACGAGTCAACACAGATTGCACGTACGGTTTGAGTGCATCTTGTTTGCTCGGATCCTGTAAGATGTCGCGTCCGGGTGATTGCACCCAGCCGGAATTGTGAACACCGGGAGTTGGTTCCGGTTGTGGGCCGGCCTTGGGATAGGGGTGCCACACGCCATCGAAGAACACAAACATGGTGCGAATCCCATGCTTGTCCGCGATTTCAAGGTATCGATCGACACGATTGAAGAATTCTTGCGAATCGGTTTTCCAGGGAATATCGTGCAGGAATACACGCATGGTGTTCATCCCGATGTCGGCGGCCCAGCCAAGTTCACGATCGATTGTTTCGGGATCAAACGTATCCGCTTGCCACATTTCCAATTGGTTGATCGCCGATGAGGGAACATAATTCGCGCCGATAGGCCATTCGATTTGATCGTACCAGCGGTTTGCTCGTTTGGCGGTCCAGCGACCCGGTCGGCTAGAGAAGCTTGCGATTTCGGTCGGTACCGGTTCTCCAACTGACACGCGTTGTTTGACAATCGTTCCGTTAAATTCATTCGGCGCGGTATAGTCACCGGCGGCGGAGCGATCATCGAATCCTACCGATAGCCCATCGATCGGCTGCGATGGCAGCAAACCCGGGGAGGCTATCTCGATTGGCGTTCCGCCACGAATTGCCAAGGTCATCTTCTGTTCGTCCAGGCTGGCCTGCAAGCGGGTGCGTCCACTGACCCGGATCGTCGATCGCAGCCGAGTGACTTTTCCGTCGATCCGAACGTCAAAGACCGGGTGCCCATCGATTAAATGAAGCGCGTAGCCGAGTTGGTTACCGCCCTGGGCCAGGACGACTCCGGATGGGTTGGCCCCTTTAACGGTCACGTCGATATCGATGGATCGGTTTGCAATCGGTGGCGTCTTAGCGGACTTGTTGGATTGCTTCGGATTCCGCGAAACCGCCTCGGGGTACTTTGCCAAGATCGCTTTCAGACGCGACATCACTGCGGGACGTGAGCCGGCCAGGTTTTGAGTTTCAACGGGATCGGTTTGATAATCGTACAACTCGTATTCCGCCGAGGCTTCGTCAGCCTGCGGAGATTTCCATTGGACCAAGCGATAACGATCGGTGCGAATGGCACGGCCGAGCGTTCGCTTTGGATAGGCATGGAACGCGTGGTCGCGAACGCGAGCTTCTGGATTTTCCAGAACTGGGACTAGCGACACACCATCGATCGACTGCGGTCCGGTCGGTCGTGGAAGACCTGCGAGTTCCGCAAGCGTTGGATAGATGTCGACGCTTTCGGCTAACTGTTTAGTCGAAGATTTAGGTGGCGTTACGCCCGGTGCGACGATGACGATCGGAATTCGAGTCGCTTGTTCGTAATTGGTGTGTTTGGTCCAAATCCCAAGATCACCTAGGTGAAAGCCGTGATCACCCCAGAGGACGATGATGGTATTGTCGGCCAATCCGGTTTCGTCCAAGCCGCGAAGCACTTTGCCGATCTGGGCATCGACGTAGGCGGTGCTAGCGTAATAGCCATGGATGAGATTTCGTTTCAGTTCTTCACTGAACGGTGCGTTGGCATCTTCGGGGACGGGTTTGTAGTTGGTGATTTCCCCGCCACGCTTTCCGGCGACGCCTGGCGCATCGTTTGGCAGCGATTCATGCTGTGGAAGCGGCAATTCGTTCGCATCGAACAGATCCCAATATTTTTTGGGAGCACTAAAAGGAAGGTGCGGTCTTGCGAAGCCAGCCGCGATGAAAAACGGTGTTCCATCTCTCTCAAGACGCTGCTTGGCTGACTTCAAACGCCGGATTGTCTCGTCGGCGACGCGTCCATCGGCATAGGCATCGTCTCGGACGTCTGGGCTTTCATAAGCAGCACCGCGTGGCAGGCTGCGGATACGATCGAGTTGTTGATTGGTAAAGAACGCTTCTTCACGAGTGAGTTTGCCACCATCGGTACTTTCCGGTTCGTTGTACTCGATGACCTTTTCTTTGAAGTGGGGGACCGAGAAGGAAGCGGGATCACCGTGGTTGCCATGGCCGATATGGAAAATCTTGCCAAGAGATTCGGTGTGGTACCCGTGCTTGGCAAAGTGTTGTGGGAGCGTGACCGCATCGGGAATGATTTGCCGCAATTGGCTTCCCAAGCCGTAAAGACCTGTCGAAGTCGAATGTGAGCCAAGCATCAACGTGAAACGCGAAGGCGCACAAACCGCCTGGTTGCAGTAAGCCGCATCAAACCGCATGCCTCGTGACGTTAAGGCATCAAGATGAGGCGTCTTGGCGAATCGGTCTCCATAGCACCCCATCGCCGGCTTTAGGTCATCGACCAAGATCATGAGGACGTTAGGTCGATCCGCCGCGGCAGATCGTTCGATACCAATCAGCAATAGTACCAACGCAAGGAAGGTGATGATGCAACGAGTTGCGACGCGTTTCGTGAACCGACAACTTAAGGAGAAACCATCGAATGGCGGTCTGACCATGGCAGGGAAGACTGGAGTTTGGGGGGGAGACAGGGAGGGGCTTCCAATTACATTCCATCGAACGGCGACGTGCCATGCGATCACGCGTCACGTGCCTTCAATTTTTTCTCACGGCTTCCGATCGAGTAATCGAAATAGTGCATCGTATTGCTGGGCCATAGAGACATCGAGATGCATGTAAATTTTGGCGAGTGACCCATAGGGTTTCGCGTAAGCCGGGTCCATCCGAATCGCACGTTGCAACGCAGCCTCGGCGTCGGCGATTCGTTTTTGCTGGGCGTAGCAAAGTGCGAGGTTGAACCAGTCGCGTGGATCGCGGCGAATGCGAACCAGTTCTTCGTACAACGCGACCGCTTCACCGAAGGCTTCGTCGGTCATTCGTTTGTCGGCCAGTAGTTCCAACAGTTCCTGGCGTTGCAAGGTTGGCGATTGGATTTCCCGGAGGGCTTTGACGGCGAAGTGGTGGGCTCGATTGAACTCGCGTTTGATTTCGTCGGGCGAAGCGTCTTCGCTTCGTTGTAATGCCTGGCCTCGACGGAAGGCGGCTTTGGCGATGATGGCATGATGGGGCGGCAAGTCGGACAGCGATTCGGTTAACTGGTGGGTGTCAATCGAAAGGATGGGCTGGTCGTTGCCCTCGAACACTTTGAGGATCGCTAGTTTTGCTTTCGCGAGTTGGTCGCGTCGCCGCTGTTCGTCATCGCCTAGGTCATTGGCGGCATCGACACGTCGAAGTACCCGAATGTTGGTTTCCGAGTCGGCAGTCAAGCCGGTGGAAGTATCAGACGAATCGTCGTCGTGATAAACCGCGATCCGGTGATTCGTCGTCGAAGTGTGTGGGACATCGCTTGGTCGATGTGGCATGTGGCAGTCGGCGCAATCGTTCGCGTTACGTTCGACTCGGCGATCATGTGGAACCTCGCAGTCGATGTCTCCGTGACAATCTAAACAGAGCTTGCGGAAGTGCGATACTTTGTCTTCGGGAATGGCGCCGCCGTGAGGGTCGTGGCAGGTGATGCAGGTTAGCGTGGTCGATTGAATGTAGCAGTCACTTTTCCACATTTGATCGAAATGGTTGGAGAACGTTTTGTCGTTCGCCAAGTCACCAACGCCTTTGTAGTCCGTACGCAATCGACCGAGGTCGTCACCGGGACGGAAGTCCCAGTGACCGATATGGTAGGACTGCACATCCTTGTCGCCGGGGTTCGAACCATCGGCGACGCTGGTGGCGAAGACGGTGACATCGCCATCAAGATGGCATTGAGCACAAACCGCTTCGGAGAGTACTCGGTCGCTATCACGTGGATTGAATATGGCGGACTGAGACGTCTCGATCGGTGTCGCCGTTTGGCTCACCGATTGGTAGAGGTTTGCATGTTGTTGCCCGGCTCCATGGCAACGCTCACAGCCGATCGCATGTTCATGGACGGCGAAGCGATTGGGATTCTCGTTTTCGGTTGACACAATTCCCGCATGGCAGAACATGCAGCCTTCGGTCACAACACGACGAAAACCGACTTGATTGGGAGAGTCGTATCCGGGCGCGATTTCAAATTCTTTGGCACCGGCGTACCAGGTGATAGGACTTTGCAGCAAGTAGTCGCCGTCACGCACTAGGTAGGCTTTGGCGAACGCGCCGCTGCCCATTACAAATTCGACCGGATAGTGTCCGGTCACAATTCGGTCATTCGTCAGAGGTGAGGCACCAAAATAACGCTCTTCATGGTGAAACGTTTGCTCACCGTTCTTAACAATCCGATAGCTGCGTTGGCTTTTCGGGTGGTCGAATGCTTTCCCGGAAACGCTGTCATCTGCTGAAGCCGGACGAAGTGATCGACTGTGGTGAGTTTTGAGATAGCTCTCGTATTGTGGTTGGTGGCAGCGGGCGCAGGTCGCGGTTCCAACGAAACCTTCGGGAAATCCTTTCAAGGAAGACGCCGTCGGATCAGTACTCCGATGGACGCTGCTCGGATCGACTTGGTCCGGTTCGAAGTCGCTCGGTTCGGCAGCGGGGCCATCGTGACCGATCGTCGGTGAAGACTCGGACTCTTTCGCAACCGATTGAGCGTTTTCCTGCGGAGATTGCGAACGGCAACCAATGGACGCCAAGGTAGATACGGCCAACAGACTTGTGACGAAGGCGAATGCCGCCCGGGGCAACTTGATCCTAGAAGACTGTCGCGGCACGATGCCAACCGAAGATTAGATTGTGACTGAGTTTTAGTGCCGATCTAACCGGCAAAGGATGCAACCAGTCTACGCCAGCGACCGAAAAAATGCGCGGCCGCGGCGTCTATTCTTCTGGAGTTAGGGCAAAGCGAATTGGTGTGGCTGGGGGAGCCAATCGACGATGGATTCGAGTGTGCTCCATTAGCCGGCATGCATTCACCCAAGAGATCTCGGGACAAACGTGACCGTAGCCTTTCGGCTGGTGCGCAGCCGAAAATCAACGGAACACTCGCGTTTATGATAGATCAGACGCGACGATGGCGCCGTCCCTTCTTGGGTTTCCAATCATCATTGGCCAGTCAAACGCCGGTTGACCGGGCAAAGCGTCGCCTTAGGCGAAATTATCGACCACACCGATTCCCTGTACGCCCTGGCGACGAAGGGTGGCCGCGGCAAGGGCGACATTCGATTTCCCTGTCAGACGGGCATCACGCACAATGAGACAGGAATCCACGGACGACGCCAGTCGAGCTGTTGCCCAGGAATTGACCGCCGGACCATCGAATAGGATTAGGTCGAAGCAACCATGGAGGTGATCGATCAGACGATCGAGGTCCATGGACGTTGCCGGTACAGAGCTTTCGTCGGAATACAGCAACGGTAGCAACGTCACGCCATCTTCCAAGGATGCGATCGCAATTGATTCGAGAGGTTGGCCCTGACGAATCGCGGTGACCCAGTCGGAATCGATGTCCAAACGCAACTGTTCGGCTTGGCCGGGTGCGTCGAAATCAACATCGATAATCGCAACGGATAGTCCGGTCGCGGCTGCCGCGATCGCGGTCCCCAGGGTGGTGGTCGAGCGCCCTTCGCCATCGCACAAACTGGTGACCAAAATGCTGCGTAGTCCGGAGCGAACCGATTGGCCGAGATGATCGGCGATCGAACGAAAGAATTTCTCTTCGAAGAACGTATCCGCGACATGCCGAGGGATCGAGAACGCGTCGACTTCCCAGGCCGCACCACTCCATCGCAGCGCAGGTGATTCAGGCTCCGTGACCGCAGACGCCGTGTGGTCGATTGTTTCGGCGACCGGCTGTTCTTCGGCGACCCAATCTTCGTCAGCAGCTACGACCGTTTCATCGTTTGATGAAGCGGGCGATGATTGGCGCGTGTGATGACGAGTGTCCGTTTGAGGCGCTTCATCATCCGGCGGTTGCGACTCGGTAAAACCTTGCTCGAATACAGCGTTCTGGAAGCTCGGGTCAAGCAGGGGGGCCGTGATCACATGTGATTCGGTCGCCAGCCACTGTTCCGCGATCGACTGGTTCGCCCACGATTCTGTTTCGTGTTCCGATGGGACGGCCGACGGTTCCGCTGCGACCGGTCCTTCGTCCGATGTCGCAGGTTGATCGATGCGCAAGACCTTGTCGTCTTTGCCTTCGATCCATGTTTGCGTTTCTAGGTTCGATGCGTCATCGTCACCGACCAGCGGCTCCGACGACTGCGGTTGACGTTGGACCGGCGCTGGGGTGTTGTGCGGATCGGGACGTCGGCCGGCTCGTTGGCGCGCATAGGCGCCGATAAATGATTGTTTGATACTCATACTGATTCAAAAGACTCCGTCGTCGCAGAACTAGCGCAATTCAGACGCTTCCCAGGCCTTCAAGATTTCAAGAAAGTTACCGATCGGATAAGGCGTGTCGGTATAACGCAGGCCATCTTCTAGCTTTAAGCGATCCGCCATCCCTTGCGGAAGATCGTGTTCGTCATGCTCTGCGGCGCTTTCGTCGCGTTGCGTGTTTTCGCGGTAAGAGACTACGGAATCGATCGAACGGTCGAGTCCAAATTGAGGCTCGGTGATGGATTCAGGATTCAGTGACTCCATCGCCGAAGTCTGATCGTCGGTCAGAGGCGAAGACAAAGGAGCGGTGATTGGAGCCGACAAGGAATCGCGTGATGGCTGCGTGATCGGGAGAGGGGGGGCACCCACGATTTCATTCGATGCATTCGTTGGCGGGGGGACCGACTGCGCCGCGTCTGCGATCCGAGCCAACAGATCGTCGGTGGACTGCGATGACAGGGGATCGACATCGGAGGGTTGGATTGTTGGGTCGGTCGGCGAAACGCCCGCCGTGGCGATTTGGGATGATTCAGCATCCGAGACGTCGGCGGCCACTTGTTCCACTGCGTCCGGGGTCTCGAGGATTTCGTCGGCGATCATGACAACAGAATCGTCCTCGCTGATCGTCAATTCAGCGATCGTCGCGTCGTTGTCGTTTTGGGGCGTGTGCGATCGTTTTCCGAACATGTACGAAAGGGTTAGTAAGGCAAACATCAACACGCCTATGCCGGCGCGGGTGTGCCATGCCGATCGTCCCGAGTCGGCCCACTTGGGTGGATCATCGGGGTGATAAGCGGCGATTCGTTCTGGGGGCTGATCTGGTGATTCGAATGTATCGCTGCGAGCTACGTGATCCGCGTTTTCCCCGTTCGCTAAACTCGGGTCGATGATATCCAGCGAGGGAGTTGTCCCCTCTGGGGTATGTGGCGTCGGCGAGGAAAGCTTGCTGAAATTGCCCGACGGCGGGTCGAGGTGGCTTGCCGGTGGCCCGGAATGGGGGCGATGGAGGTCATAGAGGTGCATTTGCGCCTCTTGTCGTCGATGGATTCCTTCCGAAGTGCAGTCAGGAAGCTCGAAAAGGGTGGGGATTTCCCCGCTGGGTTGCTCTGGTGCGGGGGAAGGCTCGATTGGAGGCGCCGGCACGCTGTCTGAGCTAGGATTCGAGGTCGGTTTGCCGCGACGCCAGTTTCGGCGTGCGCTCTTCCCGTTCTCAGTTGTGTCTCGTTCGTAATCCATCCGTGAATTTCCGCAGCGAGTGGCCCGCTTTTGTCCGTCAATGATTTCAATTTGATCCCAGAAAGACCCTGTCGATCTTTAGGCTATTGCGGAATAGCGAAACTGGCCCGACGAAAGCAAGGCTGATGTTCCGACACAAAAATTCTCTTTCGCGATCGCGGTTCACGGCGGTGCCGGAACTCGGCGATCCTTTTACGGTTCGACTTGTGAATTTGCCTTAACCACAAGACAATGCCGGTTACTGAATACCCCATGTTCGTGCAGATTAACGATGCTTCAACCTGATTCGACCAGCCATCTTCTTCAGCAACTTGTCCGCGAGCGAATTCTATTGCTCGACGGTGCGATGGGCACCATGATCCAACGCTTGAAACTGGATGAAGCGGGCGTGCGTGGTGACCGATTTGCGGACCACGATGCTAGCATCGACTTGAAGAATTTCAGCGATGTGCTCTGTCTGACGCACCCTGAAAAGATCACCGATATTCACCGAGCCTATTTCGAAGCCGGTTCGGATATCGTCGAGACGAATTCTTTTGGCGCGTCTCCGGTCGGCGCGATCGAATTCAATATGTCCGACGAGTTGATTGCGGAAATCAACCATGCGGCGGTTCGATGCGCAAAGAAAGCTGCCGAGGAGTTCACCGAGAAAACGCCGGACAAGCCTCGTTTTGTTGCCGGTTCGATCGGTCCAACGGCGATGCAATTGGCGATCAGCACCGACGTCGACGATGCGGCCCATCGGAAAACGACGTTCGAAAAGATGCGCGACAGTTATCGATTTCAAGTCAAGGCATTGGTTGATGCCGGTGTCGACATGTTGTTGCCAGAGACGGCGATCGACACCCTGAACTTGAAAGCGTGTTTGTTCGCGATTCAAGATTTTTTCAATGCCGGCGGACGACGTGTCCCGGTGATGGTCAGTGGCACGTTCGACAAAGGCGGTCGGACGTTTGTCAGCGGCCAGTCCGTCGAGGCATTTTTCACGGCACTGGAACACTTTCCGATGCTTTCGATCGGAATGAATTGCGCGCTCGGGCCTGACGTGATGCGTCCGCACCTGGAAGAACTATCCAACGTCGCGGATATCCCGGTCAGTTGTCACCCGAACGCGGGCTTGCCAAACGACATGGGCCAGTTCGACCTGGGCCCCAAGGCGATGGCCGACATCGTTGGCGAATATGCCGATAACGGCTGGGTCAATATCCTGGGCGGTTGCTGTGGGACGACCCCGGATCACATTCGAGCGATGGCGGAACGGGTCAATGGATTGAAACCCAAGCAGGAAAGCTCCGGACCGGTTTACACGAGGCTATCCGGTCAGCTCCCGATGGTGATGCGTCCGGAAGTTCCCTTCACAATGGTCGGCGAACGGACCAACGTAACGGGAAGTCGAAAGTTTGCCCGTTTGATTCGCGATGAAGATTATGACACCGCCGTCGAAGTCGCTCGCGAACAGGTCGAAAATGGTGCGACGATTATCGACATCAACTTCGACGATGCGTTGCTAGACGGAATCGATGCGATGACGCGTTTTTTGCGTTTGATCGCTGGCGATTCGGTTGCCGCATCGGTCCCGGTGATGATCGACAGCAGTAAATGGGAAGTCATCGAAGCGGGATTGCAAAACGTTCAGGGGAAAGCGATCGTTAACTCAATCTCACTGAAAGATGGCGAAGAGAAATTTCTAGAACGCGCCCGCCTAGTTCGTCAGTACGGTGCCGCCGCGGTGGTGATGGCGTTCGACGAACACGGGCAAGCGGCGACCGAAGACGACAAGGTTCGAATTTGCAAGCGTGCTTATGAACTACTCGTCAACGAAGCCGGATTCCCTCCGGAAGACATTATCTTTGATCCGAATATCTTGACGGTGGCGACCGGGATCGACGAGCACAACAACTATGCCGTCGACTTTATCAACGCCATCCGCCGTATCAAGAAAGAATGCCCCGGCGTTAAGACCAGCGGTGGCGTCAGCAATATCAGCTTTTCGTTCCGCGGCAACGATCGTGTGCGTGAAGCGATGCACAGCGCGTTTCTGTACCATGCGATCGACGCCGGTTTGGACATGGGCATCGTCAATGCGGGCCAATTGGATGTTTACGAAGAGATACCCAAGGACTTGCTGGAGCATGTCGAAGATGTCTTGTTGAACCGCCGTGATGACGCAACCGACCGCATGTTAGAGTTCGCCGAAACGGTCAAAGGCAGTGGAAAGAAGCGGTCTGGGGAAGATCTATCGTGGCGAGAAGCTACGGTCGCCGAGCGGATGAAGCATGCTTTGATCAAGGGGATCGATCGCTTTATCGAAGAAGACGCCGAAGAAGCACGGCAAAGCTTCGATCGCTGTTTGCAAGTCATCGAAGGACCATTGATGTCCGGCATGCAAGTCGTCGGAGATCTATTCGGCGAAGGGAAGATGTTTTTGCCCCAAGTCGTCAAGTCGGCACGGGTGATGAAGAAGGCGGTCGCTTATCTCGAACCGTTCATGGAAGAAGAAAAACTACAAGCCGGACTCGATCAAGCGTCCTCTCGAGGAAAGTTTTTAATCGCCACCGTCAAAGGTGATGTTCACGACATCGGAAAAAATATCGTTGGGGTTGTGTTGCAGTGCAATAACTTTGAAGTCATCGATCTGGGCGTCATGGTGAGCTTCGAAACAATCCTTGACGAAGCGATCAAACACGACGTTGATATGATCGGTTTGTCAGGGTTGATCACACCAAGTCTGGACGAAATGGTCACGGTCGCACGCGAGATGAAGCGGCGTGAAATGCGAATGCCTTTGCTCATCGGTGGTGCGACCACTAGCGCAAAGCATACCGCGGTGAAAATCGCACCTGCCTATCAAGGCCCCGTCATTCACGTCGCCGACGCAAGTCGCAGTGTCGGAGTTGTGGAAAGCCTGTTGAGTGATGATCTTAGAAACGACTTCATCACGAACAACACTAATATCCAGTCCGAGCTAGTCGCCAGTTTCCGTGAGCGTAACCAAAAACTTGTCCCCTATCAGGAAGCGCTCGAAAAACGATTCCAAACGGATTGGGACACGGTGCGGATTGATCAACCATCATTCACCGGCGTTCGTGTGCTCGAGAACTATTCGCTCGCCGAGATCCGTGAATACATCGACTGGTCACCGTTCTTCATGACTTGGGAACTGAAAGGCAAGTATCCGAAGATCTTCGACGATCCCCGTGTCGGTGAGGAAGCCAGAAAGGTATTCGACGATGCTCAGCGATTGCTTGACCAAATCATCGCCGATGAATCGTTGCAGGCTCGTGCGGCGTACGGTTTCTGGCCAGCCGCCAGCGATGGAGATGACGTCATCCTTTACACCGACGAGACGCGATCGACGGAACTAAAGCGATTGCATTTTCTGCGGCAACAATGGGAACGCCGTGGTCAAAAAGACTTCCGTTCCCTTGCCGATTACATCGCCCCGCTCGACAGTGGTCGGCAGGACCATATCGGCGGCTTTGTCGTGACCGCAGGGATTGGCGCCGAGACACTCGCACTGAAGTACAAACAAGCCGGCGATGATTACAACGCCATCATGGTCCAAGCGATCGCGGACCGATTGGCCGAAGCATTTGCCGAGTTGCTACACCGAAAAGCTCGCCAAGATTGGGCGTACGGGAACGAGGAGACGCTCACTAACGACGAATTGATCAGTGAGAAGTATCGCGGTATTCGACCTGCCGCGGGCTATCCTGCCTGCCCAGATCACACCGAAAAGCGGACGCTGTTTGATTTGCTCGATGCCGAGAAAAATACCACGGTTGAACTGACTAGTTCATTTGCGATGACGCCGGGCGCGTCGGTCAGCGGATTGTACTTTGCCCACCCCGAAGCACGATATTTCACCGTCGACCGAATGACGAAGGAACAAATCGAGGACTATGCGAAGCGAAAAGGCCAGCCGTTGATCGAGGTCGAACGCTGGCTGTCGCCCAACTTGGGCTATGACCCAGAATAACGGCCGCACCGTTGATTCGCGGCCACCAAGTAGGTCGCCGCGTTATCTCGGTCGCACCGCTCGTAAGAAAGTAGATCCCTGTTGATGACAGGATATCCCCTATGCGTCATTGCAGTGAATCGCAAAGATTCGACCCACTGTGATTTGACGCACAGTGATTTGACGCACAGAAACTTGTGCCCATCCGATTGAACAGTGGACGTTCGCGTCGATTGATCAAACGGAATCGTGGCTGTCGAAGTCGCGTCCCAATCTCCCGCTCATCGGCACAGCGACCGCCGAAGCGTTTAGCCTCGTCGGCGCCTTCTTAGGACAGTCAGTCCCGCAAGGCTGCCAATGATTGCAAGCGAAGAAGGTTCGGGGGTTTGAGCGGCCGACGGGGGCGCCGAGGACGGAGCTTGTACGTCAAGTGTCAATTCCGCCGATAGCGGCACGAACGAGATTCCACCGAATCCCGGTCCGACACCGATCGCTAGGCCCTGGGCGACAAAAACACTTTGCCCAACGCTAGTCGCAGTCGTCGAAAATGAAAATGTTGATGAGTTGTTTGACGGCACCGACACCATCAAAGTCGAAAAGTCTTCGGGACCAAAATTCCCGAGCGGGTTGATGCCCGACAACTGAGCAAGGGGCCGTCCCATAGGAGGAGTGAAGTCGAAATCAGTTGCGGCCGAAAAATTCTCTGGCAGATCCATTCCCACTCCCCAGACAACCCGCCAGCCTGGATCAATATCGTTCAATGTCACATTGATCGTGATCGATTCTCCAACTTCGACTTGGTTGCTTGGGTTTCCCTCTGCAGAGAGGCTGAGATACATCAGGCCTGCATGAGACGTCGTCGATCCGACGAAAAGAAACGCAATTGCGAAAACGGATGCGAAGAAAGGAAGTCTCATATAGTTACGAACGGATTGTGGATTGGGTTGGGGGGATTGATTCGGTCAGAAGCAAAACGCGTGCCGCCAGTAAACGAACCGCACAATAATTCGAATTCACGACTTTACTTTCACTAAGTCAAATTGACCTTCGATTTTATGAGAGTGATGCAGTCGTTGTGATGATTATGCGGCCTTGGATATCACAGGGATCAACACTTGGGCTGGGAACAGCACTAACCGTTTGAAGGTCCTGACTACGCAGCAGGGTGGTGGGCTACCTTCTAGTAGGCGCAGTCTTTTCGTGACACCACACTTGGCCCACTGATGGGGGCACCTCGGTCTCTACGGCATCGGTCGCAACCCTTTATCGATCTTTCAAGCGACATGCTGCTATAAGGTTCGTTTGGTCTTATCCGTTACCGGTCTCGGAAACAAACGCAGCAGCAGAGTAGAGGCTCTAATCGGGTTAGACTCATCGCGATTGGAAAGATTCCATCAGAAGATGACACAGACGATCTTTATTCCGCGAACTTAAACGAATTGGTGTCATCAATTTGGTGGTGTCGTCAAATGGCGACACTCTTAACCGTTCACACCAAAGACCGTGGAGCGTAAGCGTTTCGTCAACATCTGGATCTGGGACCAACCGAATCGAGTTGCCACGTTTTTTGTGCAATGTACGCAGCCAAAACCGCCGACTGATAAGTGGTCTACGTAACATCAGCCGTTCATAGGAAACGTTGAACCGCAAGGAACACGGAGGGTACGAAAGGCAACAATTAATTATGCAGGCGGTGCCTTGATATGGGATGCAAATGCTTTGAGGTCACGATGAAAAAGGTCTCGAATCTGAGACGCCGTCTCGTTTTGAGCCGATGTTTGCTCCGCTCTCAAAATCGCTGATGGATGGTAGGTCGCGAATGTTTGATCGGCAAACCGAGTCGAGATGAATGCGCCTCGCTGTTGTGTAAGTCGGAAGTTGGGGCCGTGAATCGCACTTGCCGCGGTCGCACCGAGGCAAAGGATCTGCGCCGGCTTGATGCGTTTCAACTCTGCCTCCAACCATGGTCGGCATGCAGCGACTTCCCTTGCGGAGGGTTTTTTGTGGAGTCGTCGTTTCGATGAACGCGTAAATTTGAAGTGCTTCACCGCGTTGGTCATGTAAACGCTTTCCGGGTCAATTCCTACGCTCATCAATTCCTCACGCAGTAGCTGTCCGGCGGGGCCGACAAACGGCTTCCCTGTGACGTCTTCTTGATCACCTGGCTGTTCTCCGATCACGACAACGGATGCCGTCGCCGGGCCATGTCCGAAAACCGTTTGTGTCGCCGATTGGCAGAGCGAGCAACCTTGACATTTGCTTGCGGCCAGACGGAGGCCTTCGATCGATGCATGCTCTGGAACAAACGATTGCGCACTCGAGATTGTGTTCGTGGTTTGGATCATTTGATCCACCCTGCGGGGTGCTTCACGAAGCATTGAGCCGATCATTTCTGTTTCTGGAAGCGTCGGCCAGTGCTTCTTAGGCATTTCGGCACGCATCGCATCGAGTTTGATTCGCGCTGGGTTAAAGATATTGGCGTAGTAGGTTTTCCAGAGTGGTTCAAGTTCATCCTCGTTCGGCGCTTCGCTGCGAGGCATTCCTGCGCCGAAGATCAGTTTGTCACCATCGAAATGACAGGATTCATCAGGTGTCATGATCGTCCATCGCATCACGTCAAATCGACGGCGAAAGAACGGCGCCGTGTGACGTAAGATGAAGTGATCGGGGCGGTGCCATGCGATGTAGTGTTCGCCTAAATCGTCAACGGAGCGTCGAAAGCGAACGAACGCCTTCATCTTATGACTATCGCGGCGGATGGCTTTTTCAAACCGGGTCAAGCGAACCACATCTGGATCGCTAGCGATCATCAAGAGGTGTTTTTCGCTATGGGTCAGACGCCAAAGCAATCGATAGAGCAAACTCCAGCATTCGGCGGATCGATGACATGCGACCGTGGGCGCGATTTCAAGAAACGACGAGGGTACATTGATCGTATCGAGAGGCGGCGTCTGCGGAGGAAAATCAGGTTCGCCCGAAGCAAATAGGTCTTGTTGGCTTTGGTTTGCGCCCGAGCGTCGATCGACCCAGCGAATGTTTTCGGGCGCGACACCGGCCTGTAAATACCTTCGTGCCGCGTCTCGCCAGGATCGAAACGAATGGACCGGTGCGTGGTAGTTCGAAGTGCTCATCGCGATGCAATCAGACTTGGCCGTTCGAAGCCGAATCGGCGGCATCGAAAAGCATCAACTGACGTTGCTTTGGGCGTGTTTTTTCGATCAGATCTGCACGATCGATCATCAGCGGACCGGGGTGTCGATCGGCGGTGATAATAAACGGACGAGCGCGTCGGTAAACAATGCCCAGTCGCGAGAGGTCCTCGTCACGGATGGCATGATGTTTTCGGGTCCGCAAGATTCGTTTCACTCCGCGTTCGCCGATTCCGGGGACACGAAGTAGCATCTCTCGCGCGGCGAGGTTGATATCGATCGGGAACTGCTCGCGGTGTGCCAAGGCCCAAGCATGCTTTGGGTCAAGTTCCAGCGACAAGTTTGCTTGTTCGTCTGAAGTCAATTCACCGGCGTCAAAACCGTAGAATCGGATTAGCCAATCTGCTTGGTAGAGACGATGTTCGCGGACCAACGGTGGGGCCTGCCCCGGTAGTCGTGAATCGGCATGCGGGATCGGGCTGAACGCGCTGTAATACACTCGCCGTAAACGATGAGTTTGATATAGCGTGCTACTGGTCGCGAGGATGTCACGATCGGTTGTCGGCGTCGCACCGACGATCATCTGTGTACTTTGTCCTGCGGGGGCAAAGCGGGGCGGCCGGAGTCCGTTCTTTTTGTCGGCGTCGACTTCGTCGCGACGTACTTTGATTTGCCCCATCGTGTCTTCAATTTCATCACGTTTCTTTTCGGGTGCGAGTTGCTGTAGATCACCAAGTGTCGGCAACTCGATATTGACGCTCAAACGGTCGGCGTACAGTCCGGCTTCCTCGATCAGTTCTTCATCGGCACCTGGGATTGTTTTCAGATGGATGTATCCACGAAAGTTTTCTCGATCGCGGAGTGTCTTCGCGACCTGAACAAGTTGGTCCATCGTGTAGTTGGAAGAGCGAATGATCCCGCTACTGAGAAACAGCCCTTCGATGTAGTTGCGGCGATAGAAATCCATTGTCAGTCGCACCACTTCCTCGACCGACATCCGTGCCCGCGGCGTGTCGCTACTGACACGGTTGACGCAGTATTGGCAGTCGTAGATGCAAACGTTCGTTAGCAATACTTTCAACAATGACACGCAGCGACCATCGGGCGTGTAGCTGTGGCAGATTCCCATGCCTTCGGTGCTACCAAGTCCGCCTCGGCTTTCACGTTTTGATCCGCTGCTTGCGCACGACGCATCGTACTTTGCGGCGTCGGCTAGGATGGCAAGTTTGGATTCGAGGTCAGTCGCTGGCAAGAAATTTCCCGAGCTAACGGTTGTGGCAATGGAGACACGGCGCATTTCGTCTCGCGTTAATGGCTAGTAAAAACCGGTAGCGAAGCGCGACGGTAACACTCGTTTGGCTCGATTTCTAGAAAAGTACGTCGCTTTAGTCGACGACTCGGCATTCGCCTTGACTGGGCTCGGTTAGGCGGCGAAGGAATGTTTCCATTACCGGTTCGACAGCGATTGCGACGGTGTTGATGGTGATGTTGTGAACTTGGTTGCGCCTTAACACATCCAGCAAGATTGCAGATGGATTCACCAATTGCCCTGTCGTAGGCTGGCCATCGGTCAGCAAGAATACTGCCTCGACTTGAGGATTAAATTCCAAAGATTGTCGAAGGGCAGCGTAAGTGTTGGTTCGGTTTCCACACGCCAGATTTGAAACGTACTGAATGGCCTCGCGTTTTGTTTGTTCTTCGGCCTTGACGAGATCGTTTCGCCAAGCACGAACAGAGCTATCGAACACGATGATGCCAAATTCGCATTCGGGGTCCAAGCCTTGGATTGCCGCAATAAGTTCCCGTTTGGCTCGCTGCATTCGACTTTGTCCATAGATCATCGTGTCCATGCTGCCACTGCGATCGAGAACGAATAGCAATCGTTTTGCATAGATTTCGATGCCGTAGTAATGTGACGGATGAAGTCGCTTTTCACGCAAGTATGACACGGCAGACTGCCCCGACGAAAGGCTCATCTTTTCCGGTAACGGGAGATCGCCTGCCATTTCTGGCGTTGACGTAGGGCCCGATTCCTTAGCCGGTTTTCCGCTGAGAATCCGCGCAGCTTCGGCTAAGGCATTTCCGCCGGAGGGGGCTAGCGAGGAAGCGTCTTTGGAATTGAAACCCAAAGAATCCCGCCAGGCTTGAAAGCGTTTTTGCTCCCCAAGAAATGCGTCTACCGAGACCTCCTGGAATTCTTGTTCGAGCAAATAGGCGAGTTGACCGTCGACGTGAAGGGCAATGTTCGCGAGCGATTCCCAGGCATCGGGATGATTCATTTCTGTCAATGCGCGAGCGACGGTGAAACGAAAACCATAGTTCTCGTCAAAAAAATCCGAATCGACGAGCGAGTTGATCGAATCGATGGCCGAGTGATGCCGGTTGTGCCCAAGTGTTTGTGCGCTTGCGAGCACCCAGGTGATCCGTTGCATCGACAGCAGATCGCAAAGTGTGTCGGTCGATTCCGGACGGTCGAGGCCGCCGGCGAACTGAATCATTTGCAAGATTCCGTCAGGAAGTTCCGGAACCCCGGGTTTAGGCGGCCGAGTGAATCGGGCATCGTCTTTTAATTGTTCCAGTCCTTTGAGAACCGTCGGAAGTGCCTCGATTCGGCTTTGGTAGTCTGTTCCGATCGACATCATCGCCGCAAGCCGCGCGCGATCGTGCCGCCCCAACAGGCGCTGCAGTAAACGTTGATTGATCGGTTGGTCATCGGCACCGATGCGATTTGCCGGGAAGATGAATGTCCAACACAAGACGGGCAGGAACACCAGACAGGAGAAACGCCGTCTCTGATCCGGTCGCTTCAAGATCCATCGTCGTCGACTCGACCGTCGATCATCGTTCAGCGGGACTCTGTTGCACCGGCAAATGCCGTGTGCCCGACCGAGCTGGATCGCTGAGTCATCTAAAGATCGATCATGTTCCCCCATGTTGTCCACCCGTTCGTTGCGATTTAACGCCGATCCGGCGATTAATGCAAACTTGTTTGTGAGCCGACTCTGCTTTTCACAGGACCGATGCAATCGCGTTCGGATCGCAGTGTTCGATGAGACGCAGGCTAGGAATAGCACAGACTCCGGAATGGCATTCTCCAGAACTGCTTTACGTAGCCTCTGTCCTACAACCGATAGGATTTTTCGTTGACAAGTTATCGTAGCGGTTTTGAACGTGAGGGGCAAAGGAAACCGCCGTTCGACGTTTTATCGTTCTTCGATCAGCAAGGTGACTTCGCCGTCGATGGTCAGGTTTTGGGGCCGGCCTGATTTATCTGGACTACGGTTCAATTCGACTTCGAGCCGATTGGCGGTACGGAGATACGTCTGAATTTCGACTTCGATCGGGGCGGACACCTGGTGAGTTCCCGAATCGGATTCCCAAATCATTGACTCATTCAATCGAATGACAGCGTGATCGGCCTGAAGCGAAGTGATTTGCAATCTGACCGACGCCTGATCGGTCAATCCGGTCGGGCAATTGAAGTTTCGGTTGTAGCGGACTTGCGTCGGCGGCGAATCGTAGTCCGTTGCCGGATCAGGAACATCGACTCGTTCAGCCGTCGAACCCGGGACGCTTACACGTAGCCAGGGGCGTCGCAAGCGAATGCGGTGGGCGGACATCGGCGGGAAGGGAACGGATGGTAGGTCGTGAATAAATACGCCAGTCAAAAAGAAAACCGCCGATGAAATTCATCGGCGGTTTGTGAAGGATTTTGTTGGATCGTTGATCGGACGGCAAGGGGCCCGATCCCAATCGGCTTACAGGTCCGAAAGGATTTGGTCGATCGCGTTACGATAGTCTTCGAATTCTTCTCGGAGAAGGTCGTCGCTCGATTGGACGAAGTTGAAATCTTGCATCGTTCCGAAGAAGCGAACGCCGTGTCCATCGCCTGTGACAACGAATTGATCCATGTCTAAGCGTGCCGATTTCACTTCGCCGGCACTGTCGATGATCGTCAACAAGGCTGCGTCGCGGGCCTCATTGAGAACGACTTCGGCATACTGGGCATCGAACTCACCGCTGGCGATGAACATCTGCTGGGTGCCGTCGGCGTTCAGGTGAACCGAGCCACCCGAAGTACCGGTGCTGTCGCTACCGGTGTCAAGGATATCGGCATCCAAGTACGTTTTGGCTAGCAGGTCGATGCGTTGTTGGACGCCGACGATGCCGACCGCATTCAGGCTTGGTCCGGATTCGGATTCACCGCCAGCCTCGTCGATGACGATCACACCCCGTTTGCTTCCGGTGTAAATCACCGACGAAGGCAGGTTGTAATCGACAATGTAGGTGCCAGGATCCAGGTCGGTGAAGGAGTACTCGCCTTCGTTATTGGTCAACACCGAGGCGACTTCGGCTTCACCGTTGCCGGTGACTTGCAGCAATCGAACCAGCACGCCACCGAGTGTTCGCTCGTCGTCATCGTGGACACCGTTTCGAATCGGGGTCGCACCATTATTGGCGACGTCCTCTTGGTTTTCGACGTGGTCGATATAGAGCTGTCCGGAGATCGTCGACGGTTGGATCAGCGGCTCGTCTTCACCGATGATCGTGATCGTCGCGGTCTGAGCGACGCTATTGCCGTTTCCGTCGCTGATGTCGTAGCTGACAACGATGACTTCCGTTTCGCCGGTGTTCAAATCGTTGTAAGCCGAGGGATTGATCAACAACTGTGCGTTGGCCGCGTCGATCGTCACTCCGCTCGCGTCACCACTGGTGACGACGGCATTGATGACCGTAAGCGGGTCCTGGTCAGGATCGGATGCACCGGCCAGCATATCGACCGTGCCGTTGTTGTCGTCTTCATCAAACGAGATCGTGATCGGGCCGGAGACAACGGGGATGCCTTCGTCGCGGCCTTCGATCGTGACGGTTGCTGTTTGATTGACGCTCGCCGTGCCATCGGTGACTTGATAGGTAAACGTGATCACGGCAGATTCGCCTTCGTTCAAGGCACCGTAAGCACTGGTGTCAATCGATAGGTTCGCACCGTTGCGGGTGACACCGCTATCATCACCGGTGACCGATACACCGGTGACCGAAAGGGTGTCGCTTGCGTCTGGGTCAGAAGCACCGTCAAGCAGCGAAGCGGTCTGAGTGCCTTGGTCCTCGTTGAATGTGAATGCCAAGGCGTTGCCAACGGTCGGGGCATCGTTAACGCCGGTGATGGTGATCGTTGCCGTCTGAGCCGCCGAACCGCCGTTTCCGTCGACCACGTCGTAATTCACGACGACGATTTCTGATTCACCTGCAGCCAAGCTGTTATAGGCCGAGGGGGCGAACGAAATCGAATTGTCGTTGACGATGGTGAAGGGACTCGAATCGCCCGAAACCGTGCTGAAGTTTGCGATGGTGAGTACATCGCTGGTGTCTGCGTCCGCCGCCCCGGCGAGCAGGTCGACCGATGCCGAGGCGTCATCTTCGGTGAACGTTTGGCTGATCGGTGCTCCGACGGTCGGGGCGTCGTTGACGCCGGTGATCGTGATCGTCGCCGATTGAGCCGTCGTTCCACCATTTCCATCGATGACGTTGTAGGTGTAAACGATGACTTCGGATTCACCGGCTGCCAATGCGTTGTAAGCCGATGGGTCGATCGCCAGTGAGCTTCCGGAAATGTTGATTCCGGCGTCATCACCAGAGGCCAGTGTCAGGCCGTCGACAGAAACGCTGTCGCCTGTGTCCGGATCCGCAGCACCATCAAGCAGATTCAAACTGGTGCTGTTGTCATCTTCGGTCGCCGTCAGCGTCAGCGGGCCGTTGACGGTCGGTGCATCGTTGGCACCGTTGATCGTTACGGTCGCGGTTTGTGCGACGGTGCCGCCTTCGCCGTCCGTGATGTTATAGCTGTAGACGATGGTCTCGCTGGAGCCTTCGGGCAGCGAGTTGTAGGTCGACGGGCTGACCGAAAGCGTGTTGCCGCCGACGGTAATGCCACTGGCATCGCCACTGACCAAGGTCAAGTCCGCGACGTTGAGTACGTCACCGGTGTCCGGGTCTGAGGCTCCGTCGAGCAAATCGACAGTCGCGTTGGCATCGTTCTCACTAAACGTTTCGATGACCGGACCGCTGACGACCGGATTTTGGTTCGGCGTATCGCCGTTAATCGTGATCGCGACGGTGGTGTTGACCGTTCCGCCGTTGCCGTCGGTGACCTGATAGTCGTACGTCACCGTCACGCTTTCGCCATCATTGAGCGCGGCGTAAGCGGAAGGATCAACGGTGATCTGATTGTTCGTATCGTCGACCGTGATTCCCGATGCATCGTCGGAGCCGTTCTGGACGATGTTGATCGCGTCCAGGGTGTCACTGGTATCGACATCGGATGCGTTTTGCAGCAAGTCGATAATGAATGAAGGGGCGTTTTCGCTGCGTGATTCAGTGATCGGGCCGCTAACCACCGGAGCGTCATTAACACCGGTGACGGTCAACGAAAGTGTTTGGCCGACCGATCCACCATTGCCGTCGATGATGTCGTAGGTCGCGGTAATCACCACGCTTTCGCCTACGGCGAGTGAGTTATAGATCGACGGGGTGACGTCGATCGAGGTGCCATTGAGAGAGACACCGCTGGTGTCGCCGCCGGTGAAGCTAAAGTTCGAAACTGAAAGCGTGTCTCCATCGGCATCGCTGGCTCCGGTCAACAAATCGACACTGTCGGTGTTGTCGTCTTCGGTGAATGTCGCTTCCAGCGGGACCGGTGAAACGGTCGGAGGTGTGTTGATCACCGCGCCGGTGCTGAATGTGACCCGGGCGTCTTCGTCGATGATCACCAAATCATCTGGGACGTTCTCTTCGGTATCCCCATAAAGTGTGAGGGGGTCAACGCCGGCTCCAGGATTAACGTCAACGACCAAAGGATTCGAGCTAGATACCGGCTGGCTCAAAAAGACTTCAAAGCGAAATGCGTCGAAAGGCTCAATCAACATTCCATTGTCGTCGGCGCCTCGAACACCATTGAGCTGAATCTCGCCAACACCACCGATGCTGGTGAAGCCTGTCTCGCTATCGAATGATCCGTCATTCAAAAATTCATAGAATTTGTCGTTGTCATTAAGCGTCCGGCTACGGATGTCCAAGTTAAATTCGAAAGCCGCGTCGTTCGGGGTGACTCCATCGGCTTCAAACGGTGCGAACTCGGTGAAGGTGACATCGACTTGGTTGTCGAAGTTCGCCGTGAGAATCAAGTCAGGTAGGTCGACATTGCCAAAGGATTCATCGGTGTACACGATTTGAAATCCAAGGTCCCGGCCGCTGTCTCCACGGAGGAACAGGGGCTCGGTGATCTCGAAATCATCGGCGTCGTATCCGAAGTCGTTGACGAGTGCATTGCGTAGCGGTGTCGCGAATCCACTTTGGATGTCAGAGAGAGGAACATCAACGGTCGTCGACGATCCCTCGATTCCAATCGTTAAAGAGCCGGAACTGCTGTCGCGAATCGCTTCATCGAATACCACTCGCTGAGCTTCACGCAAGACTGGCATGAGGACGCCGCCCATGCTGACGCCAACATCAGGGTACAGCGAGAAAATACCGAGGTCGTCCCCGAAGCCGCGAAGGTCCGAATAAGCAACTTCGAGGAAGAACGAATTCTCAATGCCGGTGCCGACCGTAATGACACCATTGCCATCTTCGGGCAGTAAATTGTCGTCACGGTCGCGAGCGGAAAGGAATAACTCGACGAGCGCGTCCATTTGCTCACCGCGAGCAACGGCGTTGATCACCGAAAGCGCGTCGCTGGGCGTCACGTTTCCATCGTTGTTTGTATCGACTTTTCGCTGATCGAATGGGTCCAAATCAGAGTCGACTTGCTCTCCTTGTGCGGCACCAGCGTTGGCCGCGATATAGTTGATCACCGCGAGCGCATCGCTCGGTGACACAATCCCGTCTTGATTGACGTCGGTCGCGTGCCAGTAGTTGTGGGCATCATTGAAGTCCGCTGCCAGCAGTTGACGCTGCTCCAGCATCTGAGAATTCAACCGTCGCGTAATGCCATTGCGGGCGGCGCGGGTTTTGTGAGATCGTTCCGCACTCTGGGCTTTCTGACGGCGGAGCAACTGACGCAGGCTTTTCATCTGGAAATCCGGAGAGATGAAGTAGAACGTGTTAGCCGGGGACTCGGGACTCGGTCGCGTGGCAGGTCGAGGAGGTCGTATTCGACTGACGGGGACCCCGCATTCCTTGGAAACCGGGGCCGCAAAAATTAGCCAGCCTGAATATTGGCCCTATATTATCTCCCTCGCCCGCTTTATCAACGTTCTGGTTGCGTGGGAAATTGGACCGTTCCGTTCGGGTTAGATGTCGCTCAACCCTCAGAGTTCCAGATATTCCGATTAAATCAGTTCGCAAAGCGACCGCAACGAGGCAGAGTTTGTGGGGGACTGCTGCATAATCCTGCCGAAAACACCGTAAAACGCCGTTAGAAACGCTCGCCGGTGATCTTTGAGGCATCTGCTCGAAAGAAGCTATCGGATGAGGGGTAGCCCTCACTTGCGTCCGATGTCGGTTTGCCCGCAGAGTTCCACATTTCGCTCAATGATGAGCTACGGAGTAGGCGTTTCTCGCCCGAAGCAGACAAGCGGTCCCGAGAAATCGAGTGTGAGATCAGCCGCGAGCCTGACGGAGCGGGACATCGCGGAACTCGCTAAACGTTTGGGCCCGACCGAAAAAAGAGTGCTTCGATTCGACTAAATTCTCCGGTGGGAACGATCAGACGACGGAGAAAACCACGGTTAATGGACCGACTCCGTGGCTAAATCCACTGGCGATCCATGAAATCACACCGAAGTACTCGATTAGAAAAGTTTTGACGAGTCGAGCGTCTCGTCCGGCCAATCAACGCTACAGACGGCCAGTGGATTGGATGAAGCGGAGGTCGTATGCAAGCTTGCCGATGAAGCAAAGTAATCGTCCACTGCCTGACTGCTCATCGTGGAATCGGCCGACGAAACGGATTCGCCCTCGGCGATTTCACCTTCCGTCCTGGCAATTGACAACAGATTGATGACACGCAGCGCGTCGATCGGGGACACGACACCGTCGTTGTTGACGTCGACGTCGAATCCAGAAAGTTCGTCAGGACCAAGAGTTCGATTACCAAGTCGGGCAATGTCGTTGATGACCACCAGCGCATCGCGGACCGAAACCATCCCATCACCGTTGGTATCCCCAGGGAGCGTTTGATTGAAACGCGGGCTATCCACTTGGATGACGGGTAGAGCAACCGAATTCATCGATTCATTAAGCTCGAGAGGGATGGTCGTCGAACTGAATTGATAGATCAGATTGTCGGCGGTTGTTTCCAATTGGTACTGCCCTACCGCCAGCCCATCGATTGCCAGCAGCCCATCACCTTCAGTTTCGGCAATCGATTCGGTGCCGAACTGGATGGACTCGACAAGAATTTCTGTTTCGGCATGTCCAAAGATGAGAACTTTGGCGATTTGTCCGGTGGAATGGTGCAGGCTGACTCGTCCCGTTTCACCGGCCATGATTAACGGACTGGTAACGCGTTCGATTAGATTGCCCGCACTGTCATAGGCTTCGACGCGGGCGTAGCTTCCACTTTCGTAGCCATAGCCGCCGGTGTCGGTTGCCCGAAAGTCAACGACGACTGCACCAACCGTTTGGTCACCGGACACTTGCAGTTGTTGATCGGCACCGAAGGCGTCTTTCCAGACGCCGCGGTCGGTGTCAAAGAACTGAAAAACAGAAACGCCCGACAAATCGGTTGTCGACGTTCGGACCGCGATCTGACCATCGGTGTCGTCACCGACTGCCGAGAGCGTCACGCCACCTTGGCTCGCGACGTTGCCCGCAGGTAGTGTCGCCGCGTCGAATGCTTGGTAGCTAAGCGAACTGCCGTCGGAGCGTTTGAGATTGAGTGTTCCGTTTGTGAATAGGCTTTCGCCTTCGTCGCGTCGTCCGTTCTCGTTGGTATCAAGAAAGGCATAGACGCCGCCCAGTCCGGAAAACGCGGGAATCAGGGTGCTAGCACTTAGGATTTCGCTCGTGATTCCCGTCGATGTGTCGATCGCACGAAAATCGAGCGTGCTTGCCCCTGCGGCGTCGATGTCCAAGTCGAACGTGATCTCGGTATCATCGGCGATTAGCGCCGTCTGCCAGGCACCACCATCAAGGCGGTACTCCAATTCACGGATTCGGGCGAGCGTGATATCGCTTTGCATTCCCGCGCTGTTCCGATTGGCTAGGGTGTCGACCGCTGCCGAACCGGTAACGTCAAATGTCTGATTTTCGGCGTCAAATGCGGCAATCGCATCGATCGTCAGCGGAACATCGGCGACGTCAAAGATGCCATCGCCGTCGCTGTCCTGCCATCCAACCATCGCGAGCGCAGACGGTTCGGTCACCAGTTGGTTGAATGCATTGACCGAGGCTGAGCCCCCGCGCATGATGCTATCTTGTTGGACGAATCCAGGAGTCGGATTATCAGCGGCGTTATAGTTTTGTGCGTTGTAGTATCCTCGCTGATCGGTCCAGCTTCCCGCACCGGGGTATTGGTCACGGGCCCAGAAGATGTGTCCCATTTCATGGCTGTAGGTCGATGTGGGACGCTCACTGGGGATCACCATGAACAGTCCGCCCGGGTAGGCGAAAGCGCCCAGGAACCCGCCATCGGCGAAGAACCCATCGGCATCGTTGGAAGAGTCCACGACGAAAACCGTGAATGCCCAATCGGTCTGATAGGATTGACGCTGGGAGTCGTTGAATAGGTGGACGGCTCGTTCAATCGACGGTGCGTCGCCATAGCCCAGTCCGGTCAGCCAGCTACCCACGTATCGCTGAAACGTATCGCTGGTCCGTGTGATCGGTTCATACCCCGTCTGCACCGGGTTCCTTGCGTAGGTTTCGTCGACGACGAAGTCCAAGGTGTGAACCGAAGTTTTCGTCGCTAGCAGATCGGCCCACCATTGAACACTGTCTTCGATTTTTGCCAGCGTGGCGTCGATTTCTTGAGCGGTCCAGTCCTCGGTGTTTGAATCGATCGATCCATCACTTTCGAAGAAAACGGGTGTGACTGTGATGGTCCCCAGTAAAAATTCGCCGGTATCGACCGGTGTCGCACCGAAAGGGACGTCTGCGGCCATCAATTGACGCGACTCAAACCGCTCGAGAGAGAGTCGCCGCGACCGGCGTTGCTGCCGGGAAGCCGATCGAGTCGATGTCCCCGATATCCGTCTCGGGTATGGGGCGTTTGGCGGCTCAGAATGCGGGGCGATTCGTTCAGTCACGTTTCGATTGGGCAAACGGTGTGTCATCGCGAGTGGTGTGGGCGGGCGTCGACCGCCGCAGTCGGCTGTGTAATGCCGATCGCATGGCTGCATTGCCTGCTGGAATTCAAACGCCGCTAGGGCGTTCACCTTGGATGCTAGTCAGTCCTTCGCGAATCTTGCAAAGACGTCTACTCAATCATACGTTCTTTAACCGATCTGTCCGCATCGGTTTCTACTTGTAACGGCTTTCCTAGTGCTTCGTATGAATCTGATTTGGGGTAGCGGAACAACGCCGCGAGATATGCTCGCGGCTGTTGTTGACGTCAAATCATCGCCTTACAGGGAAGCAAAGAAATCGTCGAGTCCGCTCTCGAGTGACTTCGATCCTTCCGCGTCGGCTTTGTCCTTGGCCAAGTCGTCGACAATCGAATCGAGTTCGATGACTTCGGGCAGGTCGAACACGCTGGAGTTGTCGTTCGAGTCGGATGCCATCAGACTCGGACCGACCAGGAGTTCGTCACCGTTGGTTTCGTCATCGTCGGTGTCGGACGGCAACGTCGCGGACTGTTGGATCAACACGTCACCGGCGGCGGTCGATGCACTGGCGAACACCCCAGGAGCGGCCGAAACAAACGATCCCGACAAACCTTCGCCCTCACCACTGGCGGTCGCATTCATGCGTGCCAGTTCATTAATCACGGCCAACGCATCGGTCGCAGACATGATGCCGTCGCCGTTGACGTCTGGGTAGATCGGCGTTGCCACGGGCGTCGTCTGCAGGTTCACCGAGACGGTGCCGCCAGCGTTACGAGCGATCGAGTTGATGATTTGCAACGCATCGATCGGTGTCACGTTGCCACTGTCGTTGGCGTCGTAGCGGTTGCTCGCGTTGGTATATGGATTAGTGCCAACGAAGATTTCGTAGTCTTCCACTTCACCGCTGGTCGCATCGCCGTTGGGGCCTAGCGTCGACTGTTCGCTCAATCGGAACCGAGCATAGGTCGAACCAGACAGGGCCGAAGCTGGGACGTCGATCAAGACCGACGTCGTGGTGTTGTTGAACAGTTCCGGTGTTAGGCCGGTGCCTGCGGTTCCGAACCGGTAGCGTTCGTTGACTTCGAATTGGCCGTTCTGGTTCCAATCGAACCAAGCGTCGACGTAAACCGGTAGGTCGCCCGTTGAACCGGCATCGTCGTTACGAACGAAGATTCCGACGGGGAACGAGAACCCTGCTTGGAACGATGCCGGGAGCGTAATCCCGTCGTCGCTCGAATCTGCGTTGGGAAGTTCCGCGTCGGCTTCGGCAGTCACCGTCGCTCCCAAGCCCAATGCCGGGTCGACGGCGTGTCGTGGACCGCCGTCATCCATCGAGCTGGTGTAAGGTGCCGGGGCATCACCGTAGTCGTAACCGGTGCCGATAAAGATCGTCAGCTCGGTTCGGCCGTCTGCTTGGTTCGGTTGCAGTTGGTTGCCGACCTGGTCTTGCACGACTACTCGGTCCACCGCACCGAATCCACTGACTCCGCCGGTGCCTTCTAGGAAGACACGGACATCGACGACTGAGGTGCTAACACCGGTCAGGTTTTGCGCGTCGATGGTCTGCTTGATCAGCTCCGCAATCTCTTCGTCGCTGAGGTCGATCGGAATGTTGATCGGGACTGTCGGGCCTTGACCTGGCAGGGCGATTTGTGTCGCAGTCGAGTTGGACACGTCGACCGAGTAAGTCGTGTCGCCGCCCAGGAAGACTCGCCCAAATCCAGCGTTCTCGGGAGCCAAGCCAAGCGTCGTGCCTCCGATCGCTCGCACCAACGCGTTGGCTACCTCGTCGAGGGTATCGTTGAGGTCGATCGAAACCGGGACCGCGTCTTGGTTGACCAACAAGCCGTCGACGTCGAATTCAAAGTCGATCACGTTGACCGAGCCAAGGCTGATCTGAATCGATTGCCCGTCGGCAACGTCGGCGATCGAGCTACCGGGGATCGCCGGAATTTGGAATCCGAATCCGGTTTCCGTTCCGATGCTGCCACTGACTTGCAGTGCGCCGCTTGTGCTAGTGACCGTCGACAAGGGAGTGCCGCCGACCAGTTGCAATGTTTCACCCGACGCCCGAGCCGTAAAGGACAGTACCGTATCTGCGTTGATCGCGTCGGCCATCAAGGCGACAAAGTCGGCGGTCGTTCCGGCGGCCGGAATGGTGACCGGGAAAGCTCCGCCGGTAACCGAATTGTTGGAATCGAATTGGTAAGACCGTGTTCGAGCCCCGTCAAACAATTCCAACGTCACGCCGTCGGCGGTCGTCGCATTCAACCCGGCCAAGAAGTCGACGATCAAGCCGGTTTCGTACTCAAAGACGGTCGGTTGATTCAAGCTATCGACGACCGTCAGCTTGGCTCCGTCTGGGTAGACTACACCATCGCCCGCTTGGACGATCGCGTCGCTGGCGTCGATCATACGGATCAGGTAGGTCGAGTTGTCTTCCCAAGATCCAGCGATCGGCGTCAAACGAATAACATTCGTCGAAGGGTTGTATGCAAATCGATAGTGTGTGCCTTCGACCAACGGTTCGCCGTCTTTGAACAAGATCAAAGAACTGGTCGAGACGCTGCCGTCATCGATACCGGTTCCGGGAACGTTGTCTGAAGGAGCCAGCCCATCGATCAGTTGGATTTCAAACGCATCGGGACGCGTACCGGCGACGGTGGCACGTCCGGCGTCAAGTCCGATGCCGGGGGCGTAGGGTTGCAACAGCGTGACCCGAGGCCCTTCCATGTCGCCACGATCAAATCCGCCGCGATCTTTGAAGACCCGGTCACCAAGACCGCTCGGAGGTTCGACACTCGGGTCGTCGACACGGACTTGGCCGTTGACGTCCAAGACTGGGGCAAGCACCGGTGACGGTGCGATGCCGACCGAATTGCGAACCGTCGTCAAGCTCGGACGATCGGGCAGCGAATCGATTGAGCTGTCGATGATCCGCGAGCCGGACGCGGGAGCGAAGACGAAGTTAGCGGGGTCGACGAAGACGGCTTCCGAATCGGTCAACACTTGGGCGAGTTGTCCGAGGTCGACACCCGCATCCGCGTTGTTCGTGTTCTTGTAGAACGAGTTTCCGCCGGAAATGAATCCGCCGTTGTCACCACTCAGCGTGATCCCGGTTTCGGTGTTTGCGATCACATTGTTCAGCAGCGTCGGCGACGAACCACCGTTGATGCTGATGCCGACTCCGCCGGCAGTGTATTGATCGACGGGGGCACTGCTGATCGCACCGATCGCATCGATGTCCGCACCCAGGGCACTGCCCTCTTCATCGCCCTGACGAAGGTCGGTTAGGCGAACAAAGGCGAAGCGATCATTTGGTCCGAAGCCAAACTGGTCGATGTCGATTTGGTTGGACAAGCCGCCGATGATTCCCACGTCGGTAAAGCTCAATCCGTCACGGCTGATTTCAACGAGTACCGATTCGATCGCCCCGGTTTCGAAGACGACCAAGTCGCCCGCCGCGGTCCCATCACCGGTCAAGTAGTTATCGGTGAATTGCACGGTCAGTGATCCGCCCAAGCCGAGCGAGACTGCCGTTTGGCCATCGACAGGTTCGTTGCCGCGTCCGTTTCCGTCTGGCGCCCCGAGTGCCGAATCTGGCGTCTGGTGCGTGAGGGTCGGAGGTGTTCCGCCGGCATCGGGTGAGTAATCGACGACGGCGTCTGCGAACGAGATCAAACCTTGATCGAACAACAGTCCGGCGAAGGTGTCCGAGGGAGCACTGGTTCCCGCGGTGATCGAACCGCCGATGATCGTGTTATTAACGATACGGTCGATATTCACCGGGTCAGAGTTGGTTTCGTTGAGCGTGATGTCCAATCCATCGATTTGGATTCCACCGGTGCCGTTGAAGGCCACGATGTTGCTTTGGACGACCACACCGGGAACGTAGTTTTCCGAGTTTAGTTCGACGAGGTTACGTGGGTACCGCACGATCGAGTCGGTCTCGTTACCCGCGACCACTGCCGTCGCGTCATGTTGCAGCGAGATTCCGTATTCGGAGTTGAACAGGAAGCGGCTGTTTTCAACCATGATCACGCCTTGTGCGTCGCGATCTCGGTTGCTGTCACCACGCAGTCGAGACTGATCGACGGCGGCCAAAGCTTGGTCTTCATTGGACACCAGCACGTTACCCACCAAGTTGATGCGCGAATCGATTCGAACGGTCGCGTCGATTCCAGTCGGTGGGACGACTTCGGTATTGAAGCCGGTACTCGGTGTGGCTTGAACGTCCAAGACGCTTCGGACATCGCTGCGGTTGATCGCGTCGATGATGCTGCTGGCCACTTGTGTTGCCGTTTGCGGACGGGGCAACCCGGTGTCTTCGTCGACGACGCTCAGCGATACCGGGACGCGGACACGACCTGGGGTCACCGATCCGTCAAAGTCAAATTCGAATTCGACTGTCGCACGTCCGTCGGTGATTGAGAACATTTGGCCGTCGACGATTTGATCCGCCGAACGTGCTTCCAAAGTGATCCCGTCGCTTAAGCGTTCGTTGCTGTTGAACTCACGGAACTGCAATCCGTTGACACTGGTGATGTACTCACTCGAGTCGCGGATCTCGACTTGGTAGGAACCGGTGACCAGATCGCTCAGTGGGTCGTTGGGTTCGGGGAACGTAAATCGAGTGTCGGTGACAAACGAAGTGTCAATGCCCGATCCCGCGGGACGATCGTCGACGACTTGTTCGCCGCGTTCGGCCAAGCCGATGATAAAGTCGTCCAGGTAAACGCCGTTAAACTCGTTGTTGCGAGATCCGGCGACCGGGGTCGCGCCATATTGGTCGACGTAACGCTGTGACGCGTTCACGAACGGTCCCGAGTCTGACAGGTTGAATCCCGGTAGCGACACCATCGCCCCGTCGACGGGAATGTAGTTCGGCGTCCCGGTGCTGATGGCAGCCGGGATGAATCGCGTCAGCAATGCCGTGCGGATCGCCTGAGCCACTTCATCGGCTGACATCGCCGCACGAACATTGATCGCGTTCGCCGTCGTCGACGAAACGTTGCGAACGTCCAACAAAGTCGACGAGACCGATGACAGCTCGTCGGCGTTTCCAAACTCGATCGAGTTTCCATTGGCGACGAAGTTGTACGTCATCGTCACTGCCGGTGGCATCGCCGACACGGCATCCCGAATCAAGTTCGCGACGTCCGCCGATGACAACTGGCTGATCGTTCCGGCCGCACCCAAGTCGATCGCAATTTCGTTCGGTGGCGAGAGCGGATCCATCGGGTCAGAGGGGCTGCCATCGATCGTTCGAGTTCCGTCATCGAGCACGTACGTTTGTCCGTCGAGGACAAACTCGGCACGTGCCGAGGCGTCGGCAGCGTAGGCCGCGGCAATTTCTGCCCCGGCGGGGGCGACCAAGGTCGGCGGGAAGTTCACTTCGAAGGTTTCGCCGCTGACACGAATGCTTTGACCTTCGACCAGATCAGAACCGGCGACGGCTTGGATCGAAGTCGAACCGGTGTCGATCCGACCGGCGGTCGAGAACTCGATCAACAGACGCAGACCTTCGAGGCCCGCGAACTCGGACAACGGCACACGGGCCTGACGCCAAGTGTCGGTGTTGTCGAACAGTTGTTGCTTGTCGACGTCGATGGTGTCGTTGTACGGTGCGTTCAATGGTGGGTCATCGAACTCATCATCTGGACCACCGATCGAGGCGGGGTCGTTCGAGCCCGGACGTGTCACGGTCGTATTGAGCGCGACGGCATGTTGGGTTCCGTCAGGCTCGACGACAAAGACACGTAACGCATCGGTCGATCCACCACCGTCAGCTTCGATCAGGTAGGTGAAGTACAGCGTCGGCAAATCGTTGGACGAATAATTCGCCAGCGAGAATTCCTTACTAAGGACTTCGCCTTTTGCCCCACCGGGGAAGTTGTACGTCTGGTTGACAGCTTGTCCGTCGCGACGGGCCGTCGCGGTGGGGTATTCAACGGGGTCGGAGTAATTGTTCTGGAACAGCCCCTCGTAGTTGAATGCCAGTGATGTCGTGCCACCGTTGTTATTGTGACCGGCATCGCCGCTGCGGGAATTCGTAAAGTGCCAGAGGTTGTAGTCCAGCGTGCTGAAATCGAGACCTTGGGCATCTTCGATACCGGTCGAAATCATCGAACGGCCACCGGCAAAGTAAGGAACCAATTCCCCTTGCAGGTTGAAGGCGTAGATGTTCCCGCTTTGTGTGATCCCGAACAAGACATTTGAGTAGATACCGCCATCGACATCGTTCGGGCCGGCTCGTAGGCCGGTGAATCGTTCGCCGATGCGTTGCAGGTCAGTTGCCGTGCTGACCAAACTGCCGATCTGGCGATTGCCACTGATGATCTGGGTTCCGGCGATCAACTCGTTCCCGGTAACACGGTACAGGCTGCCGGCATCGCTGATTGCGTAAATGTCATTGCCGACGATTTCGACACCGGTAATCAGGCCGCCTTGGGGCAAGCCACCGGCAACCAGATTGCCGGTCGCCACCGAGATGTTGCCGCCGCTGATTTGAACGCTGTGGTTCATTTCCGACGCGGTGAAGGTAGCCCCGAGTGAGTTGATCACGTCGGTGACTTTCTGGGCGACATCGGAAGCGGTGTCGTCGAGTTCGATTTGAATGACTTCGGCACCTGGCGTCACACCGATCGTTCCGCCGCCGACCAAGCCGGAAGAGTTAACGATGACGGTTGACGCACCGGGGACGGTGAAGGTCAAACCATTGACATCGGCGGTGATCGCATTATTGGCGAACGCGTCGAGAATCGAATCGAGCACGTCAGAGGAATCGAACGACTCGTCAACCAAGACGGGAATATTGCCAAAGGCCACGCCATCAGAGCCGATGCTTGTCAGTCCGACACCGATCGGGGTGAAGAACGCGTCGGGGCCGAAGGCGACTTCGTTACCCAGCAGGGTCACGTCCGCATCGGGTTGATACTGCGTGATGGCAGCGGCCAAGTCGTTCGCGACGGCGTTGACCGGGCGACCCACCCCGTCGGCACCGCGAACGATGATCGGAATGTAGGTTGAGATCGTCGGCTGGGTGCCTTGGGCGATGAACTCATACGTCCGCGTGCCGCTCGGCGTATTGACGATGACTCGTTGTCCGACGTCCAAGCCGCCGTTGGCGAATACGTTGGACAGACGTAGGCGGCGACCGGTGTCGAATTCGAACGTCGTTCCGCCGACGGTCAGCGTGTCACCGTCAAGTACCGGAGCACCGGTGACTTGGACCGCCGCACCGACCAAATCAAATTCGAATGCGGTGGTGTCCATTCCACTGGTGATCGAGAACCCATCTCCGTCGAACAACTGCTGAATGAAGTTCCCCGCGGCATTGATGCTGACCACATCGGTCACGCCGAGCTGTGTCGCCGCACCGCCGGGAATCCTGCTGGTGTTGATCTGGCCAACTTCACGTCGGTCGGTACCCGCACCCGCGTCGGCGACGAACCGATCGACGAAGGGATCGCCGTTGGCGATGCCGGTCGACGGATCAAATTCCCAAAGAATGTTTGAGCGATAGTCGATGCCGTTATTGCCGGCGACCGCACGGTTACCGACGAAGAAACCACGTTCGGCATCAAGGTACTCGCGGATCGTCAAGGCTTCGATCGTGACGCCTTCATCCGAATCGGCTTCCAAGATTTCTGGGTTAGGAGCTTCGGAAACGTTCGACTCCAACGTCGTCAAAATCGGCGCGGTGTTGACCGTCGTCGGCGTTCCCGTTCCGGTATCCAGTTGGACATAGAAGTACGCGTCATCGGCCCGTGGACGGCCTGAGAACTGCGTGTATGCGTACAGTTCGCCGTTGGCGCGGAAGGCCGCGTCACGGATGACTTCGCCACCAAAGTTTCCGACTTCGCCATAGTCGACACCGGTGAACGGATTCACGATGTGCAATCCGTTGGTCGTATTGACGTACAAGTAAACGTCATCCAGCGAGTACGGCACGATCGACGAGTTGTCGAACAGGATACCGTTCTGCATGTTGTCGTCGGCGACTCGATCGATCGCTGCGATCGGTTCGACACGCACAAGCGGGTTCGAGCTGGCTGGATTGAAAAATTGATCCATCGCCAGCGGGACTTGCGTCTGGTTGCTAACGGCGACGTAGTAGGTGCCTTCGGGCAATTCGACCGAGCCGATGAAGGGGTCTTCATTACCGGCACCACCGCGGCTCAGGTCATCGGTGCTGTTGTCGGTTGGCGACGCGGGAAGATCCTCCGCGACGTTGCTGTCCGTTCCGGTGTAGATCAAGTTGCCGGCCGAATCGAACACGTACAAAGCCATGTCGCTACGGGCAAAGTTCGACGCGTAATCCAAGTCGATGACGGTCGACAAGAACATCGGCGAGCTGTCGCGGGTTAAGTCATCGTAGCGGACTTGGAACGAGTACCAGTCGACGTCGGTCGCCGAGTCAATCGTGCCAGAGATGGACTTGGCCAACCGGTCACTTTGCAGTGGGCCGGCGATCGCGTTGGTGTCGTCACCAACGCTAAAGTAACCAAGCGGCTGGGCGTCAGACGCTTGATCGTTCGGCGAGGTCGTTTCGGCTTCTTCACCGGTCAGTTGTGAGTGCAACGGCTGGCCGATAATTTGCAAACCATTGGTGGCGTAGCGAATGTCGGTCAGGCGAACCTGCGTGCCGGCACTCTCGTCGGCTTCACGCAAACGAATCTGCATCGAGTACCGACCGCGGGTCAAACCTTCGTCGACACGTGCCGGATCGATCAACGTGGCAAAATCGGTGGGGTCTTGCGTGTTACTACTGCGGACACGGACATGGTACTGATTGAGCGTTCCCGTTTCGCCGGGCAAACGGATTCGCATGCCGGCGTCTTTGTAGTTATACGAATAGGTGTCCTGAAGAACCGAATCGGCATTCTGGACAACCGGAGCTGGCGACGCTGGGATCGACGGGAAAACGCCTGCGGTTGACAACCGGAATCCGGGGACATCGATCGCGGTGAAGAAATCTGGATCAAAGTGGACTTCGACGGCATAGTCGCCCGTCGAAGAACGGGACAGCGTTTGGGCAGTAACGAAGCCGATTTCGTTGGAAAACGTGCTGTTGAGAGCGTTCGCAATCGCGGCCGCCGGGTTCGCCAAGAAATTGCTGACGCTGACGTTGACCGTCTGTGTGCTGACACTGGTGTCCAGTCCTAGCGTGAACGAACCGCTGGAGGCGTTTGCGATCGCCGCGTCGAAGGTGAACTGGGCGACCGGAACGCGTTGTTCGTTGACCGTCAACGCTTGTGCCGAGTCGCTGTCGAGCAGCGGTGATACGTACAAGCCGAGTGACGGATCTTGTTCGGCCAGCAACGAATCATTCGAGGCCGCCAACACGTTTCCGTTGATGTCGACCAACTCGATCACCGTGTCCAAGCTATTGCTGGTTCGGTCGATGTCCAGCCAGACTTCGGTGCCGCTTTCGGCGACAAACGAATAAACGTCGATGTCGTCGCGGGTGGTGATCGCACCGTCGACGATGAATCCCAGGCGACGATTTTCATCACCGGACTGTTCGTTCGGTGCCAATTGACCAAGGTATTGAGCTTGGCCGGGGATGGCGTTGTTTTCGAACACCGTCATGCGAACCGGTTCTTGTTCGGCAAACGCAGCCACGTTGCGATCGTCCGCACCTTCGCGGATCGTCACGCCGTCCCACTGGCCGGTCGAAAGCGATGCCGATGGCGGCTGGACGACCGTTGGGTCGGCGGCCAGCAATTCGAGGAAGCTGGTCACTCGCGATGAAAACGCGTTGCTGTTGACGACCCAGGACAACGCGGTCGTGACGTCACCGGCGCCAAAAACCGAACCGAACGTTGGGTCGACCATCGCCGGCAGATCGGTCAGGTCGATCACACCGGGAACCGAGTAGGCCTGAGTACCGGCTTGGATCTGCGTTTCCAGATCGTTGTACTCGTCTGCGGCCCAGCCTTCGTAAGTCGCGTTGACTTGGTTAGTGCCATCGTTGGTGTAGAAACCACCGTGCGAGAATCCAACACGGGTCGGGCCATCGACGGTGTAAACACGGAAGTCGGATTGTCCGGGCGTGCCGACGGTGTAGAGCAAGTCGTCTGTGTTGCCCTGAACGTCTTCGTCTAGGTAGCTGATCACACGGATATCACCCAACGACGTGGAGCTGTTCAGATCCAAGGTCGAGAACATCGTGGCGAGGCCGTCAATGAAGTACGTCGTCGCGACCCAGTTGACGGTACCGTTGGGGCCGGCATACGTTCCGCGGCTTTCGACGGTGTCTTCGGCAACCAGCGTTGCCGCCTGCGTGATCGTCGTTTGATTGAGCGCCGTCGTGGCTCCGCCGCTGGTCAGGTAGGTCGATGCCAAGAAGATATAGTCTTGCGAAACGAGTTGCTGACCGTTTTGCAAATTCTCAACCGTGACCGCACTGACTTGGACTTGGTTGGCATCTTCGATCGTCGCCGAGAAAGATCCGGTGATCGTCGGCGCGACGTCATTATCGATCGTTGTCCCTAGGTCGACTTCGGGGCCGGTCGGCAAGGTGCCAACGAATTGTTGATTTCCGTTACCGTCGTCGTCATCGCCACCGGTGATGACGCCACTGATGACACCATCGTTATCGGTATCGACCTGAGCGAATCCGTCGATCGTAAAGCCGGCTCCGACGAAATCATCCGAGATCGCCGTCATCACGACGGGGAAGTCAGGGTGGCCGATCAATTGCAACGCACCGCCGATCCGGTCGGCGATGTCTTTGAATTCGTCTTCGGCGGTAAGCAACGAACCGCCGACGACAATCCCCGCTGGGTTGGTGTTTTCCTGCCCTTCTTGTGTCTCGAACTTGACCACCAACGAACCGCGTGCGTCACTGATCAGACGCAGTCCGCCGTAGATGTGTTGGTTGGGGATCTCGATCGTTTCGTCAACGACGTGAACGATGTCGATGTCGTCCCAGACGCCTTCGGTGACCAATTCGCCACCACGGACCAACATCCCGTTGATGCCGTTACGAGTCAGGGTGTTGTCTTCGACCAGTGGTCCAAGATTGCCGACCACGTCAAAGCCTTCCAGCATGCCGGTCGATCGGCCGTGGTCGGAAACTTCGTTGCCGTTTAGCGAGTTGAGATCGATCGTGATCGCGGCGGCATCGTTGTCGATGAAATCGTTGTTAACGATGATCGGCGTTGATGCCCGGACAAAGACCGTGCCTGTTGCGTTGTCGCCACGACCGACACGGTCGCCATTGGTCGATGCACGACCGTCGGCGTTGTGTTCGATGCGGCTGTTCGTCAAACGCAGCGTCCCCTGATGGACTTCGATCGGATTGAAGGACGCAAAGCCACCTTCGATCCGGGTCGAGCCACCGGCGCCTGCGATCACTGCGTTGTCAAAGCTGGCGACCGAACCGTGTCCGATATAGACGC